>DATKLB010000083.1:0-4880 GCA_035542615.1 Spirochaetia bacterium | reverse complement strand
ATGAGGTATGGCCGTCGTGAATATGGAAAAGGAGCTCGCGGAGCTCAAGGCAAAGGTCGAAGCGCTCCCCGGAACGGGGAACAAGCTGACCATGGTGATATTCTCCGGCAGCCTGGACCAGCAGCTTGCCGCAATGATCATCGCCACGGGAGCCGCTGCAATGGGCATGCAGGTGGTTCTTTTCTTCACCTTCTGGGGAACAGCAGCCCTGCGGGACCCCCACCGGCACGTGAAGGGCAAGACCATGATATCGAAGATGTTCGGCTTCATGGTGCCCAAGGGAAAAGACGCGCTGAAGTTCTCCCACATGAACATGGCGGGAGTGGGGCCCGCAATCATAAAGGGGCTCATGAAGAAGAAGAACGTCGCCAGTCTGGACCAGCTTTTTGACGTGGCGAGCCAGCTGGCCGTGAAGATCTACATCTGCGAGATGTCAATGGATCTTTTCGGCTTCCGCAGGGAAGAAATGATCGACTACCCCAACCTGGAGGTGTGCGGCGTAGCGACCATGCTCGCGCACGCGAAGGAATCCTCGCTGCAGTTCTTCATTTGACGGTGGGTACAACGACGGGAGGGAGAACATCATGGCCGACTACGTAATTGCGAAGACTCTCGACTACAAAGGGCTGGCGTGCCCCATGCCCGTGGTGAAAATCAGTCAGCAGATCGGAAGCGTCGCGGTGGGCGATGTGATCGAGGTTCACACAACGGATCCCGGTTCCCTGGCTGATTTCCCCGCGTGGGCAAAGACCACCGGCCAGCAGATCCTCGAAACAAAGCGGGAACCCGGCGTCATCAGGATCTTCGTGAAGCGGTTGAAATAGGGAGCGCGCATGCCGTCCGTTTCCGACGCTGTTTCAGCCGCCTCGCAAGCGGGGGGGCAGGCCGCCGCCCAGGCCCCGGCAGCCGTCTCCTCGGCCTCACAAGCGGTCGCCTCGGCAGGGCCACTTTCGACGGTGTACTACTTCATCATGGTCCCCATGGTGTATCTCGCCATACTCGCCCTTGTTGTCGGCGTGGTCTTTCGAATCGTCACAATCCTCCGTTCCCCTCGCCAGCCCTACCCGCTGACCCTCTACCCTGCCGCCCGGCTGCCGGTGTTTGCGGCTTTCAGAGACGCGTTCGGGATGCGGCAGGTCCGAGAGCACAAGCCGATGTTCTGGGTCTTCCTGGTGATCTTCCACGTTTCGTTCGTGCTCCTGATCCTCGCCCACCTCGACATCATCCCGGCCCTCCGAATGCTGCCGCCGGAATCGAAGCACATGCTCGGCGCCGGCGGCGTTGGAGTGGCTCTCACCCTCTCGGTCGGATATTTCATTCTCAGGCGGTTTCGAAGCCCGGTGCGTGAGATATCCACTCCGGGAGACTATCTTCTGCTGCTTCTCATCCTGTTTCTCTTCCTGCTCGGTGACACGATCAGCTGGTCCAACTCGTGGGGCTCTCACGGGTTCGTCATGACGAAAAAGGACTTTGCCCTCTACTTTGCCAGCCTGGCGAGCTTCACGTTCGCGGACCCGCGCGCCGTGCTCCACGGGTCGCATTACCACTTCGTAGTCCTGCACGTTCTGCTTGCCAACCTGTTTTTCATCGTGCTGCCTTTCACGAAGATCGTGCACGCATTCTTCACGATCCCGATCAACCTGCTGCGGAGGACATGAGACACATGGACGCGGCCACAACGACCCGGCTCAAAGGTCTCTTCGAGACGAAGCTCAACGGCGCAATGCGGTTATACCTCGACACTTGCGCCCGCTGCGGCGTCTGCGTCGAGGCCTGCCACGTGTACGCTTCCATGCCGCAATTGCGCTATTCAGCGGTTGGGCGAGCCGAGGTGATCCGCAAGATTTTCAAGCGCTACTTCAAGCTCCAGGGAAGAATCGCCCCCTGGCTCGGCGAGGTCCTTCCGATGGATGACCCCACCATGGCAGCCGTCTACGACGCGGCGTGGTCGTGCACGGGCTGCCGGCGCTGCATGACATGGTGCCCTTTCGGCATCGACACCCAAATGCTCATGTCCATCGCCAAGCTTCTCCTGATCGGCGCGGACAAGGAGCCCAAGCTGCTGACCATGCTGTCTGACATGTCGATCGCCAAGGGAGAGGGCGTCGAGGAGACAAAGGCAGCCTTCGACGAAGCGGTCATGGACCTGGCCCCCGAGATCGAGGAGCTCTGGCCCGCCGCGCCGGACCGGCCAACGATCAGCGTTGCTGCCCAGGGCGCAGACGTGCTCTATGTCGCCCTTGCCGGCAAGCACTCGATCGTCCCCGCGGCCGCCATCATGAATGCCGCCGGTGAAAAATGGACGCTGAGCCGGTTCGAGGCGGTGAACTTCGCGGCCTTCCTTGGAGACGGGAAGAAGATGCAGATCATCGCCCGACGAATCCACGACGAGGCCATTCGCCTGCGGGTGAAGGAAGTCGTCATCGTGGAATGCGGCACCGCGTTTCGCGTCATGAAATATATGACTGGCTACCATCCCTTCACGGTGTCGGCGTTCGTCGAGCTGATCGCCCGCTACGTACGGGAGGGACGCATCCACCTGGACCGCAGCCGCTTCACGGGAAAGCTGACCTACCACGATCCCTGCCAGATCGCCCGAAACGGCGGGGTCATCGAAGAGCCGCGTCTCGTGATCAGGCACCTCGCGGATGACTTCGTGGAGCTCCAGCCCAACCGGGAGAAAAACTGGTGCTGCGGGGGAGGCGGAGGTTTCGTCGCGCTGGGAGAAAAAGACTTCCGCATGAGCTCGTCCCGGGTCAAGGCCGAGCAGATGAAAGCATCAGGGGCGAGCGTGATCTGCACCGCGTGTGAAAACTGCCACACGCAGCTCACCGACCTCAATGCGCACTACGGCCTCGGCATGAAGGTAGAATCCCTCTCCCACCTCGCGGCGAAGGCGCTCGTGAGGCCCTGAGCTCCGGAAGCTACCCCGACTGCAGCGCGTTGACTGCGGCTGCCAGCTCTTCGATGGCGTCAGTACGAATCATGAAGAGGTTGCGAGCGGGGCGCACGAGGGTTCGAACCAGAATCCGGTCCAGAAAAGAAAGCTTGCTCAGCGACAGCTCGCCCCCCAGGACCTCGCGGGCAAAGGCATGCGCCGTGAGCCAGGAGGGAAACGCCTCCTGGATCTCCGCCGCGGCGCGCTCCCCGGTATAGAAGCAGCAGATGAACAGCCCGACTTTCCGGGACAGGAGGCTTTCCCGCTCACGGTCGCAGAAAGCCGGGATTTCCCGCTGTATTCTGCCTCCATAGATCGAGCCGCCGATGAGCACGATGTCGAACCCCTCGAGGGACTGCCGCTCCGAGCTACGCAGGTCGTGGAGAACGGCTCCCGAGGAAATCCTGCCGGCCAGAGTTTTCGCGCATGATTCCGTGACGCCGTAGCGAGAGCGGTAAGCGATCAGGACCTTCACCTCAGTGTCCCTCCGTATCGCGGCGTATTGCCGCAGCGAGGCTCTCGCGAATGTGATAGAGGCGGTTTCGCAGGTAGAGGATGATGTCGATGATCACCATGACAGCGTTCAGCGCATAGAGGTAGATCACGAGGTCGAAGTGGTAGATGAGCTTGTGGAGGATTCCAGCCGCGTACCCGACGACAATCACCAGGAGGAAGGGAAGACTCTTCCCCGCCACGTGGCGAGTCTTCCACGACTTGTAGATGGAGAACGGCCACGCCGCCCCGAAACACACCAGCATGATGATCTCGAAGACGCTCATAGATAGCCCAACCGCCGCATCGCCTGATCGAGAGCCTGGCCCGCACGCCCCGCGGCAAGCTCACGGGGATTGCCGATCGCCTTCTCCACCGACGGATCCAGCGGCACTTCGGCAACCATCCCCACTCCTGTCCTGAGCGCCAGGTCCCGCACTGGGCCGGCATCTCCATCGACCATGTTGGCGATCAGCCCCGGGACGGAAACCCCGAGCTCCTTCAAGACGGACAGCAGCCTCTCGACGACCTTGACCGAGACAGCCGCGGGCGTGGAGACGACCAGCGCCTGCAGGCGGGGCACGAGTCGAGCGAGATCGAGGATTTCTTCTCCCATGCCGGGAGGCGTGTCGATGAGGAGCATTTCGGTTCCTTCCCAGACGGTGACCGCGAGCAGCTCCAGAATTGCATCGGTGACCTCGGGCCCGCGCAAGGGCAAACCCCGCTCACCGGTGAACGGAGCAACGCTCATCAATGACACGCCGTCGACAACACGGAGAGGCAGAATGCCCTCCTTTTCCTCGGGAAGACGCGGCTGGATGCCCAGGAAAAGATGCGCGGAGGCTCCCTGCGTGTCGATGTCCAGAATGCCGATTCGCCTCCCCCCACGGGCAAGGACGAGCGCGGAGGCAACGGTGCACATTGTCTTGCCGACGCCTCCCTTCGCCGAGGAAAAGGCGACAATGTGCCGGATTCCGGCAAGCCTCTTCCCCACGACGGCCGGCCGCGGATCGCTCACCTGCATCCGTCCCTGTCGGCGAGCTCGAGGCTTCTGATCCGAACTCCCCTTCCCTTTTGCACCCGGTAGTCGGGGCTTCCGCACGACGGACAGCGGATGAACGCGTGGGCAGACTCGGGGAGGAAGTGAATGGCCTCCCGCTCCTCGTCCGTCACTCCGGTGCTCTCCTCGAGAGCCCATTCTCTGGCGCAGCTCTGGCAAAGGAACGATGCCTGCTCGGTTTCAAGCCGAAAGATCCGGTGCGAATATGGCCCCTCGGAAAGGATTGTCTCGAGGGCAAAGGAGAAGATCTCCCGGTCGATGGCCTGCAGCTCGCCGATCAGCACGTTGACTCCGCGGAGGCAGGAAGGGTCTCTCGCGCCCAGGGCCGCGCGCGTGGCCTCCACGACGGCGTCGGCCAGTGCCCACTCGTGCATCGGAGACCTAGAGCCG
>DATKLB010000082.1:0-9871 GCA_035542615.1 Spirochaetia bacterium | reverse complement strand
CACCAGCTCGGCGTCCTGGTTCAGCGCGAGGCACTTCTGGAGATCCGCAGCGCTCTCCACCAGGCTGACGGGTATCCGCATGATCTCGGCGTAGGTTTCGATCTGCTGCTTCGCAGCGATGCGATAGTTGTCGATCGTGATGATCCGCACGCGGCGGGGCGGCTGCCTGCCGTCTCCGATGCCATGGATGGCAGCGAGCTTCGCGATGGTCGTCGTCTTTCCGACCCCCGTCGGCCCGACGATGATCACGACCCGTGTGCCCTTCTGCGGAATGCCAATGGGTTGATCGATCTGGATTCTTTCCCCGATCCACCCGACGACGGAGGCCATGAGAAGAGGATAGTTCTCCAGGGCGTCGAGGGAAAACTCCTTCCGTGCCCGCTCGCGGATGGCGGCAATGAACTCCTCGGAAAAGTCGTTCGCTGCCATCAGCTCCTCGATCCGTGCCAGGGAAGGATGCAGATCTGTTTTCGCTGGCTCGGTCGCCGCGCCGCTGGTCGCGTGGGCGTCAAGGGCCGCGCGCAGGCCCTGAATCTCCTTCAACAATATCTGCAGGCTCTGCTCCTTCTGCTCCTTCCTGACAGATTCGAGAATGCGCTTCTTCTCTTCCTCCACCTCGGCCTTCCTTTTCCTGGTACCGTCATCAGACAGGTATCCCGTCACCTCCACGCCCTCCCGCGCAAACATGCCGAGGAAACCCCCGATGCGGATGCCGCGGTGCGTGAGGATTCGGGCATCCTCCCCGTAGGTGAGCTTCATCTTCTGGATCGCCTCCCGGTTGGAGCGCGCCTGGATCGTGAAGTACTGCATTCTCCCTTCTGCTCCCTCCTGGTGTGCTAGCTTTCCAACCGGATCTCTCCAAGAGCTTCCACGATGATGTCCGGCGCCACCTCGAGGCTGGAAATGACCGCCAGGTGGGGAATCTCGCGCATCGTGCTCGACTTCACGAGCGGACGGGCAGCCTCGGAGCACAGGACCACCTCGTGGTGCCCAGCCTCCTGGACGCTCCGCACGGCGTTGGAGAGGGCCGTGATCCACTTCCTTTGAGTCGCCGGGTCCAGCCCCGCTGCAATGCCGCGCTGCGTTTCCACCCGCGAGTCGATGATCTTCTTCTCCAATGTCGGCTCTATGGTGAGCACGCGGAGCGTCTTCTTATCGTCGCTGTACTGGAGACAGATCTGGCGTCCCAGAGCCTGGCGGACCTTCTCTATGAGGAAGCCGATGTCCTTCGTCACGGTCCCGTAGTCCGCCAGGGTCTCCAGGATGACAACCATGTTCCTCACTGAGACTCTCTCCGCGAGGAGACCCTGGAGGACCTTCTGGATCTCCCCCACTGAGAGGGCCTTCTTCACCTCTTCCACCACGGCAGGGTAGTCTGCCTTGAGCGCATCCAGGATGGACTGCACCTCCTGGCGGCCCAGGATGTCGGCGGCGTATTTCTTGATGATCTCGGTGAGATGCGTGGCAATGATGGACGGCGGATCCACCACGGTGTAGCCCAGCCTTTCGGCCTTTTCCCTGTCCTCCTCTGCAATCCAGACGGCGGGGAGCCCGAAAGCGGGATCCTTCGTTGGCTCTCCGGGCACTTCCTCGGCGAGCCGGCCGGGCTGGATTGCGAGGTACGACCCCATCTTGATCCTGCCCCGTCCGACCTCGACCCCACGGATCTTGAAAGAGTACTCCGAGGGCTCAAGGCGCATGTTGTCGATAATGCGTATGCGCGGCACGACGAGCCCCAGCTCCAGCGCGGACTCCCTGCGGATGCGGGTGATGCGGTCCAGCAGCTCGGCCCCCTGCTCCTTGTCCACCAGCGGGATGAGGCCGTACCCGATCTCAAGGGACAGGGGATCCAGCGGCACCACGGGTGAAATCTCCGCGGGGGCTGCCCTCTCCCGTTCCGTGACCTCGCGAGTTCTCGTCCGCTCCTCCTCGGCCAACTGCCGCCGCCCCAGGCTGAACCCGAGCACCGCAAGCAGCGCCGCCATGGGGATCAGCACGTACCACGGAAAACCGGGGAGGAAGGACAACACGACCAGAAAACCCGCGGCGATGAAGTACGGTCCGGACTGGCCGGAGAACTGCCGGGAGATGTCCTTGCCGAAGGAAGAGTCCGAGATTGCCCGAGTGACGATGATGCCGGTCGCGGTGGAGATCATGAGCGCCGGCAGTTGCGTGACGAGGCCGTCACCAATGGCGAGCGAGATATAGGTGCTCAAAGCGGTGTTGAGGTCTTCCCCGTGCAGCGTCATGCCCACGATCAACCCGCCGACAATCTGGACCACCGTGATCAGGATTCCGACCTTGACGTTTCCCGAGATGAACTTCGAGGCGCCGTCCATGGACCCGTAGAAATCCGCCTCCCGCTGCAGGTCGTTCTTCTTGCGGGTCGCCTCCTCCTCCGTGATGAGGCCGGAGTTGTACTCCGCCTCGATTGCCATCTGCTTTCCTGGCAGTGCATCCAGGGTGAAGCGCGCCGCGACCTCGGCCACGCGGGTGGAGCCCTTCGTGATGACGATGAACTGGACCGCGATGATGATGATGTAGATGATCATCCCGATGACGTATCCCTCGATCCCCCGTGTGCCCACCACGAACGTCGCGAATGCGCGGATGATGTGGCCCTTGAACTGGCTTCCCTGGCTCAGGATGAGCCGCGTGGAGGAAACGTTGAGGGCGAGCCCGAATACCGTTGCGAGGAGGAGCAGGGTCGGGAAGACGGAGAACTCCAGCGCGTTGCGGGTGTAGAGCACCATGAGAATGACGATGATGGACAGGACGAGGTTCGCCGCCAGCAGCACGTCGAGCAGGACCGCGGGGAGCGGGATCAGCATCATCATGACGACCACGATGACGCCGATGGCCACCAGGACGTCGCTCCTCTGCTGCCAGAGATTTCCGACGACGGCGCGAGCATCAGCCATAGCGTGCCTCCGCGGACTTTCCTGCCAGGCGGTAGACCTCGGCCAGGATCGTGGACATCACCTCGTAGAACTTCTCGGGAATCGCGTCACCGATCTCCACTTCCTTGTACAGGGCCTGGGCCAGCGGTTTGTTTTCCATGATGGGGACATCGTTCTCCTCCGCGACCTCCCTGATCCTCTGGGCGATCAGATCGGCCCCCTTCGCCACAACGGTGGGCGCGGGCATCATGGCACGATTGTACTCGAGGGCCACGGCATAGTGCGTCGGGTTGGTGATGACAACGTCCGCGCGCGGTACCGCCCGCAACATGGTGCGGCGCATGATGTCCCTCATGCGCTCCCGCAGCCGGCTGCGCGTCAGAGGATCCCCCTCGTACATCTTGCGTTCCTCCTTGACCTCCTGGCGGGACATCTTCAGGGACTCGATGTGCTGCCGCCTCTGGAACCAGTAGTCGATGACGGAGAACGCGAGCATGGCGATGGCCGCCTCGATCAGCACGCGGAGAGCAATCTGCGCGATCACGGCAACCCCGGACAGGAACGGGGACATCGCAAGTCGGGTCAGGCGCGGGACCTCCCCGCGGATATTGAGCCAGGCGATGGCAGCGATGAGAACGATCTTGACCACCGCCTTCGCGAGATTGAACACGGCTTCGGTGGACCCGAAGGACCGCGACAGCCACCGTCCGAACCGGGGCGTCAGCCGGGTGAAGTCCGGCGTGATCGGCTTCGCGGTGAACAGGAAACCAACCTGGATGACGTTGGCGAGGATGGCAACGACGAATGCAACAGCGAGGATGGGCAGACCGATCTTCGCTGCCCAGCTCAGGAAGGCAAGGAGCAGGCTGGCGTTGAAAGCCCCGGGGCTTGCAGAAATGGAAAGAAAGAACCTCAGCATCTCGGCGAAGGAGCGCAGCATGAAGTCCCCGAGCAGCGCGAGCGTGGCGATTCCGGCCAGCAGAACGAGCGAAGAGCTGAGCTCGGTCGACTTTGCGACCTTGCCCTCCTCCCGCGCTTTTCTTAGCTTGTGCTCGGAAGGCTCCTCGGTTCGCCCCTCGTCCTCCGCGGCAAACCACTGCAGGTGAACGTCGAAAGGGGTTGCGAGGATCGCTAGCAGATCGACGGGATTTTCCGCGGTCATTTGCCTGCTCCGAGAATGAAGCCCTCCAGGGTCTGGAAGCTTCCGTCGATGATGCGCTCGAATGCTGTCATCAGAAAGGGAAGCGTCCCGAAAAGGATGAGAAACGTCACGCCAATGGACACCGGAAACCCCATGGTGAGAACGTCCATCTGCGGGGCCGCTTTCGCCAGCAGGCCCATGACGATGGAGACCAGGATGAGAGTTCCCAGGATGGGGAAGGAGATCGTGAGGGCGCTCTGGAAAAGCCCCCCCAACCCGCTCACGAGCAGCTGGATGATCGCCCCTTTGTGCAGGACAAGGTCAACCGCACGCAAGTGCTGGAAGGACCCCAGGACGCCCACGAGAAGAAACTTCCCCGTGCCCGATATGGCGATGAAGACGAGCATCGCGATCAGGTTGAGGAACTCCCCCATGAGCGGAACTTCGACCTGGGACAGCGGGTCAAAGACTTCGGCCGCGCTGAAGCCCATCTGGAGAGAAAAAAATTGGCCCGCCAGCTGGAAGGCGGAGAAAATCAGCAGCAGGAGGAACCCGATCAAAAGGCCAATGGCCACCTCTCCCAGCACGAGGAAAAAGTAATCCACGGGGTTAGCCGGGATGGCATAGCCGGACTGGAGGACCCAGGGAAACACCGTTGCCGCGGTGAAGAAAGACAGCCCGATCTTGGCGACCTGGGGTATCGATGACGACGAGAGCAGCGGAGCCACCTCCACCATCGCAATGATGCGGAAGAACACGAGCAGAAAAAGCCGGATGTTGGTGACCAGCGCTTCTATCATCGTCCCTCACATGTTGGAGATCATCGAGAAAAGCCTCTGCGTGTAGCCAACCAGAGATTCCGTCAGGAACTTGCCGAACAGTATCAACCCGAGCAGGATTGCGGCAATCTTGGGAACGAAGCTGAGGGTCTGCTCCTGAATCGACGTTGTCGCCTGCAGGATTGCCACGACAAGACCGACCGCCATCCCGATGAGGAGAAGCGGCGCCGCGAGGATGAGTGTTTCCAGCACGCCCTGGCGGATGATCGCGATTGCGGCTCCCATGCTCATTTGAAGCTCCTTACCAGCTGCATGGTGAGCAGCCCCCAGCCGTCCACGAGCACGAAGAGAATCAGCTTGAACGGCATCGAGATCATCACGGGCGGCACCATGATCATTCCCATCGACATGAGGGTCGAGGCCACCACCATGTCGATGATGATGAACGGAATAAAAAGAAGTATTCCGATCTTGAAGGCCGTGGTCATCTCGTGAATGACGAACGCGGGAATCAGCACGTATGTGGGCACGTCAGCCAACGTTGCAGGTTTCGGGAGTCCCCGCATGCTCATGAACAGGCGGATGGACTGCGCATCGTTTCCCATCTGCCGGTACATGAACACCCGCAGGGGTTTTTCCGCGTTCGAATACATCTCCTGCAGACCCATCTTTCCCTCGCCGAACGGCTTCAGCGAGCTCTCGTAGATCTGGCTGAAAGTGGGCCACATGATGAACAGGGTGAGGAAGAGCGCCAGCCCCATCATCACCTGGTTGGGCGGCGCTGACTGCAGGGACAACGCGCGCTTGACGAAATCGAAGACGATCGCGATGCGCAGGAAGCACGTGGTCAGGATGAGGATCGAAGGAGCCAGCGCGAGCACCGTGAGAAGCAGCAGCAGCTGGACGGAAAGGACGACCTCCTGGTTGCTTCGAGCGGTGCGCACATTGAAGTCCACGTACGGGACAGGCAGGGTGGCGGCGCCGGCCGCACTCGCCCGCGGAGCAGTCCCGCCGGCGGGTGCCGCTGCCGCGCCGACGGTCTGCGCGAACGCACCGAAGGGGAGCATCGCAGCCGCGAGGGACAGAAGCAGGACGGCTGAAAGGATCTTCTTCATAGCTTCCTCAGCCTGTCCCTCTGGCCCTGCAGGAACCCGATTCCCTCTCCAACAGAGATGGATCGTGCCGCCGGGCGGAAAATCTCCGACAGCAGCTGCTGGAAGCTCCGCCGTCCGCCGGGGGTTTCCTCTGCCGCCTTCAGCCTCACCGAGTCGAGGCTCTCCTTGTCCGTGATCTCTGAGATCAGCTCCACCCCGCCGTCGGAGGCGCCGACAAGGAAGACGGACGTGCCGACCTCCACAAGGTGCAGCGACCTGTTTCCGGCGAGGCTTCGCGAGCCCAGGACACGGATGAGATTGTTCTCGGTGATTCTTCTTCCGGCGCCCCGACGCAGGACCCAGAACAGAAGGTAGATCGCCCCGACGACAGCCCCGAGGATGATGAGCATCCTCAGGAAATCCCACGTCGTCACGCCGGGAGCCGCGCTCTGCGTTGTCGGGGCAGCCGTCGCGCCCGCGGGCCCCCCACGTGCTTGAGCAGCACCCCGCGCCGGCGCGTCGCTCTCCGGTATGACGAGCTCTGATTCGCTGAGACTCGTCTGAGTCCCGATGGTCGCCGCCGGTGCGGGTGCGGTGCCCGTGTCCTTCGCCTGCGCTGCCAGGGGCATCGCGGCGATCGCAAGCGCCATTGCGGCGCTTGCTGCAATTCGCATCAGCACTTTCAGATTCCCCCTCCCAGTAAAAATCTGAAACGGTGTGATGCGCTGTCACGGCCTCACGGTTGGAGCGAATCCGCCGTGATGCGTTCTGTGCCAGCGCTATGTCAACTCGTTCATCCTGTCCATCTGTGAAACGATCTCCGTCACGCGGACTCCGAAGTTCTCGTCGATGACAACCACTTCCCCTTTCGCAATGAGCTTGTGGTTCACGAGGATGTCGACGGGCTCGCCGGCGAGCTTGTCCAGCTCGATGATCGTGCCTTCGCCGATCCCCAGGATATCCTTGATTCTCTTCCGAGTCCGCCCGAGCTCCACGGTCATCTCCATGTAGACGTCCATGAGGAGACCGATGTTCCCCTGCTCGCCGGCGGCGGGTGCGGCCTGCAGGTTGGCGAACTGGATTGGCTGAACGTTGGGCGGCGCCATCGCCGGGCTCTGCCCCGATCCCCCGAAGGCCTGCCCGAAGGTCTGCTGGAAGCCGGCATCCCCGGGCCCGGCCGGTTGCGCGGGACGGGCGGCGCGCGCCGCGGTTCTCCCGCCGGCTGCTGCGGCGCCAACCGCGGCCGCGGGCGCGGCCTCGGGGCTCCCCGTGAGGGAGAGGATCTCCGACGCGAGTGACAGCGAGAAGACCTCGGTCAATGTCGCCGCCGGGAACCCCTCGATGGAAATGGGATAGTCGACCACCACGCAGACATCGCCCTGGGGAACCCTGATCTGCTGCCTCCTTGTCCTGCGCAGATCAGGAGGGGAGGTCTTCACGACTCTGCCGACCCTGTTGCCGATTGCCGTGGCTGCCGTGCCGGTGATCTGTGAAACGGCTTCCGCGACAGCGGACAGCGACGCTTCGTCAAGCTCGCCGCCCTGTTGTCCCATCATGAGCCCCGCGATGGTGCCGGCGATATTCGACGGAACGACGTAGGAGTGCTCACCCTGCAGGCCGTCGGTCAGGTCCACGCGGACATCCACCACGTCGTCCGGCTGCCCGGCAAGGAGCTCGGAAACGGGCTTCACCTTCACGCTCGGGTCTCCGATGGCGACGGTCTTGCCGGTCAGGATTGAAAGGTTCGAGCCCTGGCTCTCGGTGACGCCTCGGAGGATCTCCTGCAGCGCGCTTCTCTCCGCATCCGACATCGGCGACGGACCACCGGCAGCGGATGTGTCCATCTCGATCGTGTCGGTTCCCTGCAACAGGGCGTCTATCTCGTCCTGCGAGAGCGATCCGTCACTCATGCTTCCTCTCCCTCATCCGTGACCAGTTCTTCGAACTCCGCCTGCTCGATGTCCTCGAGCTTCTTCAGCACCTGCACGGCGATCTTGTTGCCCACGACGCCCGGCCTGCAGACGAACTTCCTGCGATCCCCGATCTTCAGCATCATCGGATCGCTTACCCGCACGTTCTGCAGCCGGATGATGTCCCCCAGGCGAAGAGCCAGCACGTCGCGCATCGTGATGTCGATGGACCCCACCTCTGCCACCAGCGTGATCTCGATGCCCGCAAGCCGGTCACGCAGAAGGCTGAGGTTCTCCGTCGTAGTGCCTCGGCGCATGGAGGAGTAGACGTACTGGGCGGAAAGCTTCGGAATGATGGGCTCGATGGTGAGATAGGGAATGCAGAAGTTCATCATGCCCTCGACCTCGCCCACCTTCGTCTCCAGGGTCACCAGAACGACCATCTCCGACGGCGGAACGATCTGCGCGAACTGGGGATTGGTCTCGATCTGGCCGAGGCGTGGCCGCAGGTCGATCACCGTTGCCCAGGCCTCCCGCAGATTCCCGAGGATCCGCACGATGATCCCCTCGATGACGGAGGCTTCGATATCAGTGAGCTCGCGCGTGAACTTCGCGCCCTCCCCCTGGCCGCCGAACAGGCGGTCGATGATGGAGAAGGTCACCGCGGGATCTATCTCCAATATTGCGGAGCCCTTCAGGGGATCCATGTTGATGACGGCGATTGTCGTCGGGTTGGGAATAGAGCGGATGAACTCTTCGTAGGTGAGCTGGTCAACGGAAGCCACGTGCACGTGCGCCAGGCTGCGCAACTGCGATGAGAGGGCGGTCGTCGTCTGACGGGCGAAGGTCTCGTGCATGATGGAAACGGTGCGGATCTGGTCCTTGGAAAACTTGTCAGGCCTTTTGAAATCATAGATCTTGATCTTGCGCTGGTCCGCGGGCGCGCTGATTTCCTCGGTGGCGACTTCGCCCGAGGAGATGGCCGTGAGAAGCTGATCTATCTCGTCCTGGGAAAGGACTTCCGTCATCCTACTTCACCACCGTGAACTCTCGGAATACCACGCTCTTGATCTTGCCGTTCGTCATGATGGCGTTGATCGAGTCCTTGAGCTCCTCCTGAAGGGCGTCGTAATGCGCAGGACCGAGCTCCGCGACCGTCTTCTGCGAGATCAGCTTCAACAGGAGATTCTGGATCTCGCGCTCGCGCAACCCGATCTCGACGCTGATCTGCTTGTCAGTCGGGTCGTATCCCAGGCTGACCCTCAGCAGATACACCGCCGGCGTTTCGTCCGCAGTCTGCCCCCTGATCTGGTCGATGTTGTCATAATATGCGAGTGGCGGCTGCTTGCTCTGGTAGGCCGGCGAGATCGCGGCAAGGTTCTGGGACGAGGCGCCTTTCTTGAGAGCGTTGAAAGTCACCACGGTCGTCGTCACGACGACGATGATGACTCCCACCGCTATGGCAGCCCACTTGAGGATGTTCAGGATCAGGCCTGAGAACAGCCCGCCTTTTCGGGGACCGCCGGCTTCTTCGACGCCTGCGCCGACGTCCTCCAGATTCATGTCCTGCTGTTCGTCAGCCATCCCCTCCCCCCTTCGAGCATAGTAACACAAATATACATTGGAGCGCAATACAGAGGTAGTTTTCGATTGCCGCGCTCCACGTCACCCTAGTCCTCGCTCTTGAACGCCCCGATCAGCCTCCGATACTCAACGATGCGCTCATAAACAGTCTGGTAGTCCTCGCGGACTACCAGCCTCTTTCCTGACGTCATCACCAGCGTCGTGTCAGGGTTGCACTCGATGTACTCGATCTGGTGCGGGTTCACGTAATACGTCTTCCCGTCCAGTCGCGTTACTTCGACCATTATGTCGGAAACCTCATGGCACTAATGTACCTCTTCCGCGCTACCTCTTCAGCGTCAGAAGCTCCTGGAGCATCTGGTCCGAGGTCGTGATGGTGCGCGAGTTGGCCTGGAAGCCGCGCTCCGTCACGATCATGTCCGTGAACTGCTCGGCGAGATCGACGTTCGACATCTCCAGAGTC
>DATKLB010000081.1:0-3494 GCA_035542615.1 Spirochaetia bacterium | reverse complement strand
ACTACAAAATGTAGGATTTCGACCATTGAAAATCAACCCCCCGCCGGGTATCGTGCCATTTGATTTTGGTCCGTGAGGGCTCTACCTTTCTGCCACAGCTCCTTGAGAGGCACCTCTTTTCCCCCATTGTGAGAGAACGGGCAGAAGAGGTGCTTTCATTTCCGGGCCGACTGAACCTCACGCGTATTCCTGGAGGACCCCGATGGTCGGCACAACCGTCTCTCACTACAAGATCCTTGAGCGCCTCGGCGGCGGCGGGATGGGTATTGTGTACAGGGCCGAAGACACGCGCCTCAGACGGACAGTCGCACTGAAGTTTCTCCCTCCCCACCTCACGCGCGATCCTGCAGCCAAGGAACGCTTCGTCCATGAAGCGCAGGCAGTCTCAGCCCTCCAGCACGACAACATCTGCGTTGTCCATGACATCGATGAAACGTCCGACGGACAGATGTTCATCTGCATGGAATGCTACGAGGGCGAGACCCTGAAGGCGAAGATCGAACGGGGCCCCGTCAGGGTCGAGGACGCCCTCGACATTGCCGGCCAGGTCGCCCTCGGACTGGCCAAAGCCCATGAGCGCGGCATCCTGCACCGGGATATCAAGCCCGCGAATATCATGATCACACGCGACGGGAGAGCGAAGATCCTCGATTTCGGGCTCGCGAAACTCTCCGGCCGCACCGTGTTGACCGGTGAAGGGACGAGGCTGGGGACACTTCTGTACATGTCCCCCGAACAGGTCGGGGGCGAAGAGGCCGACAACCGCTCCGATATCTGGTCCCTGGGGGTGGTCCTGTATGAAATGCTCGTGGGAGAGCCGCCGTTCCGGGGGGAATACGACAATGTCCTCGTCTATGAAATCGTCAACAGCAATGCACGGCCGGTAACCTCCCTCCGCACAGGGATCCCGATGGACCTCGAGCGCATCATCGCCAAAGCGATGGCGAAGGCGCGGGACGAACGCTACCAGCACATCGATGAGATGCTTGTCGATCTGAAGCGGCTGCGGAAGGAATCTGAAACCTCCAGGGTCGACATGCAGGGCGTGCGCCAGGCACCTCCCCGGAAATCCCTCGCCAGGAGGGCCCTCCTCCCCGCCGCGCTCCTCGTCGCCCTGGCCGCCGCATTCTTTCTTGCGAGGCCCCTCCTGTTCGAGGAGATCCTGATCTCCGAACCCAAACCTGTCGCCGTCATCCCGTTTGTCAATCAGACCGGTGATCATGCGTACGACTATCTGCGCGAGGCGATACCGAACCTGCTGATCACAAGCCTCGAGCAATCGAAGTTCCTGCGGGTGATGACCTGGGAGCGGATGAATGATCTTCTGAGACAGATGGGGAAGTCCGGCGTCGGCGTCATCGACAAGGACCTGGGGTTCGAGCTCTGTCAGCGCGAGGGCATACAGGCCATCGTCACCGGTTCATTCGTCAAGGCGGGCGACACATTCGCAACGGATGTGAAAGTGCTTGACGTCAACACCAAGGAGCTCCTGAAGACGGCGGGGGCGCGCGGCGAGGGAGTGCAGAGCATACTCAACGTCCAGATCGACCAGCTGAGCAAAGACATCGCCCGCGGCGTGGGACTTTCACAGCGGAAGGTGGAAGCCGCCCCGCCGCCGATCGCGGAGGTGACCACATCATCGATGGATGCATACAACCTCTTCCTCCGGGGAAGGGCAGACTACGAGAGGTTCTACTACGCTGATGCACGGAGGTTCCTGGAAGAGGCGGTCGCACTGGACTCCAATTTCGCACTGGCCTACTACCTGCTCAGCGCCGTTGATGGTGAGCTGCTCGAAATCCCGCAGCAGAAATCAGCGATAGAAAGGGCAGAAGGGCTCTCCGCGAGACTTCCCGAGAAAGAACGGTTGCTGATCGAAGCGCGCTATGCATCAGCGGTCGAAGCCAATCCGTCAAAAACCCTCGCGCTGTACGAAGAGGCCGTGAGGAAATTCCCGCAAGAAAAGCGGCTGCATAATCTGCTTGGCGTCCAGTACCGGTTGCGGCGGAGGTTCCGGGAAGCACAGCGCGAATTCGAAGCAACCATCCAGCTTGATCCGGACTACGCCATTCCGTATAACAACCTGGCGTACTTGTATGCAGACCAGGGGCTGTACGAGAAGGCCATCCAGACACTGCAGCGGTACGCGGGGCTTTCGCCGGGAGACGCCAACCCGTACGACTCCATGGGCGAGATCGAATTGGTCATGGGAGATCTCGATGGGGCCATCGGCAAGTATCGGGAGGCACTTCAGGTGAAGCAGTCGTTCTTGTACTCATACCTGAGCCTGGCCTACGTGTACACGCTCAAGGAAGACTGGGTCGCGTCCGTCCGGTGCCTCGACAGTCTTGTCGCCTCGGCCCCGACCATGGGCCTGAAGGGAATAGCACTTGCCTGGAAGTCAAGGTACATGGTTGCACTCGGAAGAATGTCAGAGGCCGAGCATGCGCTCGCCCTCATGGCAGACGCCGTCCACAAGATGGGAGTTCCCGGCGCTTTTTCCCCCTACTACTACTCGAAAGGGTTGGCCTCTCTCGCACTGGGGAAGACAGCCGATGCACGGAGAGAGTTTGCGCTCTGCTCACAGGGTCGTCGCGAGATGAGCCCGAACACCCCTGTCTGCAACAGGGCAATCGAAAATGCTCTTGCATGCATGGTGTTCCTGACGGAAGGCCGTACCGATTCGGCGCGGAGATGTGTCGATGTGTTGCTTCGCAGCAGAGATTCCCTCGAAACACTGCAGAGCCAGGTCGGGCTGATGACCGGGGTTCTGGAGTCGGAGATGCTCCTTGCAGAGGGGCAGCCTGACAGCGCCATTCGCGTGTACCGGGACACACCTGTCCCGGGTCCCTCCATGGTGATCGGCTGGCCAATGCCCGTGTACAATACCCCTCCGCTCAGGGATGTTGTCCCGCGCGCATTCCAGATGAAAGGAGAGCCGGATAGCGCGATTGCCGAATACGAGAACATTCTCAGGATCAACCGCGCCGACAGGGACAGGCGCCTGATCAGTCCGCTCTACCACTACCGGCTGGCAATGCTGTACGAGCAGGCGCGCAGGGTCGACAGGGCGACATCCGAATACAGAAGATTCCTCGAGCTCTGGAGAGATGCGGACAGAAGCCGCCCCGAGCTGACCGATGCGCGGAAAAGACTCGCCAGCCTCGGATCGGGGCGGTGAAGAGCCTGCCCCGTACCTACCCGCGAGACCATGGGTGTTGCACGCTGCTTCAGCGTCGCCGGCGATTCTGCGTCATCGCCCGAGCGCCTGCCATTCATCCCGCAGGATGCCCATGACCACGGCGTCCCGTACGGCGTTCCCCACCTGTTGCGCCTCTCTGAGAAGCCCCTCCCTCATAAATCCTGCCGCTTCATAACACCGGAGAGCCGACCTATTGTCGTCACCGGGTTGAATGGATCGGGGCAGTTCTGTCCACGCCAGAATCTCCCCGGGACGCCGGCATCCACGGGGTTTTCGGATGTGGTCACCTCGC
>DATKLB010000080.1:0-11880 GCA_035542615.1 Spirochaetia bacterium | reverse complement strand
CTCTCAGGACAGCCCGAACTTTTTCCTGATTGCGTCCAGCTCCCTCTCGCCGATGCGCTGCACTTTTCCCACATTGGCGGCGTTGAGGATTGCGTTCGCGCTGAACTCCGCGACCTCCAGACGGTCGTATGCCTCGGTGAGGCTCGCGCCCGTCGTGAGGATCGCGTCGTTCTCCAGCAGCACGACCGGTGTTCGCGGCGAAATCAACGCCGCCAGGCCTTTCTCGTCAGTGAACTGCCGGCCGAACGCGATCAAGGGAATGTCGCGAAGCTCGACGTAGCTTTCCGGAATGATCGCGCTTTCCAGCGGCGTTCCCGTCACGGTGAACGCGGTCACCGCGGGAGACTGGGCGCTGATGATGGCGCGGATCTCGGGGTTGGCGGCGTAGATCTCGTCGTGCATGATCACCGCCCGGCTGGGTACGAGCCCCCGCTCCCGCCTTCCATTGTCGATGAGGACGAAGTCCGACTCATCCATGTAGCTGCGGTCGATCCCGTACGGGCTGATGAGGAAACGGCCATCGTCAACTCTCACCGAGACGGTCCCTTCCGTGCTGGTCATGAGGCGCTGCCGATATGCCCTGTGGACGAACTCCCTCATCTCCCTGCGCAGGGCCAGCTCAGCCGAGGCGCGGGCCTTCACCTCGAACTCGGGCATCCCCTGGTTCTTCGCGAGTGTGAACAGGGCGATCTCATCGGGTTCCAGGCCGCGCGCCGTGCCGAGAGCTCCCGCGTTGATGAGGGTTCGCGCGCAGAAGTCGAGCGTCTCGAACCTCTGGAATGCCTCCAGCAGATTCCGTCCTCCCGCTGCCACGCCGTGATTCTCGAGGAGGACCGTATCGAAACCCTCGCCGAAAGCGGCAGCGATGTTGCGTCCCAGCTCCTCGGAGCCCGGGATCGCGTAGGCCGCGTAGCCGACTTCGCCGCACACGGCGTGTGCCTGGGGGATGATGCTCGTGTCCGGGATCTTCCGCACGAGGCTGAAAGCCACGAGGGCGGCGGGATGAGCGTGCAGCACTGCCCGTATGTCCGGCCGAGCCTCGTAGATGGCGCGGTGGAACGGGAACTCGGAGGAAGGCGGGTGAACACCTTCGACCACCGAGTCATCCCGCATCCGGACGATGTCAGCCTCCTCGAGGGCCCCTTTGTCCGTGCCTCCCGGCGTGATCCAGATGTCGCCGGATTCGTCCCGAACGGAGATGTTTCCGCCGGATGTGGTCGTCATGCCGTACCCGTAGACCCGGCGCATGATGGTGACCAGTTGCTCCCGGGGATGCATGTACTCGTACTTCACGCTGAGCCTCTTGGCTGAAGTCTACCGAGTTTGCAGGGTCATGACGAGCAGGCAGGACAGCCGGGCGGCGGGACAAAGCCGGCCCGGACCTTCTCAGCGCGGGTTTTGCATGTATGGCTCGTACGGCACCCGGTCCAGGACGGCGAGGCCTTTCCAGCCTGCGAGCTCGTTCAGCTCGTTGGTGAGGTCCCCGAAAGCCGTGGGGTAATGGTGGTTCACCCGCTTCACCATGATCGTGTTCAGGACTTCCTTGATTCCCGCGGGCATGCCGTTGATCTTGAGGTCACCCACCCAGCCGCTGCTCCCCGCGTATCCTTCCTTCTCCAGAACGGTGCCCGTGAGGATGAAGAGGTTGTCGAAGTCATTGTTCAGGGCCGCGACCGTCACGGCTCCCGGCTTGAAACGCATGTCGGCGACCACACCGTTTCCTTCCCACGCGTCGCCTCGATACCGGCCGATGTTGAAGTGGTTGTCCCAGGCGACCCCCGATGAATCGGCCCAGCATGCCGGCGCCACGCCGCAGTGCCAGAGGTTGAGGCTCTCGTCCTTCTCGTCGAAGGCGACCATGTCGTTGAGAGCCGCCTTGCCGCCGCTCATCGCATTCACGGCGATCATCATGACTGCCGAGATCACGTCAGCCTCGCAGGGGGCCACGATTCCGGCTTCGTTCAGCCGCGAGAGCGCGGCGCAGATCGCCACTCCGTATACTTCCTGGAACCTGCTCCAGCAGCTCACCGCAAGCGCGGTGAAGCCGTTCTCCCTGGCAAAGTCGCGAAGCGCCATGGAGACGCGGGTGGATTTCTCCAGGTGCTCGGATGACACTGTCCCCGTGCCCCGCGCAGCGGCGCCGGCAAACGCGGCCACCTCGGCCCCCACGTCCTTCGGGGAGTACCTCTTTGCCCTCTCGACGATCTCCTCCACCGTGTAGCGGGTCTGCAGGTACGTGCCCAGCTTTTTCTCGAGCACTCGCTCGTCGATGTACATGTTCTCGAAGCCGTTGGCGAGCCCCCCGATCTGCGCAATACGGGCTGTGCGCAGCGCTTTGACCGCCGCGAGGGCGCGCAGCGTCACGCGAAAGCGTTCCTGGAAAAGCTCCGACTCCGGGCTGCCGTAGAACCATTTGAAGGCGATGTCGTGCTCTCCGAGATAGTTCCCGATGATCGAGCCCAGCATGTTCATGCCGCAAAAGGAGTTGAGCTGAAGCACGCCGCTTGTCGCGGGCTCGGGCACGGCCCAGAGCCCCAGGGCGCTCGATACCCGCGCCAGCGGCAGGATCACGCGTCCGAAGGGAAGGCTGGCGTTGAAGAGGAGCGTGAAGTCGACTCTCCGATCCTCCAGGAATGCCACCGCCTTGCGGCCGTCCTCCTCGCTTCGAAGCGGCTCGCGGTAGACCGAGAGATCGAACTCCATGCTCTTCGAGAGCGCTGACATGCGCTCGATCACCGAGGCGTAGAGTCCCGTGTCGTCTCCCGGCATGTTGGGATGGACCGCGCCTGTCAGACCAACGTGAACCCTGATATTCATGATGGCTTCTCCTGTGAACCGGCTGAGCTCTTTCAGGCTCGCCGGCCAAACCTCGGGAACAGCGGGGCCAGGGCGTCGTAGCTTTCGTTCAGCAGCTTCTTCGCTTCGGCGTACACTGCTTCACGCGACGGATCCGGCGTGACCCTGTCCACGATCTCGATGAACCTGTCCGCCACATCGAATCCCGCGAAAATGCCGCAGCCGACGCCCCCGATGATCGCGGCTCCCATGGAGGTCGCTTCCTCCAGGTAGTTGGGCCGCAGGATTTCCGCCTGGTAGACGTCCGCCATGATGCGCCGCCACACATCGCCCTTGGCGCCGCCTCCGATCACCGTGATTTCGCGGATGGGGATCTGCGTGCGGAAGATGTCCAGGATGATGCTCAGGTTCAGGGTGACCCCTTCCATGACCGCGCGCAGCACATCCGCCCGCGTGTGCTCGAGGGTCAGACCGATGAAGGCTCCCTTGGCATCCGGGTTCCACCGGGGAGTCCGCTCGCCGAGAAGGTAGGGGAGGAAGATGATGCCGTTCGCCCCCGGGGGAGACTTCTCGATTTCCCTGTTGATCAGCTCGTATGGGCTGAGCCCTGTCTCGGATCCCAACGCTTTCTCGAGGGTCCCGATTTCGTTCTTCAGCCACGCAAAAGAGCTGCCTGCCGTCTGCATGGTTCCGCACGGATGCACGTAGCCCGGCACGGCGTGGGCCCAGACGAACGTGCGCATGGCTTCATCGAAGATCGGTTTTTCCGTCGTGGTGGCAATCCACGAGGAGGAGCCGAGGTAGTTGTAGGTCATGCCCGGCTTCACGGAGCCGACCCCCACTCCGGCGCACACCCCATCCCCGCCGCCAGCGACGACCGGGATTCCCGGCACCAGCCCGACCTCATGAGCGGCCTCCGCAGTGAGCTCGCCGATGACATCAGTGGAAGCTTTCAGGTCCGGAAGCTTTTCTCCATCGATTCCCGCGATCTCGACGAGCTTCCGGGACCAGCACCGGGTATTCAGGTCCATGACGTTGGTGCCGGAAGCATCCGAGTATTCGGACGCCATGACGCCGGTGAGACGGAAGTTCATGTAGTCCTTGGCGTGCAGCATCCTGTGGGTCTTCGCGTAGATCTCCGGCTCGTGCTTGCTGACCCACATGAGCTTCTCCACCGAGTAGGAGGCGCTTGCCCGATGACCGGTGATGCGGTAGAAGTCCATCGGCGCGATGCGATCCAGGATGGCGTCACACTCCGCCACGGCTCTCTGGTCGCAGTACAGGATGGCCGGCCGAAGCGGCCGCCCGCCCTTGTCCACGCACAGGCAGCCCATCATCTGCCCGCTGAACGAGATCACTGCCACTTCGTTCGGGTCTATCTGCGAGGCCAGCGACCGCGTCGACGAGCAGACCGCCTTCCAGTAGTCCTCGGGGTCCTGCTCCGCCCAGTTGGTGTTGAAGTAGCGAGTCGAGTAGGGCACCGTGACGCTGCGGACGAGCTTCCCCTCGGTGGTGAACAGAGTGGCCTTGTCCCCCGAGGTGCCCAGGTCGTGCGCCAGAAGGTAGCGTTTCATTTCATCCCCCGTTGCTCGAGAAGCGCAGGAGCGTCTTGATTGCCGCTGGCTGCTGGCTTGCCTCCAGCGCCCGCGCGGTCTCGGCCACCGGGTACTCGGCGGTGAGGAAATCCTTCGCGGACAGCTTCCCCTGCCTGATCCACTCGATGAGCGGTTCCTGGGCCGCGGCCTCTGCAACGCGCGTTGGCCACTGGTGCATGAAGAGATTGAAATTGAGCGGGCCGGTTTCCCACGTGACGGTGACGGTCGTGGGGCTGAGGACACCGTAAACGCAGAGAGAGCCTGCGAGCCGCAGGAGCGGGATGCCGGCGTTGATGACTTCCTCGCTTCCTACAGCGTCGACTACCGCATCGAGCGGTTTGCCTCTCCGTGCCGTGAGGTTCCTGAGATCAGGAGAGTCCGGCATGAACGTCTCGTCAGCGCCCATCGATCTGGCCTTGTCCCGCTTTGAGGAAATCGGATCCACGAGCCCGATCCAGCCCATTCCGAGCAGCCTGGCAAACCGGCAGAAGCTCAGTCCCACGGGGCCGCCGCCGAAGATCAGGATGTCCGTGCCGGGCGTGAGCTGGAAATCGCTGAAACCGGCGTACACCTCGCGCCAGGTATTCAGCAGGGCCGCGGCCTCCAGGGAAATATCGCTCGGGAGCTTTCGCATGACCTGGAATATCTCGTCCCAGCCGTGCGCACGATCTGCGACTCCGTCGGAAACCATCGCGGCATGGTCGGTGGCAACCACGTACTCGCTGTCGCCCCCCCAGCCCGAGGTGAACCGGGAGTCGGTGGGGGAGAGAAGGAGCCCGCCGATCACACGGTCCCCCGGCGTGAAGGTTTTCACGCGATTTCCCACCGAGTCGACGACGCCGACGCTCTCATGTCCGAGAAGCAGGGGGAACTTTTCCGGTCCCAGGCCGGGGAAATGGCCGCCCACGACTTTGCGGTCCGTGGCGTTGCAGATATACGCCACCTGGTTTCTGATGACCGCTTCGTAAGGTTCCGGCGACGGCTTGGGGATATCCACGATCTCGATACGGCCTGGCTTCATGACTGCGACCGACAGCACCGCCTGCCCCCTTCAGTCTCACTCGACCGTTTTCAGCCACCCGCCGTCCACGTAGTAGCTGGACCCGACACAGTAGCCCGAGCGCGGCGAGCACAGGAATACGTAGAAGTGCGCCAGCTCCTCGGGCGTTGCAAACCTCCCGATCGGCGCATTGTCCTTCGCGATCTTGTCGAGGTACTGGTCCACGGTTGTCCCGGTTCCCTGCGTGTGGATGCCTGCCGTCTTTTTCCAGTCGGGGGTGAGGATCAACCCGGGGTTCACGGCATTGACCCGGATGTTTTCCTTGATGAGCTCGTTCGCCAGGCATTTGGAAAACATCACCAGAGCGGCTTTCGTCGTATTGTAGATGGGCTCGTAGCCCAGCGGCTGCTTTGCGCAGATTGAGGCAGTGTTCAGGATGACGCCGCCGCCGCGTTTTCTCATCAGGGGAACCGCGGCCCGGGAGCACCTGACGGCCGCCATCACGTGCAAGTCCCAGAAGTACTGCCACTTGTCGTCGGGCGCATCCATGATTGTCTCGTTGGTGCCCGTGCCCGCATTGTTGATGAGGATATCCACGCCGTCGAACGTGGAGGAAATGCGGGCGAAAGCGGCGTCGATGTCCCTGGCCTTCGACACATCCGCGGAAAGACCGATCGAACGGACCTTGCGGGCCCGGGCAATCTCGCCGGCTTCATGCTCCACGCGGTCCTTGTTTCGGGCGATGATGGCGACATCGACTCCTTCGGCGGCAAGGGCATGGGCAACAGCGAGTCCGATTCCCACGCTGCCGCCCGTGATTATTGCGCGCTTTCCCTTCAGCTCGAGGTCCATAGCCACCTCTCTTGGTTTTCGAGCCATATTTTATCATTCCACGAGCTTTTCTGTCAATTATAATAGATTCTTAGAAAATGTTGTTGTAAAAATACTTGACATATCATGTGCGTATGGCATAATCGTACTGCGGGCAAGCGCGGGCATCGTTGTTGCGTGGATAGCGTTTCGGGAGGCTCACATAAAGATCCACAAGCAGAACAACATTCGAAAGGTCCTCAACCTGATCCGCCGGAGTGACACGTTCGCGGTTGCGGAGATGTCTCACTCCATCCGACTCAGCAAAGTGACTGTTAAGAAGACAATCGATTTGCTCAAGTCCATGAGCCTGGTAATTTCCGCGGGCAAAGGCGCGTCCACAGAGGATGGTGGCAAGAAACCCGAGCTGTATCGTTTCAATAAGGGCTTCGGCTACGTCATTAGCCTCCACGTTACACCGGATTCCATAATTTCCGTAACCACGGATCTGGCCGCGGACATCACGTCTTACAGGAAGACAGACGTCACTGGGAAGAGGGATCTGACTTTCATACTGGGTCAGCTTGTCGAGGTGATCCACGGCTTCGGGGCCGCGAAAGTGAGCTCCGGCGAGAAACTTATCGGCATTGTGATTGCGCTGCCCGGCCTCGCTGACTCATCTCTCGGCGTCTCGATCTACTCGCCTCACTATCCCTCATGGGGCAGGAACGTCCCCTTCCGCGACATGCTGAGGGAGCGCCTGGGCGAAGGCTTTGATGTTCCCATCTTCCTTGATTGCGTCAACCGCTATCAGGCCATTGCCGAGCAGGAGAAGGGCGTGGCAATCGGCGTCACGAACTTCATCATTATCGATGCGCTCTGCGAGGGGCTGGGGTCGGGAATCGTCACGCACGGGGAACTGATGCGAGGGACGCAGAGTCTCTCCGGAGAGATCGGCCACATGACGGTGAATCCCATCGACGGCCCGGAGTGTATTTGCGGCAACCGGGGGTGCTTCGAGGCGATGGTTTCCGCCAGGCGCATCCGTGAGATGATTCGCGACGCATACAGCCGGGGGATGAAGTCGCCGCTCTTCAAGAACGGGATGCCGGATACCTCGACTCTCGACGAGGTGTGCGAGCTGGCCGACGCGGGGGACCCGTTCTGCGTGTCACTTATCGACGATGTGGCGAAATGGTTCATCATCGGGTTGGGGAATATAATCATGGTGAACGATCCCGAGCTCATCGTCATCCAGGGCCAGTACGTGAAGGCCGGGGAATCTTTCATAACGAGGCTCCGAGAAGGCATCCGGAGGATTGGACTCCCCGATGTCGAGAAGCGCGTGAGAATCGAATACTCAAAGATGGGTGAAGAACGTGGCGTCGTGGGCGGCGCTGCTTTTATCATTTCTGAGTTTTTCGCCAAACGTCTTACGTTCGCAAACAACCTGGTTCCAAGCGAAAAATGAACGGCATGTGGTTGTAGCTGCAGAGGTTTGCAGCCGAATGCCTGGGAAGGAGGTGAGTATGAGCTGAGGCGCATTCAGAGAGTTTTGACGTTTTTTTCGGAGTCATTGAGAGGAGGAATGAAACATGAGGAAGAAATTGATTCTGGTCGTCGCAATCATGGTGGTCTCTCTGGTCTTTTCTGCGAGCCTTTTCGCGGGAGGCGGGAAGGAGGGCCCGACGACACTCGCCATCTCGATTCGAACGCTCTCCAACCCGTACCAGAACAACTACAAGGTGGGCGCAGAGGCGTACGGGAAAAAGGTCGGTCTGCCTGTTGACGTCTTGACGACCGAGGCCAACAGCCAGAAGGGATTGACCGATATCAAGGCCGAAGTGGCCAAGACCGGCGGCAATGTCGTGTTCTTCATCGATCCGAACCAGGAAACAGACGACGTGGCAATTGCCCAGATCCTTGACTCGGCCGGCGTCTATTTCTTGACATGGTGGAACAAGCCCGCCGACGTGAAAGTCTGGAACTACAAGCACTGGGTCGCCCATGTGTCCTTTGACGGCGTGGCGGCTGGCTACTTCACAGGCACCGAGATGTTCAAGGCGTTCAAGACGCCCAACCAGGGCAAGGTGTTCGCAATCCAGGGGCTGCTTGCCAATACGCCTGCCGAGGAGCGTTTCAAGGGGCTCCAAAAAGCCATAGCGGAGAACCCGGGAGTGCAGCTCGTGCAGTGGGTGGCTGGCGACTGGGACAGGACAAAAGCCTACGGACAGACCCGCGAGATACTGATCGCCCACCCCGATATCGACGGAGTATGGTGCGCGAATGATGACATGGCCATGGGCGCCATCCAGGCGCTGAAGGAAGCAGGCCTTGCTGGCAAGGTGGCGGTGACGGGAACGGATGGCATCCCCGAGATGTTTGACGCAATCAAGGCGGGAACGGCTGTGGCGACGGTCATGAACGATGCGAAGTACCAGTCGGGCCTGGGTCTCGCCATGTCGCTGGCCGCAAAGCAGGGGAAGCTCGACGTCGCCGCCCAGCCGCAGAAGTACCGCCAGTTCGAGATCCCCGCGGTGAACGTAAACAAGGCGAATGTCGATCAGATTGTCCACGATTATCTCGACAACACGCCCAATTACGACTTCACCAATTTCTACGCGCGCTGGTCGGTGGCCATTCCCTAGCCATGAAGGTGAGGCGCAGCAGGCGCAGAGCTGCGCGGAAGGGAGCCCCCTAGAGGGAGAAGGCTGTGTTTTGAACACGAGGGCCCGCACGAAGGGCGGGCCCTCTCTTTCGCTTGAGGAGGTTACCGGAATGAGAAAGACTCTTGTTGTGTTGACGTGCGTCGGGGCGCTCTTGATGACCGTTGCCGCGGGGGCTTTCGCGGCCCCGACGACCCTTGCCATATCAATACGTACCCTTTCAAGCCCTTACCAGGTGATGTACAAGAACGGGGCCGAGGCGTATGCGAATATTGTCGGCCTGCCCCTCGATGTGCTCACGACTGAGGCCAACAGCGAAAAGGGACTCACGGACATCAAGGCGGAAATTGCGCGCACCGGCGGGAATGTGGCGTTCTACGTCGACCCGAACGATGCCGCGGATGCAGTCTCAATTGCCAAGACCATGGAGGCGGCCGGAGTGTACTGGGTGTCCTGGTGGAGCAAGCCCGCCGACGTGAAGGTGTGGGATTACCCGCACTGGATTTGCCATGTCACCTTCGACGGGTTTCCCGCGGCAGTGTTCACTGCGACTGAGCTTCTGAAGACCTTCAAGACTCCTGGTCAGGGAAAGATCATTGCCCTCCAGGGACGCCTGGGCGACACGCCCAACGGCGAGCGATGGCAGGGGCTGCAGAAGGTTCTCTCTGACAATCCCGGCGTGAAGCTTCTGGAGTGGGAGTCAGCCGAGTGGGACAGAACGAAGGCATACAACGACACACGGGCCATGCTCGTCGCCAACCCGGACGTGGATGGGGTGTGGACGGCCAACGACGACATGGCGATGGGCGCAATCCAGGCTCTAAAGGAAGCGGGCCTTGCGGGCAAGGTCAAGGTGGTGGGCTGCGACGGAATTCCCGAGATATTCGACGCCATCAAGGACGGACTCGCCGCGGCATCGGTCCTCAATGATGGCAACTACCAGGCGGAGCTCGGGCTGGCGATGTCCCTGGCGGCAAAGCAGGGCAAGCTCAACGTCTCCTCCCTGCCGCATAAGTACCGCATGTTTGAGATCCCCGCGGTGAACGTGAACGCCGCGAATGTCGACCAGGTGAAGCACGACTACATAGACAACATCCCAACCTACGACCTGAGAAATTTCTTCGCCCGCTGGTCGAGAGCGCTGGAATAGCCTAGAATAAAGTGGGTACCGCGCGGGCGCACTTCTTGAGCCTGCGCGGAGACTCTTGATTCTCCAGAGACAGGAGGACATGTGAGCGAGAGGCAGGAAAACGCCGAAACGAAACAGGTGGCGCGCGTGCGCGCAGGCTTCTCCGATGTGCTCGGGGCGGCTGGCCGCTGGTTCCGACGGGCCGGGGTTTCCGGGCAGCTTCTTACGTTGCTCATCGTGGTGTTGATTTTCGGGATCGGCACGAAGGGCAGGTTCCTTTCCCTTGTCAACCTCCAGGTCATCTTGAGCCTTGCGGCGATTCCCGCCATCATCGCGCTTGGTGAGCACCAGGTGGTCGTTCTGGGGGGAATCGACTTGTCCATCGAAGGGGTCGTGGCCCTCTGCGTGGTGTTCGTTGGCCTGCTCCTGCGCAACAAGTTCAACGCGAACGACGTGGGCCTCTGGATCGTCCCGATCACCCTCGGCATTGGCGGGCTGGCGGGCTTCGTCAGCGGACTCTGGAACACGCGAGGCCGTATCCCTTCGTTCATCGCCACATTGGGCATGAGCTGGATCCTGTGGGGCCTTGCCGTGTATGTGAGTCGGGGTCAGACCGTGGCCCTGCTGGACACGAGGTTTCAAGGCGTCATCACCGGGACAGTCCTCGGCATTCCCATCCTGGCTCTCATCGCGCTCGCTCTCATCATCCTGATGCAGGTCGTGCAGGGCGGAACGCGGTTCGGCCGTTACCTGTACGCCATTGGAGGAGATGAGGTGCTGGCTCGGCAAGCGGGGGTGAACGTGGAGAGGATCAAGATCATTGTCTTCACAATCGCGGGCCTGCTCTACGGGCTCTCCGCGCTCTTCTTGTGCACTCGCCTGGGAGGCTCGCAGGCGATCACGGGGAACAACTTGCTGTTCCCCGCGGTGACCGCCGTGGCCGTCGGCGGCGTGGCCCTCACGGGCGGGATTGGAGGGGCCAAGAACGCGGCGCTGGGCGCGCTGATCGTGACGGCCCTGAACGACGGTCTCATCCTGTTGCACGTGAACCCGTACGCGCAGGACGCGGTGAACGGGGTGGTGCTCGTTGCCGCGGTGGCCCTCACGATCGACCGTAGAAAGCTGGGATTCATAAAATGAGCGGGGACGCTGTGATCACTTTGCGGGGGATCAACAAGTCGTATCCGGGCGTCGTGGCGCTGGACGGGGTCGACTTCTCGATCCATGAGAAGGAGATCGTCGGCCTGGTCGGAGAAAACGGCGCTGGGAAGTCCACGCTGATGAAGATCCTCATCGGGCTGGTGCAGCCGGACGCAGGCAGCGTGACGCTTCGGGGCCGCTCGGTAACCTTGAAGGATCCTGCAGACGCCGTGCGCTATGGCGTCGGGATGGTCTTCCAGGACGGCACCCTGATCCCCAACCTCTCGATACGGGAGAACCTTTTCCTCTGTCACGAGACAGCGTTCCAGAAGCTGGGTTTCCTCCCGGCGCGCGCCATGCGCGAGACCGCGCGCGAGCTGCTGGCGAGGGTTAAGGTCGAGGCAGATGTGGAAACTCCCATTGCCGAGGTGACTCCTGCCGTGCGCCAGATGGTTGAAATCGCTCGTCTCCTGTGGCTGTCCCGTCTCTACCGGCAGGAAAATCCTGTCCTGATCCTCGACGAGCCCACCACCGTGCTCACCGAAGGGGAACGTGAGACCCTGTTTTCCATCCTCCAGAGCATCAAGCGCGAGGCCTCCATCATCCTCATCTCCCACCGCCTGCAGGAGATCGTCGAAAACTCGGACAGGATCGTTATCCTCAAGGACGGGCGGAACGTCACCGAGATGCTCAGGGCAAGCGCGCGCGTCGAGGACATCGAACAGAATATGGTCGGGCACGCCT
>DATKLB010000079.1:0-13252 GCA_035542615.1 Spirochaetia bacterium | reverse complement strand
TCTGCATCCAGGATCCCGAGATCGAGGAAACCATTCAGAAAGTCCTGGCCAACGGGGGAAAACAACGGATGCCGATCAGGGAATATTATCCCGGGGAAAAGCCCTACCGCATGGTTTACATGGAAGATCCCTTCGGCAATGTATTCGAGCTGTACAGCCACAGCTACGAGCTGACGTATTCGAGCGGAGCGTACCAGGACTGGGACCCGCGGGCCGCGGATCAGACCCAGCGGATGACAAAATAGACCGCTGCCGCAAGCGCTCCGCCGGCAACAATTCCCGCGGCGATCTCCGGTATCGAATGCCCGATATTCTCGTTGAGCGGACCGAGCTTCAGCCCTCTGTTGGCCCGCGAGATCTTCGCCAGCGCCTTCGCGTGATGCTGAACCGCGCCGCGCAGCCGCCAGGAATCGTAGATTATGATCACCGAAAAGACGCAGGACACCGCGAAGACGTCGGAGGCGAACCCGCTCCAGAGGCCGACGGAAACAGAGAGCGCCGTCACGAACGCCGAGTGCGCGCTGGGCATGCCGCCGGCCGAGATGAACCAGGAAAAGGCTGGCCGACGCTCGCGCACGGAATAGAGCACGACCTTGAACGCCTGGCACGCAATCTGAACGCCGATGGATGTGAGCAGACTGACGCTGAGGGGAAATGCGGGCGCCATGCCTCCGAGTGTATGCGAAAGGTCTCGGCTTGACAAACAGTCATGGTCGGATCACTTTTGATCAGGATGGGTGAGCTGAAGCGCGGGGCATGCACCGATTTCACGGAGACCCTGGTGGACAGGATCCTGGACTCCTATCGCGATCTCGGCGGGATCAACCACCTGGAGGGCCAGAACCTGCCCTCCCAGCAGAGTATCGCCAAAATCGTGGAGACCCTGGAGGCGCTCATCTTCCCAGGGTTTCGGGCGGAGGAGAAGCTGGACCTGGCGGGGCTGCGGTACGCCGTCGGGGACAAAGTGGTCTGGCTCACGCGGGCGCTTGGCGCAGAGGTGGAAAAAAGCCTGCGATACACCTGCCGGATCAGGAACGACTGCGGCCGCCATGAGGACTGCAACGGCGAGGCGCGGGAGATCGTGCAGGACCTCCTGGAGCACATCCCGGTCATCCGGCAGAAGCTGAGCCTCGACGTCGAAGCGGCAGACCGGGGGGATCCGGCCGCCCGCTCGCAGGAAGAGGTGATCCTCTCCTACCCGGGAGTCGAGGCGATCATGGTGCATCGCATCGCCCACGAGCTGTGGCTTCGCGAGGTGGCCATGATCCCACGCATGATGAGCGAGTACATCCACGGCAAGACGGGAATCGATATCCACCCGGGAGCCAGAATCGGAGACTCGTTCTTCATCGACCACGGGACGGGGGTGGTCATCGGTGAAACGACTCTCATCGGGAACAACGTCAAGCTCTACCAGGGGGTCACTCTTGGCGCCCTCAGCGTGAAGAAGGAGCTGGCCAACAGCAAGCGCCACCCCACCATCGAGGACGACGTGACCATCTACGCAGGGGCAACCATCCTCGGGGGGACCACGACCATCGGCCACGGCTCGATCATCGGCGGCAACGTCTGGCTCACCGAGAGCGTCCCGCCGAACAGCAGAATCTCCCGCACTCCCTCCCAGAAAGACCTTCACACAAGCCGGGAAGGTCAATAGCATGCGCATCGGGATCTGCTGCTACCCGACCGCTGGGGGCAGCGGCATCGTGGCCACCGAGCTGGGAAAACACCTTGCCGAACGGGGCCACTCGGTGGCGTTCATCAGCTACGCAAACCCGCTGCGCCTCCAGGAGCTGCCGCCCCGGGTCTGTTATCACGAGGTGGACCAGGACAGCCACCCGCTGCTGAAGCAGTTTCCCCACAGCCTCACCCTGACCGCCAAGATGGTCGAGGTCGCTCGAACGCACAAGCTGCAGATCATGCACGTCCATTACGCGATCCCGTTCGCAGCCGCGGCCATTCTTGCCCGGCAGATCGCGCCCGAGCTGCAATTGAAGGTCGTTACGACGTTGCACGGGACGGACATTACCGTCGTCGGCGGGAGCCCTTCCTTCAAGCCGGTCACCGAATTCTCGATCGATCAGTCGGATGCTGTCACGGCGGTCTCCACCTATCTCAGGGATGAGACGTATCGCCAGCTCTCGCTGAGGAGAGAGATCGACGTTGTCTACAATTTCGTCGACCCCCAGCGTCACCATGCGCATACCGCGGCCTGCCGGCCGGACCCGGACCCCGGACGCCAGGTCACGCTGATGCACATATCGAACTTCCGGCCCCTCAAGAGGCTGGGAGACGTGGTCCGGATCTTCGCGCGGGTGCGGGAGAAAATGAACGCCAGGCTGGTGCTCGTCGGGGACGGTCCCGAGTACGGCAGGACCCGCGAGCTGGTGGAATCCCTGGGGCTGGAAGGTTTCGTGCACTACGTCGGGGTGGTCGACGAAGTGGCTCCTCTTCTCAAGGCCGCGGACGTCCTCCTCCTTCCCAGCGAGACGGAAAGCTTCGGGCTCGTTGCCCTGGAGGCGATGGCGAGCGGGGTCCCTGTTGTTGCCACCGACGTGGGCGGCCTTCCGGAAGTGGTCGTTCACGGGAAAACGGGCTTCCTGGCGCCTGTCGGTGATATCGACGCGATGGCCGGCTATTGCCTGCAGCTTCTGCAGGATTGTCCGACCCTGAAGCGCTTTGCGAGGGCCGCGCGGAAGAGGGCAGCGGATTTCGACTATCGCGTGATCGTACCGCAATACGAAGCGGTGTACGAGAAGGCCCTTGCCGAGCCGGTCGGGGCTCTCAAGGCTTCATCCGCAGGATAGAGTCAGTTGAGATTCCTCGCGCCGCCGACCTGGGAAACGAAGCTGGCTTCGAGACCTTGAATCTGCTTCACGATGGAAAGAAACTTGTCGGCCTCGCCCTCGTTCGTATACGGACCGAGGCGAACCCGGTAGAATGTCCCGCCGAGGGCATCATAGGAAAAGACCTTCCCCGACAAGCCCTTGTCGGAGAGGGCTGAGACAAGCTCTTCGGCTTTCGACTGGCTCTTGTACGAGCCAGTCTGGATCCAATAGTCGACCTCGCGGTGAGAAGGCCGTGGTCTGACTGCCGCTTTCCCGGAAGAAGCGACCTTCCGGGGAACGGCCGCAACGAGCCCGGGGTGCTGCGCGGCCACAGGGGCCTTGGCGGACTTCACCGGCGGCTGGGCCTGAACCGGCGCCTGAGCCCGCGGCTGCGCCTGAGCCTGCGGCTTCGTCTGAGCCAAGGGCTGGGCCTCCGCCGGAGGCTTCACCTGGGCGAGCGGCTGAGCCGGGGGGACGGGTGGCTGGCCCGGCGGGGCCGGCAGAGGTGGCGTTTGCTGTTTCTCCGCTCCTTCGCCGATGTAAAAGTGCATCGTCTGGGGCTCGCCGGGCTTCATCGACGGCTCCGGCCCTGTCTGGCTCTGCGTCTTTTCCGGTGGGTACTCGAACACCTGAGGCCCCGGACCGGTAATGGGACTGATCGTCCCCGCGGGGCTCGATACGGCCTGCGGCTTCTGCCGAAGGAAATAGACTCCTGCGATGAGGACGATCACGACGAGCACGCTGACCGAAAGCACGACCCAGAAAATCCTCTGCTTCTCCATCAGAACCTACCCCTTCAGGCGACGGGCAAGCCGCAGCGTTCTGCGCTCCAGGGAGCGCAGGCTTCCCCAGTTCATCACACTATAAGTATCGACCCCGGGGTCATTAGATTGAGGCCGCACGTCCTTCTGCGCGTTGATGCGCATCCAGGCTTCCCCGAGGCGCAGGCCATCCCGCCGCATTGCCCTTGCCAGCCTCACCAGTGCAGGGGCTCGCACGAACACAACGGCGTCGCAGATTTTCTGGAGCCCCGCGCGCTGGAGCAGGGGGGCGTTGATGACGACATCCCCGTCCGCTTCGGCAATGAAGCGCATGATCCGCGCCGTGATCGATGGATACAGGATAGCCTGCAGGCGCGATTGAGCTGACGGATCCCCAAAAACAATCCTGCCCAGCGCGCGCCTGTCGACGCCTCCCTCGCGTCCGCGAACCGCTGGACCGAAGGCGGCAATCACTTCCTCCGCTTTCTCAGCCATGACCTCGTGACTGAGATCGTCGGCGTCAACCACCCTGTACCCGATGGATGCAAAGACGCGGGCCGCGGCGCCCTTCCCGGCGCAGTAGCGGCCCGTCAAGCCGATTACCATCAATGAAAATCACCCCAGCTGTCGCCGATCTCACAGTGGACCTTGAGCGGGATGGGTTCGTCCACCACGTGCTCCATGACATCCTTGACGAGCCGCGCGGCGCCCTCGCTTTCTTCCACCGGCGACTCGAGGATGATCTCGTCATGGACCTGCAGCAGGATGCGCGTGGCCAGCTTCTCCCGGGCAAGCCGGGCAGAGAGCTTCACCATGGCCAGCTTGACGATGTCTGCCGCGGTGCCCTGGATCGGCGAGTTCACCGCGATGCGCTGGGCGCCGGACCTTTCCGTGCGATTGGGGCTGGTGATGGCGATGATCCTCCGACGTCTCCCCATGAGCGTCGTCACGAAACCGTTCTGCTCCGCGCCCTTGATGGTTTCCTTCAGGAAGCGATCGACTCCCTCGTAGCGCTGGAAATATGTCGTGATGAACCTGTCAGCATCGCCTTTCGCGATCTTCAGCCCCTGTGACAGCCCGTACGCCGACATGCCATACACGACTCCGAAGTTGATCGTCTTGCCGACCCTGCGCTGGTCGGGGCTGACATCGGCCTCCGGCACGCCAAAGATCAGGGATGCAGTCTGGCGATGGATGTCCCGTCCCTCGCGGAATGCCTGCAGGAGCACGGGGTCTTTCGAGAGGTACGCGAGGATGGCAAGCTCGATCTGCGCGTAGTCTGCGCTGATGAAGTGCATCCCCGGGGCGGGAACGAAAGCGCTGCGGATCCGCCTCCCCTCCTCTTCCCGGATGGGGATGTTCTGGAGGTTCGGGTCCTTGCTGGCGAGCCTGCCGGTTGCCGCCCCGGTCTGAACGTAGTGGGTATGCAGGCGGCCGGTAGCTGGATTGACCTGCTGCGGCAACGCGTCGACATAGGTCGACTTCAGCTTGGCGAGCTTTCGATGCGTCAGGATCTTTTCGGGAACAGGGTCCTGCGCTGCCAGGATCTCCAGCACGTCCTCATCCGTGGAATAGCCGGTCTTTGTCTTCTTGACAGGCGTGAGCTTTCGCCAGTTGAAAAGAATCTCCTGGAGCTGCTTCGTGGAGTTGATGTTGAACTTCCTCCCGCACAGCTCGTAGATCTCCGATTCCAGGCGATGCAGGTCCCTCTCGATCTCACGCCCGTAGGCTTCCAGCTCCGTGGTGAGGATCCTGATCCCGGTGAGCTCCATCTCGGCAAGAACCACCAGGAGCGGCATCTCCACGCGTGAGAACAGCGGGGTGAGCCCGGCAGCGGAAAGCTCCGGGGAGAGAACCGTGTACAGCCGGAACGTCAGGTCGGCGTCTTCCCCCGAATAGTCGCTGACCTGCTGGATAGGGATGTCCTCCAGGGTTTGACCCTTGCCGACGAGCTGTTCGTATGGGAGTGTCCGGTAGCCCAGCCGCAGCTCTGCCAACCTGTCCAACCCGTAGCTTCCCTGTTCGCTGTCGATCATCCACGCTGCCACCATCGTATCGAAGTACACGTTCGCGGGCGCAACACCCCAGCGGCGCATCACCTTGTAATCGTACTTCGCGTTCTGGCCAATGAGCCGCACGCTCGGGTCTTCGAGAAGTCCGGCGATGAGCTCTCGGGTCTCCTCTGCCGGGATGCACTGCACGTCTCGTGCCCTCACCGGGACGTAGCATGCTTTCCCTTCCTCCAGAGACAGCGAGAAACCCAGGAGCACGGCCTGCATCTCATCAGTGCCGTCGGTCTCCACGTCGAAGGCATACCGCCCGGCGGACTTTGCCCTCGCAATCCAGTCGGCGAGCTCCGCGGAGTCGGTCACAGTCCTGTAGGTTCCGTGTGCAGTGGTCTTCAAAGGCGGCGCCGGCGCAGGCGCGGCCTGTGCCGGCTCGGGTGCGGCTGCCGGCCGCGCGGGTCGAGTGGCCGCAGAGCTGCCGGCAAGCCGTGTGAGGTCCGCCACGATGCTTCTCATCCCTTCACGCTCGAAAAGCGGGATGGCAGCCGGAATGTCGAGCCCGGGCAGCGCGAGCGTTTCGGGCCGCGGGACGCCGGGCACATCACGGCGCAGGGTGACGAGCTCGCGCGACAGCAGCGCGGATTCCTTGCCATCGAGGAGCTTTCGACGAAGGGACTCCGGTGTGACCTCCTGAATGCGGCTGTAGATGCTCTCGAGGTCTTTGTACTGGGAGAGCAGCTTCACCGCGGTCTTCTCTCCGACTCCCGGCACCCCCGGCACGTTGTCCGAGGAGTCGCCCGTCAGGGCGAGATAATCGACGATCTGGTCGGGATAGACGCCGCGGGATTCGAACACTTCCTCCCGGGAATACTCGATGATATCGGAGGCGCCACGCTCCTGAGCCAGCAGCCTGACATTTCCGTCGATGAGCTGGAGGATGTCCTTGTCTCCCGAGAAAATCCAGCACGGCCTGCGGGATTCCCGGCAGGCTTCGGCGAGGGTGGCGATGACGTCATCGGCTTCGAACCGGTCGACGCGCAGGCACGGCACGCCGAGGGCGGAAAGGATCTCTTCGATCACCGGGATCTGCGCATGCAGGTCGGCCGGGGCCCTCTCCCGGGTCGCCTTGTACTGCGGGAAGCGCTCGTGGCGGAATGTCGGGATCCGGGAATCCATGGCAACAGCAAGGTGGTCCGGGGAGCGCTCTCGAATGATCTGCAGGAGCGTACGGAAGAAGACGAAGACAGACGAGGAGTTCCTGCCGGCGGGGTTCAGCAGCGGCCGATTGAGAAACGCGAAATACCCCCGGTAGATGACGCTGTAACCATCGATGAGGTACAGCTCCTCGCTCATGTCGTGATGTCGACGAGACGCGGAGCAGCCTGCGCAAAGTGAGGGCTCGCGCGCGGCCACGCGCGAAGGGACGCGATCTCCAGGCGCAGGTCGTCCATGCGCGCGCGCAGCAGCGTCCTGTTTCTGGCGTTGTGAGCGATCACCTGCTCGCCCATTTTTTCCAGCGTCGCCTTCAGCCGGGGAACCGTGGTCTCTGCGCGCGGATATGCGGCCTGGTAGAGGGTCTCCAGGGGCTCGATCACCTTCTTCAGGGAGAAGATGTCGGCGATGATCGACTTCTCGGCCTCTACCTGGGCAAGAAGACTCTCGGCGTCCCCGCGAGTGATGGAGGACTCTTCCTGCTCGAGCAGCGCCAGGTAGCCCTGGAACTTCTCGCGCTGGCGCTGCAGCATTTCCCGCAGCCGCTTCAATACCGCCACGTTCTGCTCGGTTGACGTCATATTCATGTCTTTCCCCTCCTTCATCCCGCGATGTTCACGCCGGAGGCCGCCCCGCCCTTTTCCTCGAGGCCTTTGCGATTCGCGATCTCTTCCCACGCCTCGCGCAGCTCCGTGAGCAGCTTCTTGACGGTCAGCAGCGGAGCCTTGTCCTTTTTCAGGTTCGCCTCCATGAGCTGCCGGTTCATGAAGGAATACAGGCTGAAAAGGTTCTTCGCGAGAGTGCCCCCCCTGTCGAAATCGAGGGACGCGGTCAGCTCGGACAGAATATCCTGTGCGACGATGATGTGGTTGTTGATCGCGTCATAGCGCTTGAAGCCTCCGGAAAAGGAGTCCACGGCGAGGTTCAGGTGGCGTATCGCCCCATCGTAGAGCATGACGATCAGCCTGATCTGGTTCGCTGTCTTGATCTGGATTTCCTTGTACGCCTGCACTGGATCGTTTGCCTTCACCGCACTCCCCCCTTCCCGCCGCACCTACCTGGCATCCTCGATGAGCGTGGAAACCGGCACGATATCGTAGCCGAGCAGAATGAGCTGGTTGATGATGAGGTCAAGCTTCTGGAAAAGATAATCGTCCCTGCGGCCGCCGACTATTCCCACCTGGAGCGGGATGATCGAGCCGGGCTTCTTCTGGGCAATGACGCGCTCCACCAGCCCCGCGGCGGGGAAGTAGATGCCCCGCATCCTGTTGAAGTCGGTTGCGGCAACCCAGTCATAGGGATCGAGGTCCCGCCCGACGTAGACATAGTTCATCTCCGCGGCGGCCGCGATGATATCCGAGTTCACGGTGTAGTAGGGGGCGTGCCAGAGCAGCGAAAGCTCGCGGCCCGTGTCCGCGAAGTAGTCGTCCTCGTTTCGGGCAAGACCCGCCTTGACAAAGCCTCGGTCCACCCCGAATCGGGAATCGGTCATGGTGAAGTAGGTGGAAAACAGCGATCCCACCTCGTGGCCGGACTCCGCGATTTCCTTCACGGCATCGGGATAGCGTCGGATGAACTCGCCGTTGATGAAAAACGTCGCGCGAATGCGGTAGCCAGACAGGGTGTTGAGGATGCCGGTGAGCCCCTCCGCCGAGTCGATGGCGTTGAAGACGAGGCTGACCTCCCTGCGGTGGACCCGCGAGCCGTGCGTGAAGTTGGTGAAGCTCACCGGCTCGTCCGCGGCTGGGAATGGCTCGAAGGCCGTACTTTCCGGAGGGAACAGCGGGGTGGTCCCGTATCCTTTGGCATCCCGGACCATGACGAGATTGGCGTAGATGCCGCGCGTCGAGCCTTGCAAGTATACGCGAAAGTCTTCTGAGGCGCCTCGGGAAGGCTTGACCTGGTACGTGTCGATGGTCCGCCATGCGCCGCTCGACTCGTCCAACGCGAGAGTCCGGCCCTTCAGCGACGTCTCGACGGAATCCGAGTCACCGGCAAAGCCATACTCTCCCGGCTGGGACAGTGCCACGAGGGACGTCGCTCCCGTGGTCAGGGAGAGCCGTTCGATGAACCAGGCGCCGGCCAGTAGGAGCTCCTCCTGGCTCAGCCACAGGACGTGCAGGGGGGACGGATGAGCGGCTTTTCCCTTCTCCTGCCAGCTCGCATACTCGCGCCACGAGACGCCGTTGGCATCCATGAGCGCCGCCCAGGTCTCATCGGGAGAAAGACTGATGTCAAGCACGCCGACGTCGTCCGTCCGCTGGAAGCTTCCGTAACGGCCCAGTGCGTTCTGAGAAAGACGGAACACTGCGCTTGCCTGGACCCCATCCGTCCTTGTCTCGCAGAGAAGCGTGATGATGTTTCCGGTGGACCATATGACCTTGCGGACCGTCGTGTCGCGAGGCAGGAAGAGGTACGGAAGCTCGAGGGGGGCGCCGGTGGCGTGGAAGTCATCGATCGACAGGTAATAGAGCAGGATGTTCCGCCCGCCTTTGTCGAGGAGGAGGTTCCTGCTGTCTGGCGATACCCAGAACGCATCGAAGTTGGGATCGAAGTCAAACGGGATCTTCCCCACCACCCTCCCGATCTTGAGGAATCCCGCATACAGCGCCCGGGTGAAAAGCTCGGTAGGATCGATCTCATAGACGATGAGCCCGGAGATATACATGAGGCTCCTGTCGCTGCTCCAGCGCACGTTGGCAATCGTCCCGTCGCCGATCCTCCGCAGGGACTCTGTCAGCACCCGGCCCTCGGACAGCTGGGACAGCGAATAATAATAGAGGCTGGCCGCCTTGCTGTAGACGACGAAGCGCGAGTCGGGCGACCAGGTCGCCGGCAACTGGCCGAGGGAAACCTCCACGTGGTCGGAGATCACCGTGGCTTTTCCCGCGGACACATCGAGAAGAGTCAAATCCCCGTACGCCGCGGATGTCTCCCGCGTGTACAGCAGATATCGGCCATCGGGAGAGGTCTGCATCGGAGCTATTCTCCCGACGTCGATCTGGCTGCCGCCGACGAAGGACGGGAAAGTGGACAGCGGAGCCATGGCGGAGAAACCGGGCGCGGATCGAAAAACTCCGAAGCGGTTCTGGATCTGCAGCACTTCCCTGTCCCGCAGGAGGAGGACATTCTCGGGGAAGAAGGTGAGCTGCCGCATGCTTTTTGTACGGACGTCAGCCAGGAAAAGCGTGCTGAAAGTGCCGTAGTCGGGGCAGCGCGCCGTGGAGGCGAACAGGAGCCTGTTCTTTGACGACAGGTTGAGGCCGGAGAAGCTGACCTGGGCAAAACAGGCCGACGCCACCGAGAAGCACAGGAGGAGCAGCGATTTCCTCAACAGAGATACCTCTTCCTTTTTCCCTTCTGTCTACAATCTTCGGCAGGCGGCGGGTGAAAGCTTCAGTTGAAAAGCAGGGCGAAATGGCCCCGCGCAGAAGCGTTCGCCTTGACCCCCCTTCCGTCGCGATGGTACAGTCACTATCATGAAAATTCTCATCACGGGCGGGGCTGGTTTCATCGGCTCGCACGTGGCGGACGCGTATCTGAAGGCCGGGCATTCCGTTGCAATCGTTGATGACCTCTCCACCGGAAATCGGGCTAACGTGCCGGCGGGGGCCTCCTTCTACCTGATGGACATTGCCTCGCCGCTGCTGGAAAAAGTTTTCCAGGCCGAGGAGCCTGACATCGTCAACCACCACGCGGCCCAGATGAGTGTGACTGTTTCTTCCCGCGACCCGGCGCTGGATGCGCGGATCAACGGCCTGGGCCTGCTGAACGTGCTGGAGAACAGCTGCAAGGCCAGGGTGAGGAAGCTCATCTTCATATCCTCCGGCGGAGCGATTTACGGGGAATCGGACCTCGACCGCATTCCGGAAAGCCATCCCCCGGCCCCGGAGTCCCCGTACGCGATCCATAAGCTCCTCGGAGAGAACTACTTGCGGTTTTACGGGCACCAGCGCGGCCTTTCCTGGACGTCGCTGCGCTATGCCAATGTGTACGGCCCCCGGCAGAACCCCGCCGGTGAGGCGGGAGTCGTCGCGATTTTCATTGCGAAAGTGCTGAAAGGGGAGGTTCCGACGATCAATGCGTACCCGGAAGATCCCGAAGGGATGTCCCGTGACTACGTGTATGTTGAAGACGTCGCGCGGGCCAATCTGCTGACCCTGGACAGGGGCCAGGGCCAGGCCATCAACATCGCAACCGGCAGGCCCGTGAAGACGCGGGAGCTGCTCGCATCGATCTGCTCCATCATGGGAAAGGAGCTGAAATACACGCGCGCGGGTCCCCGGCCCGGAGACCTGCGTAAGAGCTGCCTCGACAACGCGAAGGCGGCAGCGGTCCTTGGCTGGCAGCCCGGCTGTGACCTCGACAGCGGCCTGGCGAAAACGGTCGCGTTCTTCTCCGCAACCCATGGCTGATTCGATCCAGAGCCAGATCGGCATCCTGCCCTGCCCGGGCGGGATGGCATTCGCCCAGAGGATCATGGGCCACCTGGAGACCATCACGCGGGACAAGTTCGAAGAGCGCGTGAGAGTCCTGGCGAGGTCCTACCACATCTCGCGGGCAGAGGTCATCCGCCAGATGAACCTCGCTGCCGACATCCTGCCAACAGCGCGCGATCTGGATGAGCCGGTCGACCAGAAGAGGGCCAACGCGTACCTCATCCCGGCCAAGTACACCCGGTTTCCCAACGGCGAGTTCAAGACAGAGATCCTTTCCTCCGTGCGCAACACGGAGATCTACGTCGTGCAGGACGTCTCCAACCGCTACCCGCTGCAGTTCCAGAAATCGGACGATCCCCAGGTGCTTTCGGTGAACGATCACATCTTCTGCCTGCTGGTGACCGTGGATGCAGCGCTGCAGGCGGGAGCCACCCAGGTGACGGTCATCCTCCCGACGTTTCCCTATTCGCGCCAGCACAAGAAGAAAGGCCGGGAAAGCCTTTCCGCCGCGCGGGTCGGGCAGATGCTTGAAGCCTTCGGCGTGACCCGCATCATCACCCTGGACATCCATTCCAAGGAGATCGAGAACTGCTTCGTTCACCTTCGCCTGGAGAACCTCCACGGTGCGTACCAGATCCTGAAGGTCCTGTCCGGGCTGACCGATCTCAAGGACGAGAATCTCGTCATCGTGGCTCCTGACACGGGAGCCGTGGACAGGAACAAGTTCTACGCGTCCATTCTCAACAAGCCTCTGGGAATGCTGTACAAGGAGCGGGATTACTCCCGGGTGGCGCAGAGCGCGGAAAACGGCAACATCACGGACATGAAGCTCCTGGGCTCAGTTGCCGGGAAGACTGTGTTCATGAGCGATGACTTGCTCGGAACCGGCGGGACGCTCATCAAGGCGATGCGCAAGCTCAGGGATTTTGGCGCAGAGAGAATCGTCTGCGCAGTGAGCCTGCCCCTGTTCAGCGCCCGAGCCCTGGACAGCTTCGACGCCGCCTATCGCGATGGGCTCTTCTACCGTGTCATCGGAACGAATGCGGTGTATCACGACGAGTCGGTCCTGGGACGGGAATGGTACCTGAGCGCCGACATCACCCATCTGTTCGCGAGGATCATCTATCGGCTGCATTTCCGCAGGAGCCTGAGCTCCCTCCTGGACGACCGCAGCGTCATCAAGGATCTTTTGAAGAGGTCCTGATGATAAGATCCAGCTCGCGCTCCATGTCTGCAAGGAGCTCCTGGAGCGAGCGGAGGCGCAGGAGGTAGTTCCTCTCGTCATCGCACGACGGGTCCCCTGCCGCTTCTTCCAGCAGGGTCGGGAGATCCTCCTCCTGCCCGAACTCGTAACCGCAATGCGGGCAGTACTGGTAGCTTCCATCCACGGTTTTTCCGCAAAAAAGGCAGGATTTGAGCTCCTCCATGCGCTCAAGTATAGTCACGCCAGAGGACATTGCAATACGAACGGGTGTTTGTAGCGGAGCACCGGCTGAGCCCTGGGAGCGCGTGGCCAAGGGTTTCCGCGCCCCCCTTTGTGACCGTTGCCCGGGACCGGGCTACTTCAGCTTGAGAATGTCGTCGATGGCGCCGAGCAGCTCCTCGATGTCACTCATCTGCAGGTCACCCATGTGGGCGATGCGGAAGGTCTGCTCTTTGAGCTTGCCATAGCCGTTGGAGAGGGTCAGGTTCCTCTTTCCCAGCTCCTTGTTGAGATCGGCAACGGAGATCCCCCGGGTATTCTTGATGCACGTGACGGTCCGGGAAGCGAACTTCTCCTCGGGGAAGAGCGCAAAGTATTTTCGTGCCCATGTCTGCACGGCGGAGGCCATCTGATCATGTCTCTTGAACCGTGCATCGAAGCCTTCCTTCTGGATGCGGTCCATCTGCTGATCCAGCGCGAACATGTGAGAAATGCTCATTGTCGAGGGATACTGGAAGTTCTTCTCGCGGATGAACTGGAGGAGCTGCAGGAGGTCGAAATAGTAGCCCCTGTTCTTCACTGC
>DATKLB010000078.1:0-11209 GCA_035542615.1 Spirochaetia bacterium | reverse complement strand
TTCTCAGCACCGTGGACGATATGGGCAACGTGCACCTGACGATACGGGGCAGGGGGTTCATAAAGAACGGAGCGGTTCAGGCCGTCTACCTGACCCGCAGCGAGACCCCTCCCTACGACCGGGTGCTGAACGCCGGCACAGACGCCTTCTCCGTATCCGGAGACACGCAGATCACCGGGCCCGTCTTGGACAATTCCTTCCCGTCCGGCTCGTATGCTGTCGGGCTTCTGCAGACTTCCGGGAAGCCTTACTTCTGGCAGGGTGGAAGGATCGACTTCGAGGTTCCGGGAACCATTCGCGTGGGAAGCTTCAACGTGCTGCTGCCCCGGTGGATCGCTGGCGGGGCCCCCCGCTATGGCACCTCATTCGACAGCCTTATCGTGGCGCTCGTCGCAGCCCTGCTCGGCGTGGTGGCTATCGTCTTGCTTCGCTCCATGGTTTCCGTCGCGCAGGAAGGGATCCTCATTCGCAACGAGGTTCTCGCTCTCCTGGAGGGGAGGCCGTCCGCGGCCTGGGTGGAAAGGAAAACACGCATGAAAGAGCTGCGCAGGAGGGGCGCCGGACTGAGACTCAAGTTCACGCTCCTCATGGTCGTCCTCGTGGCCATCATTGTTCTTATCGTCTCTGTCCCCCTGGGCGTGCAGATGATCGGTCAGCAGAGCCAGTCCCTTGCGGACGGCCTGGAGAAGCGCACCCGGCTTCTCATCGGAACAATAGCGGCCAGCTCGGAGGCAGAGATACGGAAGACAGTGGCGGGCGGCGGCGATGTCGGCATCGGAACCGTGCCGGATATCATCAAGCCGTTGGAAGAGGCAGTCTTTGCAACCATAACGGGGCCGGCCGATCCCGCGAGCAACCCCGACGTCTCCGGTCGGGACTACGTCTGGGCAAGCAACAGCGACGCCTGGAAGAAGAGCAAGGCGGCGGGGACGTTCGTGGTCGCCGCTGAGCCGGAGAAAGACGGGCTGTCAGCTTCGGTCGTACCGCAACTGCAGAAGCGCATCAATGATGCGGCTCCGCGCGCCCTTGCGGCGGAGCTTGACGACTGGCAGAAGTCTCGAGACCGGATCCAGGAGCTCAGCGGCCTGCCCAACCGGACGCTGCAACAGACGAAGGAGCTCCAGGGCCTCTACGCCGGACTGTCGAAGAAGATCACCGCAATCGACAACGGCCTGAAGACCCTTCCCGAGAACGACGTGTACAGCGAGCCACGCTTCGATGTGCACAAGCCCCTTGCCTCGGGATACCTGTTCTACAAGCCGATCGTGTACTTCCACCCCGAAGACAAGTCCTTCTACCAGGGTCTCGTGAGGATTGAAATCAACACCACGACGATCACCCGGCAGATCGCCGATTCGAGAAACGGCCTCATCAGGAGTACGGCGCTGATCGCGTTGGCGGCAATCGCGCTGGGGATCCTGATGGCGGTCATCATGGCGAGCATCACCGTGACGCCCATCCGAAAGCTGGCACGCGGCGTGCAGGTGATCAGCGACACGGAGGACAAGGAGAAGCTGGAGGGCCACACGATCGTCGTGCGCACGCGCGACGAGATTGGTGATCTTGCGGCGACGGTCAACGAGATGACCAAGGGGCTCGTCGAGAAAGCAAAGGCGGACAGTCAGCTCAGGATCGGAAAAGACGTCCAGAAGAGATTCCTTCCTCTGAAGTCCGGCGGCACGAAGAGCAGCAATACGGCGGAAGAGGAGAACGACAAGGTCGTCATGTTCGGCTACTACGAGGGAGCCAAGGGCGTCTCGGGGGACTACTTCGACATCAAGAAGCTGGATGACATCCACTACGCCCTCATCAAGTGCGACATATCAGGAAAGGGGGTTCCGGCGGCCCTCATCATGGTGGAAGTCGCCACCCTCTTCATCAACTATTTCCGTGACTGGCTCAAGAGAAAAGAGCAGGCCATGAAGATCGCGGATCCGAAACAGAGGCAGAGCGCATTGAAGGCGCTCGAGCGCGTGGACTCGCTCGTCTACACGATCAACGACATGGTAGAGGAGCGCGGGTTCGACGGCCGGTTCGCCGCCCTCACGATCTGCATCTACAACTCGGCTACCGGGGAGGCGAGCATCTGCCACGCGGGGGACAACATCGTCAACATCTACCGGGCGGGCGAGAGGCGCATGGTTCCGATCACCCTGGCAAAAGCGCCCGCGGCCGGCACCTTTGCCTCGTTCATGGTGGAGTCAACGAGCCCCTACACCCAGGTCGTTCAGAGGCTTTCCCCCGGTGACGTGCTGTTCTTCTACACTGACGGACTGGAAGAGGCGCAGCGCCACCTGCGCAACGCGCAATTCGAAATCGCTCCCTGTCAGGAGCCGGGGTTGAAGGACGAGGAGTGGCACGGCACACACCAGAAGGGAAAAACAACAGAAGAGTTCGGCACGGAGCGTATCAGGGGCATCATAGAAGCGGTCTTCAGCAAAGGCCGGTTCCGGCTCGTCCGCAGCCACAACCCCATTCCTGATGAGGTTCTCGAGTTCGACTTCTCCGTAACCGACGCCACGGTCAGGGACGCGGTGCTGGCGCTTGTCGCCGTGGAGAAGGTCTATCGCCAGATTCCCGACCCATCGGCCGGACCGGAGAGCAGGGTCCACGTATACGAGCAGGTGGATGCGTTCCTCCGGAAGACTTTTCTCCAATATGCGAGCTACTTCTCCCACCCGGTGGAAGGTCAGCAGTCTCCGGGGTACCTGACGTTCACCCACGCGAAGGAGGATGAGCAGTACGACGACCTCACCCTCCTCGTGATTCGAAGGAAATGACATGCCGATAAGGGAGACGACGAGGAAATCATGAGGCGGACATTTCTTGTTGTCGCGTTCATCGCGGCCTCCTGCGCAATCGCGCTCGCGGCGGATGCGAGCGTCATTATCCAGAACGAAGAGGCCTCTCCTTTCTACTACACGGTGGATCCTCCCGACCTCGCCCAGCTCTCGGCGGGAAGCCCGCTTGCCGCCACCCGGGTGGCCGAGTTCTTTGCCGAGCAGTCCCCGGAGCCGCAGTTCACCCCTCTGGCGTCCGGCGCCCAGGCGAGCCTGCAGGACCTGTCAAACGGATCGCACCTCCTGGTCGGATTTTTTGCCGTTGAAAACCAGGCCACGTTTCCCGTGCGAGTGATCACCCTCCAGGTGGACAACAGCATCGGCGAACGATTCTATGCCGTGTACGGAAGTCCTGCGCTCGTCAACGCAACGCGAGGAATCGGGAGATTGGCCGCTTTCGCGGCCCCGGGCGGCCCCGCTCCGGGAGCCACGCCGTTGGGTGAAACGTCGGCCGGCCCGGCGGCCGTGACTGCCCCGGTGGCGCCGGCGGCGACCTCTGGCGAACAGTCTGGCGGTTCGCAGTCAGCCGGCGTTCAGGCAGCGCCGTCCGCGGCCCAAGCAGCGACCGCGGCTGAAGTACCGACCGCGGCGGCTCAGGGAGCACCAGGGACCCTCGTGTCTTTTTCCGCGGGCTACAATCCCGTGGTTTTTACCCGCGAAGCTCAGGACAGCTTCTCCGTTCTGCCCATTGGCAGCTCCCGGTCCTGGTCCCTCCCTGCCACCCACATCAACACCCTGGACGCGCGCGTCGAGCGGGGAACGTTGAAGCTTTCGCTGAGCACAGCGGATGGCTTTTCAACGGATGTCTCGTATTTCGTCTACGCATTCAAGAACCGTTCGCCGGGATCCTCCGCTATCTTCACGCTGGAGATTCGGCCGCGCGCTCTGCAGAATCGAGGAGCCTGCCTGCTCTGGCTGCCCCGGACCGGCGCGCAGGATGCGGCCGCGGTGTCAGGAACGCCAAGCATCCTCGGGTCGCTCACGGTAGAGGGATCGACTGCCGCGCTGGTTGTCGACCTGAAGACTGCGCCGCCAGCATTCCTTCAGATTCTGGCTTCGGCCACCTCGTTTGACGTCACATCATGCCGATTCGACGCGTCGACCGGGGTCTACGAGGAGTTCTATTTCACGACCGTGGCGCTGGCGGACATCCCGGTCACACGTTGAACCGGATCAGCAGCACGTCGCCGTCCCTGACGACGTAGTCCTTTCCTTCCAGCCGCACTTTTCCCGCTTTCTTTGCCTTCGCGAAATCTCCACCGTCCATGACATCCTTCCAATCCGCTACCTCAGCGCGAATGAACCCCTTGGCAAGATCCGTGTGGATCTCGCCCGCCGCGGCCACCGCCGTGGCTCCTTCCCGGATGCTCCAGGCCTTGCATTCGTCATCGCCTACGGTGAAGAAGCTTATGAGGCGAAGAGTCGAGTACACGTGGCGGAGAAACCTGTTTTTGGCTGGCTCTGAGAGCCCGAGGTCCTGCAGGAAGTCCTTCTGGTCTTCCGCCGGCAGCTGGGCGATCTCCATCTCCATGTCTCCCCGGATCGGGAAGACATCGACACCCATGTCCGGCGCCTCGGCAAGCAGGTCTTCGTGCTGGATGGGCCTTTCCCCGAGGTTCACGATGACGAACAGCGGCTTGGCAGTGAGAAAGCCGAACCCTGAGAAAAGCTTCTGGTCTTCGCCCGAGAGAAAGCTGCCGCCCAGGGGCTTTCCCGAGCCGAGTCGGGACACGATCTGCTGCAGAACATGGTACTCCCTGCCGTCCTTCTTTGCTTCCTTTTCCAGTCGCGCGACCCGCTTCTCGGCAACCTCGTAATCCCCGAACACGAGGGAATCCATGACTTTTCGAAGATCTTTGAGGGGTGTGGAGCCGGGAATGGCCGGCGGAACAAGGTCGCTGTCGAATGCACGAACCACGATGGAGATCGCATCGGCTTTCCTCACCTCCGCCAGGCTTCCGGACGTTATCGCTCCGTCGGCGTCGTGCTCGAGCGCGGGGTCCTTGAAAAGCACGGTTGCATGGGTGAGTTTCTTCGGGCTGTACAGGCTGGCGAGCTTGTCCAGCCGTTCATCCGGAACCTTGACCTCCGAGAGGTAAGGCTGCCGGCGCGCCCCTCCGCCATCCCCGATCGCTGCTGCCTGACCTGTCAGGGCGTTGAAAATCGTCGTTTTCCCCGAGCCAGCAAGGCCCACGATCACTGTTTCCATCTCATCTCCCCGCGCATCACCGCGCGTTCTCTTCCACGGCCGCCGAGACTTGCGTGTCTGCGGAGGCCGCAGTATAACATCCGCGGGTGCGGGACGCGAGTGCGTCACTGCGGCTGAGAGGCGATTGAAAGCACGGTATTACTGTGGAAACTGCTCCCGCGAGGTCAGCGCGAATGCGGGCGTGTGCCCGTATTGCGGAAGCAGCTTCACGGGTGTTCGCTGCCCCAGGTGCGGGTTCGAAGGCAGGGCGGCAGCTTTCAGCGACGGGTGCCCCTCATGCGGGTACCTGATGAACCACGACGTCCGCGTTCTCTTCACGCCAAACGCTCCGAAGCGGTCCACCGGGGGCATGTCGCGGCGGTTCTACCGTATTGCAGGCCTCGTGCTGCTCTCGCTCTTTGCAATTCTCATCGTCCTGCTTCTCATCAGGGCATGAGCCGATCAATACAGGAAGCCCAGGCCTCCGCCTCCCATGAAATAGTAGCTCGTCGAGCTGTCGAACTCGCCGGCAATGATTCCTGATACCAGGATCCGCGTGTCCGGCACGAGCCAATGCGCTTCACCACCGAGCTGGAAGGGAACGGAAGACCCAATGCCAAGCATCCCGGAGGTGAAGGGCTGCGTTCTCACCGTGGCGGAGACTCCCGCGGTGACCGTACCGAAGTCCGCCATGACGCCAGTGCGCAGGTAGGCCCATGCCACAGCGCCTGGCGTCGTAGAACCATAGGGGGACCAGAGTGAGCCGATCACGCCCAGGGATCCCAGCAGGCTCACAGGCCCCAGAACGACCTGCAGGGGAAGTGCCACGCCGAGACCCGTGAAGTTGGTGAAGGTGTCCGTCAAAAGGACGTTGCCGCCCGTTGGCGTCGAGTCGTATTGAAATGCGGCCTTTGCTTCCACGGCTGCCTCCAGCCCGTACTCGCCCGTCGGCGAGTGGAAGTTCCACCTGAGCGCGGCGCTGAGAGCAAAGGGGACTGCCACCGAGCTCGGAATGATGGCGCCCGAGGCGTCGATCTCCATGCGGTTGCCGATACCGGCTCGTATGCCCAGGGAAACGGGGGCACGAAAAAGACCGCCGCTGGAATATGCCGCGCCAAGGACCGACGCCTGGAAATCGTCCGGGGGCAGGACTTCTGCAACGGGAGCGTAGAGGAGCCCCGAGCTGCCGCTCCATACACTTCGGGGTGCAACCTTCAGGGTTCGGTCGACTTTCGCCACAGCCTCGCGCTGTGATGAGGCACCGTCTGGTCCCTGCCCGCTGATGACGAGGCGATACTCGCCGTCGGGAAGCTTGTCCCCTGCATCATCCTGCACCTGCCACCGGAAGGTGTGATCCCAGGTCGTGAACGTGGAAAGCGGGCTGGTGAAGACGGGTCTGGCCTGCTGGTCATACACCACGACCTGTCCCTCGCCGGGCCCGCTGACGGAGAAGTGCGCCTCGACGATTCCCAGGAGCCCAGGGCTGTCCGGATTGACCTGACCGCGGGCCAGGGAAAGGCTTGTGACTTCAAAGGGCGTTGGAGCGAGGGTCACCGAGAGCGATGTGACCGCCCTCTCCGAGACAATGACCTTTTCTTCGTGATCTGCGTACCCGAATGCGCGAACAAGAACAGGATATGTGCCGACGGGCAGCTCCTCGAGGCCCGGCGATACGGTGGAGCTGCCGACAGTGACAACGCTGTCTGACGGCGAGACGTCGAGCTGCAGGAATCCCGTGATCCGAGCGAGACTCGTCTGGTAGAGCATGTAGTCGCTGGTGTACTGCAGCCAGGTCGATACGTCACGGTACCCGGACTTCCGCAGCTCCAGGCGGTGCCAGCCCTGCGCAATGTCGGTCACGATGAACGGCGTCAAGCCCTCGTAGTTCCCGTCCACCCAGACCTCCGCGCGATCCGGGTCCGAGATGACCTCCAGGCCGACCTTCGAGGTCGGGACTTCCGTCGGAGGTTTTTCGGGAGGAGGCGACGACCCCTCGGTAACCGTTACGCGGCCAAGAGTCGACCCTGACGATGTCGCGCACGAAGCGAGCAAGGCAGCGGCAAGCGCCGCCAGGAGCAGCGCCGCTGCGATTCCCGTCCGTTTCGACCCGTTGCGGCAATGTGTGCTCACGGGATGATTGTAGCCCTGCGAGTCAGCCGAATACAAGCGCGACCCCGCCCGCGGCGCCCCGAAGTCTGCGAAAGGACTTGAAAACGGCCGACAATGTGATCAGGATGACTCGGTTTGCCATGGATGCCACGAAGAAACTGAAAGGGCGCTCGCGCGCTCCCTCTGCCCTGCTGGTGCCCCTTCTCGTGTGTCTTGCTTCCGGTTCCCCGGATCTTTTTGCGCAGGCCGCCTCCTCGCCGCCGCAGCCTTTGCCCAACGGGTTTCGAGGGATCACGCTGGGGATGGACCTCGATCAGGTCAAGCGGGGCCTCGTTGCGGACCCCCTTTTCGGCTACCGAGGCGACCCCGACGTCAGCCTGCTTCCGCAGACGCAGCAGTATCTGATCGAGAGCTCCGGGCCGTCGTACGTCCACCGGGCGTACTTCCAGTTTGCGGATCGGCGGCTTCTGACAATGATCCTGGTGCTCGATCCTGAGAAGCTGGACTATTTTTCAATGTTCAGCGCGCTGAGCGCGAAGTACGGCCGGCCAGCAAGCGTCAGCCCGGAACAGACGGTTTGGCAATCCGATTCCGTGCGCCTTTCGCTGGAGAAGCCTCTGACTGTCAAGTACCTCGACCCCAGGAGATTCGCAGCTCTGGTCACTGCTGGCAGCGCGCCAAGCGACCTGGAGAAGCTCTCGCGCGAGAAGTTCATTGAGCAGTTCTGATCCCGCCGTCGGGGCGCGGGTCGTCCTGAAGCCCGGTCGGGAATCTCCGGCACGCAAGTGGCATCACCCCTGGATCTACAGCCAGGCAGTCGCCGAGGCTCCGGGTGCATCATCGACAACGGACGTGCTTCCCGTCTTCGCCGCGGATGGCAGTCCCGTCGGATGGGGTTTCTATTCGCCGGCAAGCCTCATCGCAATCCGGATGGTGAGCTTCACTCCCGAAAGGCCTGCGGCAGGGTGGGCCGAAGCGAGGACTGCCGCAGCCCATGCGCTTCGCGCGGCTTTGCATCTGGACACCGATTCCTTCCGGATCGTCAACGCGGAAGGGGATTTCCTCCCGGGGCTCATTGTCGACCTGTACGGTGACACGGCGGTGATGACGGCCCATGTACGCGGAGCGGAAGACCAGGCAGAGAGGATCGCCGCTTGCCTTCAGGACATTCAGCCGGGGGTGCGGGTGTACTTCAAGAGGGACGAGCATTATGCCAGGGTCGAGGGCCTTGCGCGGACCTCGGGGTACATCACGGGCGCCGGCGACGGGTGCTGCATCATCCGAGAGGGAGCAGTCCGGATCATCGTCGACTACCAGGGAGGGCAGAAGACCGGCTTCTACCTTGACCAGCGCGAAAACAGGCGACTGATTGCGAGGTCGAGCACGGGGAGACGGCTGCTCAACCTGTTTTCCTACACGGGAGCCGTCGCCCTGGCCGCAGCGGCTGCAGGCGCTTCCCAGGTCGTGTCCGTCGAGAGCTCGCGGCGCGCGAATGAGCTGGCGAAGGAAAGCCTCGGGTTGAACCCGGCCCTGGCGAAGTGCTCCCTTGAATGGGTGCAGGCGGACGTGTTCTCGTTCCTGGAGGCTGGTGGCACCCACGACATCGTCGTCGCGGATCCCCCTCCGTTCGCCCGAAGGCGCGCTGAGCTGCACGGCGCGGTGCAGGGCTATCTTTCTCTTTTCCAGCAGTGCCTGAGGATTCTCGTTCCGGGGGGTCTCGCGTTTCTCTTCTCCTGCTCCGGAGCGGTCGACAAGCCGATGTTTCGCGATATCGTCATGGAGGCCTCACGACGATCGGGAAGAGAGGTACGGCTCCTTCGGGAGCTGCACGCCGATGTCGACCACCCGGTCGCCGTGACTCATCCCGAGGGGGAATACCTGAAGGGGTGGATGCTGCATGCGGAATAGCCGGGTCCGCACCGTCCTGATCGGATTGGCCGCAGCTCTTGCAGCTTCGCTTGCCGGCTGCTCTCAGAGTCTGGAAAAAGTCCAGCTGAGGGTTGGCGGCCATCTGATCACCGCCGAGGTGGCCCGCACGGAGAGCCAGCGGGAGCAGGGCCTCATGGGCCGCACCCGCCTCGGCCCCTCGGAAGGGATGATCTTCCTCTTTGACAGAGACGAGCACCTCGAGTTCTGGATGAAGAACACGCCGCTGCCGCTCTCCATTGCATTTCTCAGCGCCGAAGGAAAGATCCTGGAGATCAGGGACATGCAGCCTTTCGATCTTCGGACCGTCAGGTCGCGCTTGTCCGCACGCTACGCGCTGGAAATGAACCAGGGCGCCTTTCAGAAGCTCGGCATAGCCGATGGCGACCTCGTGATTTTTCCAGACGGCTTCACGAGATGATGACAAGACAAAGGCGGCGTGGAGAGCCGCGTTGGACCGGTTTTTACTCCTTGTCCTCCTCGGAAAGCTCGGGGAACAGCTCGAGGCCTGGTTCTTCTCCATTGCTTTCGGGCTCCCGGGTCAGGATCTCGACCTTTCTTTCCACTCGGGAGAGGTCTTTTTCCAGCGACCGTGCCAGCTTCATCCCTTCCTCGAAGAGGGTCACCGCCTCCTCCAGCGGGATCTTCCCCTCTCTCAGCTTTTCCGCAAGCTTCTCCAGCCTCTCCAGCCTGTCCTCAAAGCTTTTCGCCGGCATGCATTTCCTCCACGCTTGCGCGTAGCCCACCTCGCGCGAGTCGAATGTCCAGCCTGTCCCTCGGGTGCACGCCGTCCGCGGACACGAGAACTCTCCGGGTCGGCTCATGCGTCACCACCGCGTAGCCCCTCTCCAGCACCGCGAGGGGCGAATACGATGACAGCTCCCGGGCCGCCAGCTCGAACCGATGCCGGGCATCCGAGAGGATCTCGGAAAAGCCCCTGCGGAGCGCTTCGGTGGCATCATCCAGGCGCTGGAGAGTGGGCTGAAGGAAAAGGCGCACGTTGCGCTCCAGGTTTTCCCGGCTGAACTGTCCCAGGAGCACGCGGATCATGTCGAGGCGGCTCTGAAGCGAGCCCTCCAGGGAGGCCTTGAGTCCGGCGACCTGTGCGAGCAACTCCGATCTCGAGGCAGCCACGATCTCCGCCGCGGCCGACGGCGTGGGTGCGCGGACATCCGCGGCCAGGTCGGACAGGGTTACATCAGTCTCATGCCCGACCGCAGAGATCACGGGCACCGGGGAAGCGGCGATGGCCCGCACAACAGCCTCAGAGGAGAACGGGAGAAGGTCCTCGAGCGAGCCGCCTCCGCGTCCGACGATGATGACCTCCCCCAGCCTCCAGCGCGCTGTCGTCTCTATGGCATGCGCGATCCTCTCATCCGCTCCTTCACCCTGCACGGGGGTCGGGACAATGACGACATCGATTCCTGCGTTTCGCCTCCGGAGGACGCGCAGGATGTCTCTGATCGCGGCGCCTGTGGGCGAGGTTACGACCGCGACGCGGGAGGGAAACACGGGGAGGGGCCTCTTGCGGGCTGCGTCGAACAAACCTTCGGCTGCAAGGGAGCGCTTGCGTTCCTCCAGCATGGCAAGGATGTCGCCCTGACCCGCCCGGATGAGCGATTCGCAGATCAGCTGGTAGCTGCCTCGCCGCTGATAGACCGAGATGCTCCCGGAGGCGGTGACCAGCATTCCATCCCCTGGCGTAAACTTCACTGTTTCCAGCCTGCTGTGGAACATGACGGCCGAGAGCACGGCATTCACGTCCTTGAGGCTGAAATACCAGTGTCCACTCGAGGATGGACGGAAGTTTGAGATCTCTCCCTGGACCGTGATCCAGGGGAAACTCTCCTCGAGCGTGGCCTTGATGAGCTCGGTGATCTCACTGACCGTGAAATGCTTGCCGTCAGCGGGAGCCGCACGCGGATTCCTTCGGTCTTCAGGGCGCTCCATCATACGGGGCAGCCTACAGGAATTCCCGTTTTGCGTCTCCTGGGCATGCTCGCGCGGGCTCCTTTCTTGAACTTCCCGGTAATGTGTCGATATTATCAGCGAGGGCCATGAAGAACATCGCAATCATCAACGCCATTGACTTGCGCCCTCCAGCGGCACGACCGCTTGTGGACGGGGCCTCTTCCTTCCAGAGAGC
>DATKLB010000077.1:0-8740 GCA_035542615.1 Spirochaetia bacterium | reverse complement strand
AGAGGAAATACCCTTCCAGCTTCACGCCGTCGCGGATCGCTCTCAGGGCGTGCTGGAGGTGCGACCGGATGTAGTCGATCCTGTCGTCGTCCTGCACCTGCCCGTTGACCACTTTCGAGTCGCGAAATGCGGCTCCGTTTTCCGTGATCATGAGGCTCGGGTTCCCGTAGTCCTGGCGCAGTCGTATGAGCATATCGTAGAGCCCCTCCGGGTAGATCTCCCACCCCATCTCGGTTTTCTCCCGGTCCTTGTGCACGGCGCACTCGTAATGAAGCAAAGGGTCGTGATCGCTGGCGAGCACTCTCATCGGGAAGTAATAGTTTACACCCAGGAAATCCACGGGATTCGAGGAAAGCACGCCGAGGTCTTTCGCATCGATATGCGGGGCCACTCCGCTGGCGGCGAACTGGTCCACGATCTCCTTCGGATACACGCCACGGAAAACAGGATCGAGGAACCAGCGGTTGACCCTTCCGTCGGCAACCCGGGCGGCCTCTGCATCGGACAGCCCGTCGCTCCATGGATACACCGGATGGAGATCCAGGGTGATCCCGATCCTGTGATGGGCCGGGCTCGCCTGCCGATACACCTGCACGGCAAGAGCATGGGCGATCATGAGAACGTGCGATGCCTGCACGGCGTGTCGGACGTCTTTGAGGCCCGGAGCGTGCACCCCGTCCCCGTGCCCGGCAAAAGCCGAGACCTGCGGCTCATTGAGGGTGATCCAGATCTTCACCCGATCGCCCAGCCTGAGAAAGACCTTCTCTGCGTAGTCGGCAAACCGAAAAGCCGTGTCATGGTTCGTCCACCCGCCCTTTTCCTGGAGCGCCTGCGGAAGGTCCCAATGATACAACGTGACCGCGGGTTCAATACGCTCGTGGAGGAGCGCATCCACGAGCGTTTCGTAGAAAGCGAGTCCGGATGCGTTCACTCGTCCGCTGCCGGACGGCAGGACGCGCGGCCACGATACCGAAAACCGGTACGCGGTGAGTCCGAGATCGCGCATGTTCTCCAGGTCGTCGCGCCAGCGGTGGTAGTGGTCGCAGGCCACATCGCCGGTCTCGCCGTCGTGGATTGCGCCGGGAACCCTGCAGAAACGATCCCAGATGGATTCTCCCCTGCCGTCTTCGCGCACAGCGCCCTCGATCTGGTAGGCCGCGGTTGCAGCCCCCCAGAGAAAACCCTTTGGGAAACCGATGTCCGCCATGTGCGCAGTATAGAAACTCCATCGGGCAGCTGTCAAACGCGATGTTTGGCGCCTTTTGGCGCCTCGGTTCTTGCCACTGGCTGGCTTTCTCATTGACCGGGCGGGCCTTCTGCCGTATCTTAGCCAAAAGACTGTTTCCCTCGGAGACAACACGATGAGATATGACAAATTGACCCTGAAAGCGCAGGAAGCCCTGCAGCAGGCGGACTCGCTTGCCCACTCCTACAGCCACCCGAGCATGGACGTGGATCATCTCCTGCTCGCGCTCGTGGAACAGAAGGACGGGGTCGTGCCGCCCCTCCTGGAAAGAATCGGCGTCGATGCCGCCGAGGTGGCGGGCGCGTTGCGCTCGCGTCTCGCGGGCAAGCCGAGGGTGCAGGGCGAGGCGGCCGAGATGACGGTGACGCCGCGGCTTTCCCGCGTGCTGAACAAGGCCGAGCAGGAAGCCGAGGGACTGAAAGACGAATACACGAGCACGGAGCACCTGCTCCTCGCAATGCTGGACAGCGACGGCGGAGAGGCGCGCGACCTGCTGAAGCAGCGCGGCGTCACTCGCGAGGCCGTGCTGGAGGCGCTCAAGACGGTGCGCGGCAACCAGCGGGTCACGGACCAGAGCCCCGAGGCGCGCTACCAGGCCCTGGAAAAATACTGCCGGGACCTCACGGACCTTGCCCGCAAGGAAAAGCTGGACCCCGTCATCGGCCGGGACGAGGAGATCCGGCGCGTCATGCAGGTTCTCTCGCGGCGTACGAAAAACAATCCCGTCCTCATCGGCGAGCCGGGCGTGGGAAAAACGGCAATCGTGGAGGGTCTTGCCCGCCGGATCGTCTCGGGTGACGTGCCTGACTCCCTGAAGAACAAACGACTCCTTTCCCTCGACCTGGGGAGCCTTGTCGCGGGAACGAAGTTTCGCGGAGAGTTCGAAGAGCGGTTGAAGGCAGTGATCAAGGAGATCGTGGACAGCGGAGGCGGCATCATCCTCTTCATCGACGAGCTGCACACCCTCGTGGGCGCAGGGGCGGCGGAAGGAGCCATGGACGCCTCCAACCTGCTGAAACCTGCGCTTGCGCGCGGCGAGCTGCGGGCAATCGGCGCCACGACGCTGGACGAGTACCGAAAGCGCATCGAGAAGGACCCGGCCCTGGAGCGCAGGTTCCAGCCCGTCTTCACCTCCCAGCCCTCGGTGGAGGATACCATCGCAATCCTGCGCGGCCTGAAGGAGCGCTACGAGGTGCACCACGGGGTGCGCATCCGCGATGACGCGATCATCGCCGCGGCCGTTCTGTCGGACCGCTACATCACGTCGCGCTTCCTGCCCGACAAGGCCATCGACCTGATCGACGAGGCGGCCAGCCGGCTGAAGATGGAGATCGAGAGCCAGCCCACGGAGCTGGACAGGGCGGAGAGGCGCATGCTCCAGCTCAACATCGAGAAGCAGGCACTGTCCAAGGAGACGGACCCTGCCTCCCGCGAGCGCCTGGCGACGCTCGACAAGGAGCTTTCCGAGCTCACGACGAAGCGCGATGCCATGAAACTCCAGTGGCAGAACGAGAAAGGCATCATCGACGAGATCAGGAAGCTGAAGCAATCCCTGGAGGAGCTGAGCATCGAGGAGACCCGCTACGAACGGGATGGGAACCTCAGCAAGGCGGCGGAGATCAAGCACGGGAGGATCCCCGAAGTCCAGAGGAAGCTCGACGCGAAAAGCAAGGAGCTGGACAAGATCCACGGCGAGCAGAGCCTGCTGCGCGAGGAGGTGTCCGAGGAGGACATCGCAAGGATCGTCTCCAACTGGACGGGGATCCCTGTCTCGAAGATGCTGGCTTCCGAGAAGATGAAGCTCCTGAAGCTGGAAGAGATTCTTTCTCGAAGAGTCGTCGGTCAGAAAGAGGCGATCATCGCCGTGAGCGACGCCATCCGACGCAACAAGTCGGGGCTCTCCGACATCGGCCGGCCCATGGGCACGTTCCTGTTCCTCGGTCCCACGGGAGTGGGAAAAACGGAGCTCGCGAAGACGCTTGCGGATTTCCTTTTCGGCGACGAGAAGGCGATCACCCGCATCGACATGAGCGAGTACATGGAGAAGCACACGGTGTCCCGGCTCATCGGGGCGCCTCCGGGCTACGTCGGCTACGAGGAAGGAGGCCAGCTCACGGAGGCGGTGAGGCGCAGACCGTATTCCGTGGTCCTCTTCGATGAGATCGAGAAGGCCCACCCGGACGTCTTCAATGTCCTGCTGCAGCTCCTGGACGAGGGCCGTCTCACCGATGGGCAGGGACGGGTCGTCGACTTCCGAAACTGCATCATCATCATGACGAGCAACCTCGGAGGAGACATCATCCAGGGAGCCGCGAAGATCGACGATGTTCGAGAGGCTGTTGGCGCCCTCCTGAAAGCGACCTTCAAGCCCGAGTTCCTCAACCGGATCGATGAGACGATTTTCTTCAACAGGCTTTCCAAGGACGATATCCTGAAAATCGTGGACATCCAGCTCGAGATATTGAAAAACAGGCTCAAGGAGAGGAAGGTCACGATGGAGGTCACGGCAAAGGCAAAAGCCTACCTCGCCGATGTGGGATTCGATCCCCAGTACGGAGCCCGCCCGCTGAAGCGCACGATCCAGAACCTGGTGCAGAACCCGCTTGCCAGGCTGATGCTGTCCGGCGAGATCGCCGAGGGCGACGAGGTAGTCGTGGATCAGGGCCCCAAGGGAATCACGTTCAAGAAGAAGGCGGCGAAAGCGGCCATATCCGCATAGACCGGGCGCGGCCACAGCGGCCGCGTCCGCCCTACCACAGCACGCCCGGATTGAGGATGCCCGCGGGGTCGAGCTGCGTCTTGAGGGACCGCAGCCCTTCGAGCTCGTCCTGCGTGTACTGAATGCCGAGCAGCTCCCTTTTCAGCTTTCCAATCCCGTGCTCGCCCGAAACGCTCCCCCCGAGGGCGACCGCGGTTCGAGCGATGACGGCCGCGGCCTCCCGTGCCCTGGCGACAGGAGATTTCCCCCTCCTATCGCCACGGCCGCACCGACAATACCGGTGCGCGCGCCTGAAATCGTGACGGCTTCCTTGTGATCCGCGGCATCGAGCAGGGCGGAAGAAAGCTCACCCAGGGAGGTCGGAAACAGGATCCGGCGAGGAATCGCGGCGCGGAGGCTCGATTCGTCGTGCAGGTACCTCGCGTACGAGGAAGCGATGAGCCGGGGATCCTCGATCGCGGGGCACCTCAAACCGCTGACACCATCTTTGCGAGAATCGAAGCGGCCGAAACTGGAACGACATACACCTTGTGGGCCGACGAGCCGCCGAGCTTCAGCGTGACGTCGCCGTAAGGAACGCGCAGCACTCGTGCCAGCACCCTGGCGATCGCCGCGTTGGCCTTCCCCTTTTCCGGGGGAGCTCTCACTCCAACGAGCAGCTCGGAGCCGCGCACGCCGAGAACCGAATCCTCACGGGCCCCGGGCCTGGCCCTGACGCGCAGATAGACGCTCCCGGACCTGACCGAAAAGAACTCCTCCGCCACGCCTACCTCACCTCGAACAGCGCTCTGTCGTCGCCCCGGTCGCTCCGGGCGATGACAACGTGGTCCCCGCGCTGGACGGGGAGCGTCAACGAGGGGTCACGCACGTCATGAGCGATCTCAGCCCCATCAAGAAAAAGCGAGATCCTCCGTCCCCCGCGCGCTGCTGCCATGAACGGGACGGCCTGCTCGAAGAGCGGAACAGTCGGGTCCAGGTAGAATACCTGGCCGTTCACGGGAAAGAGGATCCGAAGAGGCTCATCCGCATCGAGAAGACTCTCCAGGAGGAGGGACTTCCGTGCCCCCGGGCCTGCGTGGTAGGTGTCGGGCCGGGGAACCTCCTCCGCCGACCGGAAATACTCCGTTCGAACGGACGGGCTTCTGGAGGTGGCAAGCTGTCCGGTCAGTGCGTCGATTTTCGCCTCCACCACGCCCGGGGGACGTTTGAACTCCACCGTGTTCGACTGGAGCCGACCGAGCACATCCGCGACAAGCTGCGTTGGCACAATGCTTCCCGTCTTGTTGATCACCGTGCGGCCGTCGAAGTTGCCGGCCCAGGCGCCAACGGTAAACCGAGGGGTGGCGCCGACACACCACAGGTTGGTGAACTCGCTGGAGGTGCCGGATTTGAACATCGCTGGAAAGGGAGTGCGAAAATACGTTCGCGTTCCGAACCCGGTCACCCTGGCCGAGCGATCCGAAAGGATGTTGCAGATCAGCCAGGCCGTGAAGGGCGAAAAGATCCGGGTGTTCCTGCGCGGCTGCCAGGGGGAGAGCCGCAAGTCCGGCAGGGTGCCGCTTCGCGGGAAAACGCTGTACGCCCGGGTCAGCTCGAGCAGCGACACCTCGGCGTTGCCGATTGCGACGCCAAGACCGTAGCGAGGCTGCGCATCGGGAGGCAGCGCGAAGCCCAGCTCACGAAGATCGCGCAGGAAGCTCGGAAGCCCGACGCGACTGAGGACATAGACGGCGGGCACATTCAGGGAGCTGGCAAGCGCTGTGCGAAGGCGCACGACGCCATGGCTGCGCCTGTCGAAATTGGACGGCCGGTAGGTTTCATCGGTGGATGATGCGAACTCGATGGGACTGTCGGGCAGAAGGGTTGCTGCATTCCTGCCCGTTTCCAGGGCGCGGGCGTAGAGAAATGGCTTGAGGGTAGAGGCGCTCTGGCGCCGGATCAGGACGCCGTCCACCTGCCCGGCGCGCGAATCGTCGGAAAAATCCCGTGACCCAACCCACCCCAGAATCTCCCCGTTCCCGTTGTCGATGGCGACCACGGCAGCGTTGGTTACCCTGGCCGCGGCATAGCGGTCGAGGTAGAACCTGACTCGCTCCTCGATGAACCCGTTGAGCTCGCTGTCGATCGTCGTGCGCAGCTCGCCGCCTGTCCCGTGAAGCTTTCCCTGTCGCAAGCGATCAGCGACGTAGCGGCTGAAATGCGGCGCGCCACCAGGCGGCCTGGCGGATCGCGCCGAGAGAACAACGCTCCGGACCTCCTCTTCATCGATCCCGAGCCCGCTGTCCCGGGAGGCGGCGCTGGCGGCCGTGATAAGCATCTGCGAATGCTTGAAGGGATCATACGCGGACGGGTTGCGGGTAATGATCGCCAGGACAAGGAGCTGGGCCGGGCGCAGGGTGGCGAGGTCCGCGGCGAAGTACGTCCAGGCGGCCGCCCCGACGCCTCGAGCGTTCCTCCCGAGGGGCAGATTGTTCAAGTACAGAGTGAGGATCCGGTCCTTGGGCAGCCGCGACTCGATCTGCAGGGCGTGGAAAGCTTCTTCCAGCTTTCCGAAAACACTGTGGGGGTGGGACGAAACGATCCGGGCAAGCTGCATGGTGATTGTCGACGCGCCCGATCTGGGGCCTCGCACGAGCAGGGCCTGGAGCGCGCGGACGATGGCTATCGGATCCACCCCCGCGTGGGAGAAGAACCTTTTGTCCTCCAGGCGCACGAACAGCTCGCGACAGCCTTCCGGAATCCCGTCAGGAGCAAGGGATTCCATGAATCTGCCGTCCACGTCCGGCACGATGAACAGGAGCTGTCCCCGCCGGTCGGTGATCCGCGTGCCGGAAGCATCATCAAGGAAAGAATCGAGGGCGCGCCAGGGCAGCCGGATCAGAAGCGCTGTGAGCAGAACGGGTACGCCGAGCAGGAGGCAGGCACGGACGATGCGCCGACGGTCGGCCTTCATCGGGGTTTTTCTATCACGCCCCAGCCTCTCGTGGCTACCTCCCCGGCAAACTTGACACCTCTGTGCCCTTCCCGTACCTTAGCTGCCATGACCGGCACCGAGCTGAAGCGCGCGTACATTGACTTTTTCAAGGGAAAAGGCCACGTGGAGATTTCCGGCAGGTCGCTCATCCCGGAGAACGACCCGACGGTTCTCTTCACCACGGCGGGGATGCACCCGCTGGTCCCGTACATTCTGGGCGAACCGCACCCCGCGGGCAGACGGCTCGTCGACGTGCAGAAATGCATCCGCACCGACGACATCGATGACGTCGGGGATCCGTCGCACCTGACATTCTTCGAAATGCTGGGCAACTGGTCCCTGGGAGACTATTTCAAGGAAGACGCGATCAGGTTTTCCTTCGAGTTCCTCACCTCTCCGCAATGGCTGGGATTCTCCCCTGACGTTCTCTCGGTGAGCGTCTTCGCCGGTGACAGCGAGGTCCCTCCTGACATTGAGGCGGCCGGTGCCTGGAAGGCTGTCGGAATACCGGAGAGCCGCATACACTTCCTCCCCCGCAAGGACAACTGGTGGGGGCCCGCCGGGCAGACTGGGCCATGCGGTCCCGACACGGAAATGTTCATCGACACCGGCCTCCCTGCCTGCGGACCTGACTGCAAGCCGGGCTGCAACTGCGGAAAATACTTCGAGGTCTGGAACGATGTGTTCATGCAGTACAACAAGACGGCGGATGAAAAATACCTGCCGCTCGTGCAGAAGACCGTGGACACGGGAATGGGGGTAGACCGCACGGTGGCCATGCTCCAGCGCAAGGCCACCGTTTTCGAGACAGAGCTTTTCTGGCCCGTGATCGAACGTCTCTCGGAGATCACCGGGAAGCGCTACGGCTCGCAGCCGGCAGCCGACGTCTCGTTTCGGATCATCACTGATCACGTGCGCGCCTCGACCTTCATCCTGGGCGATGACAAGAGCGTCAAGCCGTCCAACCTCGGTCAGGGGTACATCCTGAGGCGCCTGATGCGGCGCAGCATCCGTCACGGCCGCAAGCTCGGCCTCCAGGGCGGGTTTCTCGGAAAGCTGGCCGCGGAGGTTGTCGCGATCTACCGGTCCTCGTACCCCGAGCTGGAGGAAAGAGCCGGGATGATAGCCACAGAGATGGGGCTCGAGGAGGAGCGGTTCTCCGAGACGCTGCAGAAGGGAGAGCACGAGTTCGAGAAGCTGCTTCCCAACCTCCTGAAGAACCCCCAGAAGATCATTCCCGGGCGGGTCGCTTTCCGCCTCTATGACACCTACGGGTTCCCTATCGAGATCACGGAAGAGCTTGCGCACGAGCACGGCATGGGACTTGACAGGAAGGGATTCGAAGAGGCTTTCGAGAAGCACCAGGAGCTGTCAAAGGCCGGCGCGGAAAAGATCTTCAGGGGGGGGCTCGCTGATCATTCGGAAATGACAACGAAGCTGCACACGGCAACGCATCTCCTCCACCAGGCCTTGCGAACGGTCCTCGGCCCGCACGTGGCGCAGAAAGGCTCCAACATCACGGTTGAGCGCCTGCGGTTCGACTTCTCGCATCCCCAGCCGATGACCGAGGAGGAGATCCACAAGGTCGAAGCCATCGTAAACGAGCAGATCAGGAGAGATCTGCCCGTCAGCATGGAAGTGATGACGCTCGAGCAGGCGAAGGCCAAAGGGGCAATTGCTCTGTTCGGCGAGAAGTACCAGGAAAAAGTGAAGGTCTATTCGATCGGGGATTTTTCCCGGGAAGTGTGCGGAGGGCCCCACGTCGAGCACACGGGCGTGCTGGGCACGTTCGTCATTCAGA
>DATKLB010000076.1:0-13469 GCA_035542615.1 Spirochaetia bacterium | reverse complement strand
TGACCAGCATCAGCGACCGCTCCACATAGCAGGCAATTTGCTTGCGGTTCGGCTCGGCGCCCTCGACGAGGAACTGGCGGAAGTTCGCGCAGCCGTCGGTCATGAGCCGGACCGACTTCATGGCGTTGAAGATCAGGAGCGGCTTGTAGACGTTCATCTCGAGATATCCGCCCGCGCCGCCGAAGCCCACAGCGACGTCGTTGGCTATCACTTGCACGGCGATCATCGTGAGGGCTTCACACTGCGTGGGGTTGACCTTGCCCGGCATGATGGAGGAGCCTGGCTCGTTTTCCGGGATCACCAATTCCGAGAATCCCGCGCGAGGACCGCAGGACATCAGCCGAATGTCGTTGGCGATCTTGTACAGCGACACCGCCAGAGTGCGAAGAGTGCCGGAAAGCTGGACAAGCGCGTCGTGGGCGCCTTGCACCGTGAACTTGTTGGGAGCGCTCACAAACGGCAGCCCGGTCAGCTTCGCGATCTCTGACGCGGCGGCCTCCGCAAAGCCGGGAGCCGCATTGATGCCTGTGCCGACAGCGGTGCCGCCGAGCGCCAGGTGGTAGACGCCCTCCAGGGACTGCCGAATGCGCTCGATGCCGTCGCCAAGCATGCCCGCGTAGCCGGACCACTCCTGTCCCAGCGTGATCGGTGTTGCGTCCTGCATGTGCGTGCGGCCGATCTTGACGATGTCGCTCCACTCCGCAGCCTTCGTCGCTATCGCGCCGCGCAGCCCGGCGAGCGCGGGCGACAACCGCCCTGTCACGTTCACGGCGGCCGCGATATACATCGCTGAGGGGAAGGTATCGTTGGACGACTGCGACATGTTCACATGATCGTTCGGATGCACCGGAGTCTTGCTGCCCAGCGGCGTGCCTGCGAGTTGGCAGCAGCGGTTGGAGATCACCTCGTTGACGTTCATGTTGAACTGCGTGCCGCTTCCCGTCATCCACACGTGCAGCGGGAACATGTCATGGTGCATGCCGGCCAGGATCTCGTCGCATGCGCGTACGATCAGCTTATGTACCTCGTTATTCAGTCTGCCGCCCGCATGGTTGGCGTTGGCCGCCGCCTTCTTGAGCGTGGCGTAGGCAGTGATCATCTCGCGCGGGATGAGGTCCGTGCCGATGCTGAAATGCTCCAGCGAGCGTTGCGTCTGCGCGCCCCACAACCTGTCGGCGGGGACTTCGACGACTCCCAAGCTGTCGGTTTCCTTGCGAGTTTCGCTCATCGTGATCACCTCGAATGGTTGGAAGTCGGGCGCCACTCCCAAGGCTGAATGATGTCTTCACTCACTTCGACGTCCTGCCCTTGCGCGCTCTGGCCATCTGAGTCTTGCTGAAGAGTTGCTTTGAGGGAATGTAAGCAAAATCGACAAGAACATCAAGAAATTCGTGACTCGCGTCCGCCGCCTCGGCGCTTGGCGCAGATCCGCTGTGATGAACGCCCGCTATCTCTGATCGCTTGACTCCTGAGGCCACTCGCCTCAGGAATGAGTATTGGTCTGCGTCTTGTACAGCCCGCGGATCTCGTTGAGAATGGCCAGGTATTGCGGTGTGCGGTAGTCAGGATACGTCCACTCGAGAGGTCGAAAGCTTCCCTTGTGAAAAAGCAGAGTCACCTCGGCATAGATCCCGGCGGAGAGCGGGATCCTGTGCGCGCTCTCCTTGGTCGTGACGAGAACGAAGCGGCTGAGGGTCAGGAGCCCCGGATCGATATTGACCTTCCGTGCGTCTCCTTCCCGAAATCGCTCTTCGATACGGTTCGTCTGCAGCTTGATCTCGGCAATCTGTGCCGGATCCACCAGCCGCCGGAAGGACACGAAGAACCGCCGTATGCCGGGACCCATCTCCCTGTCGTAGTAGTCGGTGTATGTGAATGGCAGGGTATCGCTGCATAGGTCGGGGGCGCCCCAGCTCTCGGACAGGACCTCGATGAGCTCCTGCTGCCTCTCGGGGCGCGAGATGAGAACGGCCATGACCAGCTTTTCCGGGAGGAATAGCGTCGCTTCACCCATGTCCGCGCTCCTTTTCAACGCGTACGGTCTGTGGCAATCGCGTGTCCGGGCAGCAGCTGACGGTGCGTCTTTCCGTCTGGCGTCCTCCATGACTTTACCGTATAATTCCTTATAATGGAAGAATCGGAGGTGTTTCTCCAGCAGCTCACTGAGGCGCTGGCCAAAAGGCGCCAATGGCTGGAAGCAATTCAGCTCCCCCGCCTGAAAGACGCATGCAGTCGCTACCGGACCCAGTTCGAAAGCGCCATGGGCACCCTGATCAAGAAGGGACTGCTGCGTGAGGATCCCTACAACTATGAGCAGAGCGTCACCGACATCATCGTCCCCAACGACGGACCGCTTCCCGAGTTCGAAAGCGCGGACGAGACGAGCTATCGGCTGGCGGCATTCCGTCGCCAGCTCAAGTTCATAGTCGAGGGCCAGGAGTTCAACCTCGACGCTCTCAAGCTTGCCAGGCTGAAGAAGCTCTCCGCGCTTCTTTCCTACATCAACTGGCACGAGTTCGGAGAGAAATCCAGCAGCCCCACGACGCGGGCCTTTGCCCGGGTGTTCATGAAGGTCCTGCTGGGTCCCGACGCCATGTCGGCCCAGATCCTGAAGGACCAGGAAACACAGATCGTCAAGACCTTCAACGAGGGACGATCGATCATCGCTGACCTCGTGGCCTGGCATCGCGAATCCTGGAAGGCCGAGGTCCGCCGCGTCCTGCTTCCTCGCTTTGCCCTCGACCTCGGAGGGGAAGAGGGAAAGAAGGAAGAAATCCTACGGACCATGCGCAAGGAGTTCGCGAAAGACATGGATGGCCAGCCATGGTACCCGGCGCTTGCCCAGGAGCTCGTCGCGGAGGAGCTGGAGATCGACGGCGCCTCGCGGAAGGCAAAGCTCCTGGCCTCCCTGGTCATTCCCGAACCGACTCCGGCCGAAAAGAGCGGCCCGCAACCTGCCCGGCCCATCCTGATGGAGGCTGTCAGGATCGTGAGCCGGCCTCATGAAGAGCTGATCACGGCGGTGGAGTCGCTTTCCGAAACGGAGCGTCTGCTGCAGCCGCGCGAAGGAGGCCTGGGGTACGTGCTCAGACGCCTGTTTGGACTGGCGCCCCGCGAAAAACCCGATGCCCACACATACGAGATCCAGTACTCGGAGCCCGCCGCTGGGACGACGAGGACAGAGAAAGTGAGTTTTCCTCAGTTTGCCGACGAGACGCGAAAGAAAGCGACTCTCCTTGCGGCCATCGCGGCCGGAACGGGCCCCGCGTACAAGCGGCTCGTGAAGACCCCTGATACGCCCCTGTCCGCATTCCTGGACAAGCAGCTCAACGAGCTTCTCCTCATTCACCGGAGGCTGGCCGGCTTCAATACACTCTTCCAGAACCAGGTAGCAAGCTCGGGGAAACAGGGAGTCCGGGGAATCAAGCTGGAGCTGCTGGCAATTCGCAACAGTATCGTGAAGGCCAACCAGAGGCGGCACGAATACGGGGAGAGGGCAGAGGCAGCGAGTCAGAAATATGCCGCGCGAGAGAGGGCGGCTGAGACATCGCCTGACTGACCCGCGGGCCTGCGCAGATGCGCGACGTGAACAACGGCTACTTCCGCCAGATCCTCGGTGTCTCATCCGAGGCCACGAGAGACCAGATCCGCCAGTCGTACCGACGCCTCGTCATGGAAAATCACCCCGACCGGTTTCCTCCCGAGAAGAAACCGCTGCAGGACCTTGCCATGATCACGCTGACCGAGGCCTATTCGGCTCTCATGAGTGCCCCGGAAGCCTCGGACGGATCCGCGGCCGCCCAACCGACCGCTGCTCCGCGCCGGAAAGGGACGGCGGCGACACGATCGTCATCTGGAGCGCCGGGCAGCGATGCCACGTCACTCGCTCCTCACGGGGATCCCTCCTACGCCTACTACAAGCAGGGTTTCATCAACTTCTCCCTGGCCATCCATGGCATCGCCGAAATCAATCAGAAGATTGCCGCGGGTCGCGTCCCCCGTTTCACGCGGCGCTACACGGCCAGGGAGGACATCGCGAGCAGTCTCTCCTTTCTTCGCGCCGCGCATGGCTATTTCTCCCGCGTGGTCGACGAGCACCCGCACAGCGTCTGGTCATCGGATGCCCGCGCAAAGCTGCGCCGCATCGAACGCTTCACCAAGCTCTACCGCCGGATCCTCGTCAACCTGAGCAGGCGCTGAACCGTTGCGGGCAGTACCGATCTGATCTCGCGGAACAGCGACAGCAAGTTCTGGAGCGCCAAGGATCCCAGGAGCGTGACGGAGGTCGATCCGAAGGCCGAAGCCACGCGGTCGGAGCTACCCCGCCCGATAGGTCCCCAGAACGCGGAAGTCCTCAGTGACCCCCTTCAACTCTTCCACGCACCTGCTGAACTCGTCGGGATCTGCCGGCAGGTCGACATCGACATAGAACAGATATTGCCAGGGCTTTCCCAGAATGGGGCGCGACTCAAGCTTTTTCATGTTCAACCCCTGGTTCGCGAGTACCTGGAGGGCGCGAAACAGGGCGCCGGGCTGATCGGCCACAGAGAAACACAGGGAGGCCTTGCCCTTTTCCCGGGGCCCCGGCAGGCTCGGGGCATCTGTCTCCCGAGCAATCACGAAGAAGCGCGTATAGTTCTGAACGTTGGTTTCCAGTCCCTGCTTGAGTACGGAAAGTCCGTAGACTGAGGCTGCCTCTGCGCTGGCGATCGCCGCATTCGCGGGCTCCCCCTTTTCCGCGATGAACCGTGCGGCGCCCGCGGTATCGTAGAAGGCAACACGCTCCCACCCGGGATGCTCGTCGAGAAACCGGCTGCACTGGGCAAGCCCCTGCGGGTGAGAGTACACGCGCCGGATGTCGTCCATCCCGGCCTGGGGAAGGGCAATGAGGTTGTGCTCGATTCGAATTTTCTGCTCGCCAACGATCCGGATGTCAGGAAACTGGAGCAGGAGATCGTAGTTCTGGTGAATGGAGCCGGTGAGGGAGTTCTCGATGGGGACGATTCCGAAGCCGACCCTTCCTTCCAGGACCGCTTCGAACACTGAGGGGAACTCGGGAACAGGGAGAGCCATGACCTCTCCGGCGAACCAGTGGCTGATGGCCTTCTCCCCGTACGCCCCGCGCTCGCCCTGGTAAGCCACGACGGCACCGTCTGTGTGCGCGCCGAGACCGGTGGCCGAAACCGCGCCCGGGCGACCAGGGGCAAGCGCACCGCGGCCGACGGGCTCGGGAAGCCGTGCCAGCTCCTTGCCGAGGACCGGCGCCATCGCCTCGATGTCCCTCATCAACTTCTCGAATTGGTCGGGATACAGCGACTGGGGGCCGTCGGACAAGGCGCGCTCCGGGTCGATGTGAACCTCGACCGTGATGCCGTCCGCTCCCGCGGCCACCGCGGCAAGAGCCATCGGGCTCACCTTGGCGCGCATCCCCGTGCCATGACTCGGGTCCACGATGATGGGCAGGTGACTGAGCTTCTTCACGACGGGGATGGCGGACAGGTCGAGGGTATTGCGGGTAGACGTCTCGAAGGTTCGGATGCCCCGCTCGCAGAGGATCACGTCATCGGTGCCGGCGGCCAGCAGATACTCCGCGGACATGAGCAGGTCCTGGATGGTTGCGGCAAGCCCACGCTTCAGGAGCACCGGTTTTCCCAGGCTGCCCACGCGCTTGAGCAACTCGAAGTTCTGCATGTTGCGCGCGCCGATCTGAAGGACGTCGACGTAGTCGCGCATGAGATCCGCGTGCTCGGGAGAAACGATCTCTGACACAACCGCCATCCCGTACGCCTCCCCCGCCTCCTTGAGGTACGCGAGGCCCTGCTCCCCGAGACCCTGGAACGCGTACGGCGAGGTGCGGGGCTTCCAGGCGCCGCCACGAAAGAGGACCGCTCCGGATCCGCGGACCCGGGCCGCGCACTCCATGGTCTGCTCGCGGCTCTCCACGGCGCACGGTCCCGCGATGGCAATGATCCGCAGGCCGCCGATGCGGACTGTGCCGGCCGGACCGCGGACCGAGATGACCGTGTCCTCCTTGCGGAACTCGCGCGAGGCGAGCTTGTACGGCGATGTGATGGGAATGACCCGCGCCACCCCGGGGAGAAGCTCCACCTCCCTCAGGTCGATGCCCGAGACGCCCACGGCCCCCAGGATGGTTTCCTCCTGGCCGACGATCTCGCGGATCGTGTAGCCGCGGGCGCTCAGGAACTCGCGGATGTGGTTCTTGTCCTGCTCCCTGATGGTGCGTTCGAGAACAATGACCATGATCGATCTTCAGGGCCTCGAGACGGTGACCCGGTTCCTGCCCTTTTCCTTGGACTGATAGAGCGCCCTGTCCGCTTCACGAATGATTTCCGAGGGCGCATATGCCGATTCAGGGTCGAACTCGGTGACGCCGACCGAGATCGTGACATGCAGCGGCTGGCCCCCGTCGGCGCTGGGGAAAGGGAACGTCTCGATTTTCCTGCGGAGTCTCTCCGCCACGACGAGGGCTCCCTTGACGTCGACTGCCGGGAGGATGACCGCGAACTCCTCTCCGCCGTAGCGCGCGGGAAAGTCCACCTGGCGGATGGACCGGGTGAGCTGCCGCGCGATGTCCCGGATGATGCGATCCCCCTGCAGGTGCCCGTAGGTGTCGTTGAACTTCTTGAAGTGGTCGATGTCGAACATCAGGAGGCTGAACGTCGACTTGTACCGCCGGGCTCTCTCCAGCTCCTCATCGAGGGTCTTCTCGAAGAAATGGTGTGAGAACAGGCCGGTCATGCGATCCGTCGTGGCCTGGCGGAAGAGGCTCGCGTTCTCGATGGCGATGGAGGCAAAGCGGACGATGCGGGTGATGTACTGCAGGTCGGAGAGTCCATACGCCCCGCCTCCGCCGCCCTTGCCGGGAAGAAGAACGATGCCCATGGCCCCCTTGTCCGTGCGCAGCGGCACAATGATGTCGACGCACAGCTCTGCGAATCGCTCCACCACCATCCGGTCGGGAAAGTTCTCCTTGAAATAGGAGAAGGCAATCTGGCTGTACTCGTCCTTGTCCAGAAACGCGAGAATGGGCTGGATGGAGGGCAGGTCCAGGGACAGATCCTCCCGCTTCACGCCCCGGTAAAAGATGACCTGGGGCGCGCTGTCCTCCATCTCACCGGGAAGGAGGATGGCCACGGTTTCCATCTGGAACCGCGAGATGAAGCTCCAGACCACGTTCTTGATGATGTTTTCGATGTCGAGCTGTGCAGTGATCTGGAAGGCAATCTCGATGATTTCCTTGAGATCCTGATTCTCCCTGTCGAGAGGCACCTCGTGAAGCTCATCGACAAGCCCGCTGCTCATTGAGGGCAGAGTATACCCCAGCCGGAGTCCCTTGCCAAGTTTTTTCGAGCTTTTCAGCGCGCGGATTGCAGGACCGGGTCCATGGGATAGAACACGAGACCGGACACCGGCTTGGGATAGAAATACGTGGATTTGCGCGGCATGCGCTCGTTGTTTTCCGCAATGGCCAGAACGTCTCTGAGAGCCGTGGAATTGAGAACGAGGGCGACCTGAATCTCTCCCGCCTGCACGCGGGCCACGGCCTCGTCGACATCCTTTGTATAGGAGATGTTGGTTGCCAGGCTGAGCTGCTCCTCCGTGATTCCCAGGATCTGCTCCAATATGAGCGTGTTGAGGATATTCACGTCCAGCAGCTTCCATTCGGAGGAGAAATCCAGGCGCACCAATTCCTCGTACGCCTCCTCGTCTCGCAGGGTGAGAAGGTAGTACCCCGAGGTATTCACGATGTAGGCGCCGAACTTGTGCTCTCCCGGGCCGACGCTGCGCAGATCCCGCAGCCAGCGGCGGCGCACCTCCGGCTCATCCCCGTCGCGGAAAGTGTATTTCTTCACATGGAAGTGCTCCAGGATGGACGCTGTCAGGCGGTAGAGGCTTTCCACCTGGATGCCGTGCAGCATGCGGTGGGTGGGAAGAATCGTGAGCCCTTCGTGCTCGGAGTTCACGAGAAACATCATGATGTATTCCCACGGCGCGTCGGGTCCTGCGTCGGGGTAGCGGGCGCGCATTCGATCCCGGATCGTCAGCATGGTCTGATAACGGTGATGGCCGTCCGCGATGTAGATTTTCAGCCGGGCGATCGTGCGGCGCACGATGTCGCAGCTTTCCGCATCCGTCAGGCGCCACAGGCGATGGCGAACCCCGACGGGCTGCTCGACGTAGTCGATGATCGGGCTCTCCTTCTCCTGCGAGTCGAGGATGTTGTCGATGACGTACGCTTTGTCCTGGTACAGGCTCCAGATGTACTCGAACTGCGTCCCCGCGGTCTCCGTGAGCCTGATCCTGTCCTCCAGGGGTCCCTTGATCACCTTCTCGTGAGGCAGGATCTTCCGCTCCTCGTAGTCCCGCAGCCTCACGGCACCGATGAAGCCGCGAACCCGCCTCCGCCCGGCGTCGGAGAGGTCGAACTCCTGCTCGTAGACCCAGAAGGATGGACGCCCCGTGAGACGAAGCACTCCCTGCTGCCGCCAGCTGGCAAGAAGGTCGCGCGCCCTGGTGTAGCGGTTCTCGCTGTCGCAGTCATTGTCTGCGATCCTGCCCAGGATCAGCCGAATGACATTGAACGGGTGCTGCCGATAGTAGGCTTCCTGCTGCGCCGGCGAGATGACGTCGTAGGGCTGGGACAGGCACAAGCCGATATCCGCAACAACCCCGGGATCATAGTGCAGGGCCCGAAAGGGACGCACGTCGTTCATCGTATCCGGCACGGTGAGCGCTCTCCGTTGCGCCGAACCTTAGATCAGACTTCCCGCCCCGGTCAAGTCGGGTGCGCTCGCTCTCACCAGCGCGCCGACGGGAACGATCCCCATGACAGCCGCATCCACGGAGTGACCGCGATGCCCAGCTCGACGCTGGCCTCCCCGAAGAGGACCACGTATCCTGTCTGCGATCCCGAAAAGGTTGCTGACACACACCACCGAGGCCGGTCCAACTCCGCCGGCAAGGGAATCCGTACCCGGCTGTGAATAGATGGCGTATCCGAAACCCCCCGTCCGCGTGCCGCCGCTGGAGACACCGTGCCCGAAGCCGCCGATCTCGCTCGCGGCCAGGGAGCAGTTGCTGAGGCCCGAGATGGAGTGCTGGTCGCTCCACGTGACACCTCCGGCACCGCCCGCAAAAGCGAGGGAGAAGGGCAGGGTCAGAGCGGCAACGACAAGGACAAGCATTCGTGAGGTGCTCATGGCATGTTCTGCAACCCCGCCCGGGGTCGCGGGTGTTATTTGAGAGGCGTGATGGATTTTTCGTAGATCCGGTAGGTTTTCACTTTGTCCAAAGCGAGCTTTTCAAGGGCATTTCTGATTTTCAGGTTGTCTTCCAGGATGTAGTTCGCCTCCAGCCGTCGAACTTTCCGAGACAGCGCTCGAAAGATCTGGAGGTACAGCAGGACGTCGAGGCCCCGTCCATGGTACTCCGGAAGCACGGCAAGGCCGAACAGGCGATACTCTGTCAGCCTCTTCACGCCAAACAGCAGCGTGAGAAATCCGAGGGGAAGGAGACGTCCGCCAATGCGGCGCAGGATCACGTTTAGATCGGGAAAGCCCAGGGCAAATCCAATGGGCTTCCCCCGGTCCTCGACGAACCAGATCGCGTCAGGATCAGCGATGGGGCGCAGCTTGCGGAACATCTCCTGGAACTCGGCTCGATCGAGGGGAACGTAGCCCCAGTTGTCTTTCAACGCCACGTTGGATATTTCAAGAATCGAATCGGCGTCCCGGGAAAGATCCTTCAGGGACAGGCGTCGCACCCCGAAGCCGGGATTTCGCGAGAGAAGGCGCTCCGCGAAGCTCCAGAACCGTCCAGGAATCTGGTAGTCGCGGTCCGCATTCGCCTCGTACGCCAGAAGGTCCTTTGCTTTCGCGTACCCGAGGCTTTCCATGAAGGTGTTGTAATGGGGGGGATTATACGGGGCCATGAAAACGGGGGGAGCCTGGAACCCCTCAACCAGGAAACCCCAGCTTTCGGAGATGGGGTGAATCGGTCCCCGCACGCGTGCCATGCCGCGTCGAGAGAGCCACGACACGGCTGCCTCATCGAGCGCCGCTGCGACTGCCAGATCGTCCACGCATTCGAACGCTCCGAAGAACCCCGTCGCTGAGCCATAGAACTCGTTGAAATTACGATCGATATAGACAAGGCTTCTCCCGAGGACGGTCGACCCTTCCTCGGCCAGCAGGAGCACGTAGTCGGAATGCCCGAGGATTGCGTTCTTCGCCGGACTGTACGCACCCTTCTCGTCGGCCCACAACGGCGGCGCCCACCAGGGGTCGTCCCGGTACAGCGTCCGGGGGAACGAGACGAATCGCTTCAGGTCCCTGTGTGACGCGGCTTCGCGAACCTGCATATTGTTTGAGTGCTCACCGCATGATATGCCGGCCGGCCTTCCCCTGCAAGCGCGGGGCGGACAACACGGACAACAGCGCCTGGATCTCCCGCATGGCGCCGACCAGTCCCGCCCTGCGCCCGCACCGCCTGACAAAGTCAAACAATTGTGCCTATCCTTGTCGCTGCTGAGGAGGACCGAATGAGCGGCGCGCTCGCGCGGGCAGGCCATGAGGCCGGGACGTCCATCCGCTTCGAGCTCAGGCCGGGCGATCTCGGCGAGATCGTTCGGATGCACGGGGACCTGTACGCTCGAGAGCACGGGTTTTCAATGGGCTTCGAGGCGTACGTGGCGGGAACCCTCGCTGCGTACGACTGGCCGCTCGGCGGGCGGGAGCGGCTCTGGATCGTGGAGAAGGCTGGGCAGATGGCCGGCACGATTGCGATCGTCCGAGGCGCGGACGCCGCGGCGCAGCTTCGCTGGCTTCTCCTACGCGCCGAGCTGCGGGGCAAAGGGCTGGGGCAGGCGATGGTGGAGGAGGCCGTTTCCTTCAGCCGCCTGGCTGGCTATTCCTCGATTTTCCTCTGGACGATCGGCTCTCTGACCAGCGCCACCTCCGTGTACCGGCGCGTCGGATTCACGCTGACGGAAAAAAAGACGCACGAGCTCTGGGGGGCCACGCGCACGGAGGAGCGCTATGATCTCTCCCTGACGTGACGCGCCCCCTCAGGGGGAAGCGGACGCCTCTACCAGACTTCAAAGAGGAGCGGCTCGCCGCCCACCCCCGACACCAGGGCCGGATAGCGAGCCCCGGCAAGATCCATGCAGCTCCCGGGAGAGGCAACCATGTCGCGGCCATCCGTGCTGACCCAGGCCGTTCCCGAGAGCACGTGCAGGCGCTGCCGCATTCGAGGGATGCGGAGAAGCTCGCCCGGATACAAGGCCAATCGGAGAACGGGTCGGGACTCCGCCGCCGGAGCTCTCCGCGCCGCGTTGGGGAAAATCAAGGCAAAGTCCGCGCTGCTCATGGCGACTACCTTCCTTCCTTCTCGTCGTGTCCGTCGACGCCAGGCTCGACGTAGGGCGTTTCTTTGTACGTGGAAAGAACTATGTTCGTGACAGACCGTACGGAGTCCGCCCGTGTTCGGATGGCGGACAGAAGCTTTTCCAGCTCCTTGGGCCCTGCCGCCCTGACCTTCAGGATGTAGCAGTCCTCCCCTGCCACGTTGTGGCATTCCAGGATGTCCGGCTCGGATGCGCACAGCCTCTGGATTCCCTCGCTCACAGCCTGGTGCGCGCCGATCGTCAGGCGGATGAAAGCGAGCAATGGCTTGCCAATCCTGTCAGCGTTAACCATGGCGGCGTACCGGGTGAGGATGCCCTTTTTCTCCAGTTTCTTGACGCGTTCGTGCACAGAGGAAGCTGTCAGTCCGACGGCTTCCGCGATCTCCGCGTTCGACAGCCTCGCGTTTTCCTGGAGAATACCGACGATTTTTTTGTCTGTGGCATCAATCATGCCTAGATCATACTGAGAAGATGGTCATTTGTCAAATGGAAGTTTGAAAAATATCACTATTTCCGAATATTATTCGGAATGAGACCAAAACTGCCTGTCCTTGCGCACGCCTGGGCTCTCGGCTACACTTCCTCCATGCGAAAGCTCATCCAGCAGTACGCGAAGGATCTCACGTCGGGACGCCTCGAATCGGGGTATGAACACTCCTTCCGCGTCTACCATCTCACCCGGGAGATCGGTGAAGAAGCAAGCTATGACGACGACGTGCTGCACGCTGCATGCTTTCTTCATGACATAGAGATGTCGGAGGGCCACCCCCGAAGCTCGGCGGAAAAGGCGGAGGCCATCCTTCATGAAACAGGCTTCGTCCCCGACAAGATCCCCATGGTGGTCGATGCCATTCTGAACCACATGCCCGGCGGTTCCCCCGCTTCGACCGAGGCGAAACTCCTGTTCGACGCCAACCTGCTGGATTCTCTCGGCGCGGTCGGATTCGCACGCCTCTCTGCCGGCGCCGTCGTGTGGTACCGCTACTCCACGATGAAAGAAGTCCTGGATTACATCTCGCGTGAGCTGTCGTTCACGAAAGAGCTGCACTTCGAGGCAAGCCGCGAGCTCGCGCGGGAAAAAATCGCTTTTACCCGGGCCGCCATCGAGCAGTTCACGAAAGAGCTGCACCTGTAGGTCGTCATGCAGGCCCTGGCCCGGCGGTTCCTGGCAGAAGGCCACCTGATCGACACCGGCCTTCTCACCCGGATGCTCAACCTCATCGTCGACTCCGGCGCCGACTATGAGGTCATCAGCTTCCACATGGGAAAGATCCGGACTGATCCCTCGAGCGTCGAGCTTGAGGTGCGCTGCAGCGGGGAACAGCAGCTCGCGTCTGTAACGAGCCTCCTCGTCGCGCAGGGCTGCTACGAGAAAGTCGTTGGCGAGGCTCTGCTCAGGCCGGCGGTCAAGGCGTCCTGCGTCCCTGACGACTTCTATGCCACGACGAACCGTCGGACCCAGGTGTTTCTCCGCGGAGCCTGGAGGGACGTTGCCGACATGCGAATGGACGGCGTGATCGTCGCGCGCGAGGCGGGGCTTTCCTGCCGGCTCATCCGAGACGTCGAGGCCGGCGACAGCATCGTATGCTCCAGCCGCTCCGTTCGGGTGTTTCCTCTCTTTCGCGAGGACGACAGCGGGGAGTTCGGCTTCATGACGAGCGACGTTTCCTCTGAGAGAAGCGTGGATGTGGCAATCTCGCGCGTCGCCGAAGAGCTCGATCGCCAGAAGCGGGACGGAGGGAAAGTCGTCGTGGTGGCCGGGCCCGTGGTCATCCACACCGGAGGAGGACCCGCCCTTGCCTCCCTGGTGAGCGGCGGCTACGTGTCGGCTCTGCTGGCAGGCAATGCCCTTGCCGTCCATGACATCGAAAGCGCACTGTTCGGCACCTCTCTCGGGATAGCGCTCTCCACGGGGAAGCCAGTGCATGAAGGGCATCGCAACCACATCCGTGCCATCAACATCGTCTATCGTCACGGGTCGATCTCGGAAGCCGTGCGAGCCGGTGCGCTCACCCAGGGAGTGATGTTTGCCTGCGTCACGGCC
>DATKLB010000075.1:0-28336 GCA_035542615.1 Spirochaetia bacterium | reverse complement strand
TGTGAGGCCGCGCACGAGGGCACCCCGGACGAATACGTTGATACGGGGGCGAATGCAGCCCCCACCTTCCGCCTCAACGTGTGAGGCGCCGCCGGTGTAGGAATGCAGGCGCGAGGAGAGGTGGACAGAAACGTTCACCGCTCGGCCACCTCGACGAGGAAGAAAACCCGCGGAAGGTGGAGATCGCCGAGCGGTGGGCCACGGTCACATCTCCCCGGGAAGTGTACAGCCGGGGAGCTGGAAACACCGGGCGCCAGCCCCCCAAGCCGGTGTCGAGCAGATCGCTTCATGGACGCGATTGCGAAACATCCTGGCGCGCGAGTACCTGGACATTCGGCGGCGCTCGTGCGCGGCCTCACATGTGCGGTCGGACCGGGCGAGACGTGCTCATTCTGGGTGCGCTCAGCGGCGGCTAATAGTATTCGATCCGCCGACGTTCGACCTCGGCCGTTGCGTAATCCTTCCCGTGGAGCTCTTTCGTGGTCTTTGTGATCCAGTTGCCGGCCGAGTCGAAAGAGTACTCGTACTGTCTCTTCCACAGCAACTGGCCATCGGCTGAGTATCGTTCCGCCTCCAGTTCGTTTCCCCGGGAGTCGTAGATGACTTTCCTGTCCAGAGAGTTGTCGGCCCGGTACTGCGTGGCGACCTTCAGCCTGCCCTCGCTGTCATAGGCATACTCGCTGGCTTCGGAAAGACTTCCGTCGGCGGCGTACACGGTCCATTCCCGGGGGCGACCTCTCCCGTCATAGGCATAGGTCCATCGTCCAACTGTCGAGCCGTCAGCGGCGAACTGCGCGATCTCGGTGTTGTTCCCTCGCTCGTCATAAGAATACTGGGAATGCTCCTGCACTGCCCCGTCCGCACCGGATGTCGTGGACTCGGTTCTCCGCCCGCCTTTGCCATAGGCAAACACCAGCTTTGTACCGACGTTGCCGTTTGCCAGCCTGACTTCGGTCGACACTCTCCGGCCGCTGCCGTCGTAGGCGAAGAAGAACGTCCACAACAGGGCCCCGTTCGAGCTGTAGTGCGCTTCTTCCGTCTTCTGTCCGGTCGCCGAGTACTCCGCGCGCTGCACAAGTTTCCTGCCCGCCTCGATCGACATGCTCTTGACCTTGCCCGCCAGCCCATCCTCCTCCCACCCGTTCGCCTGACAGAAAATCGGCCCTGTGGTGCAGACGATGAGAACAGCGATGAACGCCGACAGTCTGGCAATGGACGGCGGCGGGGCGCCGAGCCCTGGCGCGGCGTAGCCGCGCGGAGGCGGCAGGCGCCTGCTAGCGCAGCGTGAGCAGCGCAGCCACAAACTCCTTTGGCATTTCCAGCTGCGGCATGTGGCCCGCGTTTTCAAGCCGAACGTACTCGTGCCTCCCGAGCCATTGCCGAAACGATTCCATCTGCCGTTGCGATACCAGCCGGTCCCCGGTCCCCCAGACAAGCGTCACGGGAACCGTCGGCCGCGACTGGGGTTTCGCCTGACCCATCACGGCGTCGAATCCGACTCTGGCATGCTTGTCCTTGAACCCTCGTATCCTGTCGATGAAGCCCACGGGAAGAGCCGATTGGTTCGGGAAGCCACGGGCGAAGGCACTGTCCGACCACGACATCGTCTGCATGAGCCGGCGGAACCGGCCTTCGATCAGCGGAATCCTGATGATTCCCTTCATGAATCCGGACAGCGCGGGAAGGCGTGTGCCATTTACCATGACGAGGTTGCTCACCCTTCCCGGGTACTTGGAGGCGAGCTCAATGGCAAGCGCGACTCCAAAGGAGTTGCCCACGACAACAGCGCGATCGAACCCAAGGCTGTCCAGGAGGCCTGTGAGGAGCTTTGCGCTTTCAGAGAGAGACCGACCCTCAGCCGTGTCCGAGGCGCCGTAGCCCGGCATGTCGGGAGCAACAACAGTGAAGGAGCGCGACAGTTCACCCCAGACTGGCGACCAGCTCATCTGCGCGTCCCCCCAGGCGGAGTGAAGCAGAAGGAGCGCCGGGCCTGCGCCTCCCAGCCAGAGATGGACTCTTTTGCCCGAGACGGTGAGGTCTTTCGGCCTGACGGGATCCGGCATGTCGATACCCTGCGTACCACGACACAGAGTTGAGGTCAAGGCGCTGAGGTCGCTCGTCCCTCCAACGCCGCCCCAGTCTTGAGCTCCAGCAGCAGGCCGAAGAAGCGAAGGAGCGCGGTCTCAACCGCCCCCGGCAAATGCGAACACGAGCAGGACAACGAAGCCTGCCACCGCCACAGCCCCGTGGACGAAACCGAGCCACGTGGGCGGCTTCCTGGTCGCGACATCGATGCCGAAAAGCGTAAAGCCGCCCAGGGCTGCGATCACAAAGAGGACGAGGGCGACCATCGGCGCGGCCTGGGAGTGTGTGATCGAATAGATCACGAGCAACACCAGGGACACCGCGGCGAACACGCCGTGGATATACACGGTTGCGCGCGGCGCGCGATCCGCGACGGCGATCCTCACCAGGTTGACGACGCCGAACACGGCCGCGACGGCGAACAGAACGATGCAGACGACGACAAGGGTCATAGGTTGCTCCAGCCTCCAGACAATTCGATGGTCGAGGAAAGCAGAGGTTACAGCGCGGCCGCTGCGGCAGTATCTTGAGGGTGATGATTCGATACACGACAACTGTTGACCCGGATGCCGCGATCCTCGAGCGCATACGCGACGGGCAGACCGGCCTCTACGAAGTCCTGATCAAGCGATACAACCAGCGGCTGTATCGCGTGGCGCGCGCAATCCTCCACGACGACACGAGCGTGGAGGATGTCATGCAGGAAGCCTACCTCAAGGCGTTCACTGCCCTGCCCCGGTTCCAGGGGAAAGCACTTTTCTCCACGTGGCTGACCCGGATCCTCATCAACTGCGCTCTGGCGCACCTGCGCGCCACGGCCAGGCGACAGGAGGTCACCCTTGCCGCGGTGGAGACCGGTGCGCCGACGGAGGAAGCTCCCATTGACCGGGGAGAGATGAGGCTGGTACAAGAGCAGATCGGGCGGCTCATCGAGAAGACCATCGACACGCTTCCCGCCAAGTATCGAGTCGTCTTCGTCATGCGCGAGCTGGAGGACATGAGCGTGGCCGAAACAGCGGCCAGCCTGGGGATCAGCCCGGTCAACGCGAAGGTGCGCCTTCACAGGGCAAAGAGGCTGCTGAGGGAAGAGCTTCGCCGCCAGATGCCGGAGATATCCCTCTACAGCTTTTTGGGCGAGCGCTGCGTCCGTATGACCAGGCGGGTCATGGAAGCGATCATGAGAGCTTCTTCCCCGTCTGTCCGACTCCCAGGTCGTAAACCAGTTGAGCACCGAGGTGCGTACCCGCCAGGAGCGTAAGAAAACCGACACCGGATATCGCAAGGCCCAGCCAGCCGGGGACAGGGGTGAGACGAACCAGCAGATCCAGGAGGTAGATGGTCCACGCCGAGCTCATGAAGTACATGTGGCGCAGGGCGAGCTTCTGCGCGGGCTCCCCCGGTGGAAGAGCGATGAGATCGATAAAGCCCGCTGTCATCGCCGCAAGGGCTGTGACGATACCGACAATGAGAAGCCACTGGGACACGTGCCACCACATCGGGTCGCCGCGGATCACGAAAATGGTGTCAGTCACTGCGGTGGCAGTCCAGGCCGCAACGGGGAAATGAACGATCGCCGCATGCAGGGGGTGTCCGAGGAGCTTCAGGCCACTCACGCCGATTCGATGAGCGGTGGAAGGTGGTAGTTACATATACTTCAGAGGCCAGGGCAGAGAGGCCTTTATTCTCAGTATATTTCATACATGATTCAAAACGCTGCAGCAGCCGATCGCGCGCGCGGGACGTTTGAAGTAACCATCGATCCCGAGCCGTCCGACGAGTTCATTGGCAGAATGTCGATCGAGAAGCAGTTCAAGGGCGACCTCCAGGCGGTCAGCAGGGGCCAGATGTTGAGCGCAAGCACGGAGATCGAAGGTTCCGCGGGGTATGTGGCCATGGAGCGCGTGAGCGGGACGCTCAAGGGACGTCATGGGACATTCATCCTGCAGCACAGCGGAACAATGGACAGGGGCCAGTCGCACCTTGCGATCGACGTGGTGCCCGACTCAGGAACCGGTGACCTCCTCGGTCTCAGCGGCAGCATGGTGATCACGATCACCGACGGGAAGCACTCGTACGATTTCGAGTATTCCCTCACATGATCGTCTTGGTATTCCGTCGTGATTCTTCCGTGACCACTGCTCAGTACACTGAATCTCGAGTTACGGCACTCAGGAGGTATCACGATGAAAAGAATCCCGCTTCTGATTTTCGCAGCAGCGATGCTGCTCGCCGGCGCCCTGGGGGCTGCGGCGGCGCCCGCCATGGTCCCCAACGCGCCGATGGACACTCCCGCCATGATGAAGGGGACGCAGACCGCGGTTCTCTCCGGCGGATGTTTCTGGGGCATGGAGGGTGTTTTCGAGCGCCTGAGAGGAGTGCTCGATGTCACCTCGGGATATTCCGGCGGACAGGCGGACACCGCGCACTATGAGATGGTCTCTACAGGCAGCACCGGGCACGCCGAATCCGTCATGATCCACTTCGATCCCACGCGCATCAGCTACGGCACGCTCCTGAAAGTTTTTTTCACCGTCGCGCATGATCCCACAGAGCTGAACTACCAGGGGCCTGACTACGGCAGCCAGTACCGTTCCGTGATCTGGTATGCCAACGAGGGGCAGAAGACAGTCGCTGAAACCTACATCCAGAGCCTCGACAAGGCGAAGATTTTCTCCAAGCCCATCGTTACGCAGGTGGAGCCGCTGAAGGCGTTCTATGCAGCCGAGGACTATCACCAGAAGTTCCTGGACAAGAACCCGGACTACCCGTACATCGTATTCTGGGACCTGCCGAAAATCGCGGATCTCAAAAGGACGTACCCGGATCTGGTTGTGAACAAGTCGTAGGCGGAAGCCAGGCACCGAGGGCCACTCGGGCGGTGTTTCCTTGACGCCCGCAGTGGCCCTTGTGTAGCTTCAGTGAAGGTTGGCCACATCACTGCCTCTTTTCATTCCGCCCATGCTGGCCGTCCACGGCCAGCCCTTTGATTCCGACGCCCACTTCTTCGAGTTCAAGTGGGACGGCTTTCGCGCCGCCGCCATGATCGAGGGCGGGACCGTGCGCCTGATGAGCCGGAACAGCATCGACCTCATCGACCAGTTCCCCGGCCTCGCCCCTCTCCGCGCCCTGCCCGCGGGGCTCGCGCTGGACGGAGAGATTGTCGCTTTTCGCGACGGGAAGCCCGACTTCGATCTGATGCTCAGCCGCGGCCGCCGCGGAGGCTCGCACGCGGTGAAGTACGTGGCCTTCGACGTGCTGTACGAGCATTTTGAATCGCGCATGGGTCTGCCATTTTCCGAGCGACGCCGCATTCTGGAAGGGATATTGCTGGAGACAAAACTCCCTGCACTGCTGCTCTCGGAGGGCATGGCCGCCGGCGGAAAAGCGCTCTACCGGAAGGCGTGCGATGGAGGCCTCGAAGGCGTGATGGCAAAGCGCATGGCCAGCGTCTATGCGGCAGGCAAGCGCAACGGCGCCTGGGTGAAGATCAAGCGGCGGCTTCGGATCCAGGTGGCGGTCATCGGGTTCATCGAGAAGCCGGGCGATGACTTCACGTCCCTCCTGGTCGCCGGAAGCGGCCTTCCCGGAGAAGATCCCGGACCGCTTCGCTACCTCGGCAGAGTTGGAGGAGGGTTTCCTGACGCGGTGCGCGCTCGCATGAATGCTCTTCTGAGGGAGCACCCGAGAAAGACGCCGCTGGTGACGTGCTCCGAGCGCGGACGCTGGATCGAGCCCGGCTTGTACTGCGAAGTGAGCTACGCCGAGCTCACGGAGGCGGGGCTGCTTCGCGCCCCGGTATTCGAAGGACTGATCGAAGAGTAAATCTCACCGGATGAACGGGAGAAACAATCCCAGGAATGCCTCCCTGTTCAGGACGTGCATGGCATGGCCGCCGGGGAGGTCGTGCACGGTTGCGTTGCGAAACTCTTCCGAGAGAATGTCTATGATCTGTTGCAGAAACTCGGAGGAGTCCCTGCTCTTGAAAAGCAGGACGGGCTTGGGGAACTTTCTGACCCTCTCGATGTCGTCCTGGTGCATGTAGGTCGCATCTCCGTGCGCCAGGGACTGGCGGTGCGCTGCCCAGGCCTGCCAGGCAGGCATCGTCCTGGGGTCGAGGTCGGGCGGAACGAATCCCGCGAAATGCGTGAACCAGGCAAGCTGCTCCTCAGTGACGTCGACTCTCCACATGGCGATCAGTTGCCGCTGCCGATCGAGCAGCTGCGGTGAAAGCGGGCCTCGCGATCGAAGCACCCAGAAAGCCGGCGGCTCGATCAACGTCAGCGTGCGCACACGATCCGGATTGGCGATCGCGAAGCTGAGCGTCACCTCTGCGCCGAAGGACCACGCCGCAAAATCTGCCTCCCGGACGCCTACGTGTTCCAGGGCGTCCGCGAGCGCCTTGACCTCGAGGTCGACGGAATAGTCATCGGGGAGCCTTTCCCTTCGAAGACCCAGATCCACGTTCAACGGCTGCACCCGAATGACCTTGTAGTCAGTCGACAACTTTTCGGCGTGAGGCTTCCAACTGACCCACCCCGTCAACCCGCCGGGCACCAGGACGAGAGGGCGACCGTGTCCGATCACATCGGTTTTCATCTTCATGGCGCAAAATCTACTGCCCGCCGTCGAACAAGGCAAAGGAGATCCCCGCGGGTAGTGGTGATTGAGTCTGAGCAGTCCCGCGAGGTAATCTGTGCCGAATCGCAGAGTGATCGCATGCCCGAAGCCGCCCCGCTCGCCGACAAAGAAGTAGCCCTGACCGGTCGCCTGTTCTCCATGACGAGAGCCGAAGCAATCGAGCGCATCCAGCGGGCCGGCGGCCGCCATTCCCGCGAGCCGGGGCCGTCGACCGACATCCTCGTCGCGGGAGGAGCGCAGGGCCATCTCACGGCAGACGGAGGAATCTCGCGCAACATGGCGATCTTCCAGGAGCTGAAAAAAGCGGGCGCCGGAATCAGGCTCGTGGAAGAATCTGAGTTCCTTCGCCTCCTGGGGGCCAACGAGGACCTGGAAGATTTTTCCCGGCTCTACACCGTGGCGCAGGTGAGCCGGATCGTCGAAGCGCCGACAGCCGCGGTGCGGGCCTGGGTTCGCAAGGGGCTCCTCCAGCCCGCGCGGCTGACAAATCGCCTGGCCTGGTTCGAGTTCAAAGACATCCTCATTGCCCGCAACCTGAGCAGGCTGACGGCGTCCGGCGTGCCGGCGTCTCAGATCCACCGAAGCCTGTCGATGATTGCGCGCTGGTTGCCGGATGGGGGTCGCATCATCGGCCGTCTGGAAGCGTACGCAACGGGCCTGCGCCTGCGCCTGCCGGACGGAAGCTGGGTCGAGCCCACGGGGCAGCGCCTGATGGATTTCCAGCCGGTCGACGCAAGCGACGAGCGCGCGGGCGGTCCGCCGCAGATGCGCGCATTCCCGGATCCCGGGAGCTGGTTCTCCCAGGCGGTCGAGGCGGAGGAGCTGGGCCACCTGGAAAGCGCCGCGGAGATGTACACGCGGGCGCTGCAATCGTCTGCAGAGCCCGAGGCTTTCTTCAACCTCGGAAATGTGCTGTATGATCTGGGACGGGAAGCTAGCGCGGCGGAGCGCTATCTCCAGGCCATCGAGGCGGATCACAACTTCGCGGAGGCATGGAACAATCTCGGCAATTCGCTCGTTGCCCTTGGCAAGCTCGAGGATGGAGTCCATGCCTACCGGATGGCCCTGTCGCTGGAGCCCGACTACCCCGAGCCCCACTGCAACCTTGTCACGGTGCTTGACCGAATGGGAAGGTTCGCCGAAGCCCTAGCGCACCGGGCAATCTGCCAGAAGGCTTTTCCGAGTCCGGCGCACCTCACTCTCCTCCGCCAGCCGTCACTGGACAGCGCGGAGGACTGAGCAGCCCGGGTCAATCGTGCGAGTCTTCTTCTTTCTTGTTTCTTCCCTTTGCGGGATCAGCGACAAGGGTCCCGTCTCCCTTTGCCTGCCAGATCGCATACAGGGTCATGTCGGAGCTGATGGAAAATTGATCCCCAGCAACATAGGAAGCAGTTGTACCATCTGATTGGGTGTTCCACCCGCTGAAACTGTGTCCGGGGTTCACCATACCGTTTCCATCTTTCACGGTAACCGTTTGTCCCGAAGCGTACGCGTTCGTGTCCACGATCACACCTTTGACGCCTTCACCATTACTGTTGTAGGTTACGGTGTAGGTTGCGGGCGCCGACTCTGAAGTTTCCGACAGCGGACACGAGGCAAGACTCAGCGCTACAACCACGAGAACGATCAGCTTTTTCATTTTCTTGCCCGCTTGGATTTCATGTCGCGGATGATGGCATCAAGCTCAGGGTCCGCCCGCTTGATCAGACCGGCCGCCTCCAGCTTCTCTGCCACGGAGCGCGCATGCTCCTCGACTTCTTTCATGCGTTTCTTCCAAAGGGTCTTGGCCTCGTCCGCCAGGCGTTCGAGCTCGAGGATCTTGGCGCGGTCCGCGGTGACGTCAAGCCGATTGTCGACACGCTGCAAGATGCTCTCCAGGATGTTTTTCACGACCGTGGAAGGACTCAGCCGGGCGGCCTTCGCGATCTCTTCGATCCTTGCCTTGAGCGCATGACTGACGCGCACGGTGAGAAGGGCGCTGGCGCCATCTGTTTTGCCTGCTTTGTGCATGGGAATGTTGTACATCATGTACACACTTTTGTAAAGTGTACACATTTTGGCGCGGCAAACGAGGTGTCGCGCGACACAGAAGCATCAATTCTGTGATACAATAGAGAGAATGGCAGGTACACCCGGTCCGTGGATCATGATTCGCGAGGCGTGCAAGAACTGTCTGGGAACCGGCAAGGTGGAGAATCCGTCCATTTCCCTTCGCGCCGCCAGCACGCCAAGGGAGATTCCCTGCGCGGACTGCGGCGGCACCGGAAGAGGGCCGGAGCTCTGGATTTCCATCGACGATTTCTCGAAACGGCTCCCTCCGCCCACCCAACCTCGTTAAGAAAACTTAACGCAGCCACAATCAAACCTGAACGGCCCCTCCGTACCTTTGGTGCAGGTATGAAAAGAACGGCACCCCGGCCAGACCGCCCCTTTCTTCCCGTCCCACTCATGGCGATCGACTCTGCCCTGCAGCATTTTCCGCCCCATCGCGTCCAGGCAGTTCTCGCTGACCTGCCCACCGACTCAGGCTACCGCCTTGAGGTCAAGCCGCTGCGCTATCGCACACGGCCCCATCTTCAGGCCCTGTGCGACTGGACCAACAAGGTCATCACCGTCCAGGTCCCCGAGCCGTTTCGACCCTTCCGAGAGCGCGTGCCCTACCGGGCGCAGCGCGTCAGGTCGCGTGCCGGCTACGCGAACGAGTTTGCTTTCCAGTGGTTCTACCGCGACATCGTGTTCAGGACCAGGACGGAAGTCATCCGGTTCCTGTATTGCCACGAATACTATCACTACTACCTGCACGATGTGCTCGGCAGGAAGGGAGCAGCGGAGACCGCCTGCGACCGGTTCGCGCTCGAGCACTTCCGGCAGCGGAAAAGGTAAAACTTCCGACTGACTCCTCGTCGATTTCCAGCCTCCCCTTGCGACCATATCGTGGCATGAGGCTCATGAGGCTGGAGATTCTTGCCTGTCGGGCAATCTATTCGTATTTTTTCTGCCCGATCGAAAGGCAACCGGCATCGAACCGGCCGTGAATACTGGGGCACAAAGGAGAGTCACCGTGGCATTCGAGAGCGCGAGGGACCGCGGGAAGCTGGTCCCCTGGATCATATATCTGATATTCTTCGCCGTTCTGAACGAAACAGTCTTCAACGTTTCCACGCCGATGATCGCCAGACAATTCCAACTGACGCCATCCGGGGTGAGCTGGATGATGACGATCTTCATGGTCTTTTTCGGAATCGGCTCGATCATCTACGGCAGGCTTGCGGACATCTTCAGCCTCCGAACCCTGATCCTGGTGGGCATTTTCATCTACGCCATCGGGTCGATCCTGGGTTTCATGCTGCGGTTCTCGTATCCCCTGATGATCGCTTCGAGAGCCATCCAAGGGATCGGGGGCTCTGCAATTCCGGCGCTCGTCTTCGTCGTGATCGCCCGCTATTTTGAGCCTTCGCAGCGGGGACGGATCTTCGGGCTGATCACGTCCACCGTCTCGTTCGCGATCGGGGTGGGACCGGTCCTCGGTGGCCTGGTCTCGGGTTCGCTCCACTGGTCCTATCTCTTCCTGATTCCCCTTCTGATGCTGATCTCGGTCCCTTTCCTAGGCCGGGAGCTGCCGCGCGAGCCGAGGCGGCCGGGCAGCGTCGACGTCCTGGGGGCCGGCCTTGTTGCCATGACCGTCGGCGCGCTGATCGTTTACCTGAACTTCAGCCAGTGGTACTACCTGGCGGCCTTTCTCGGCCTGCTTCTTCTCTTCATTCTTCGCATCCGCACCGCGGCTGATCCTTTCATCAGGCCTTCACTTTTCAAGAATGCGCAGTTTCGCAACGGCGTCGTTGTCGGGTTCTGCCTTTTCTCCATCATCATCGGGATCATCTTCCTGATTCCGTTGATGCTGAGTGACCTTCACCATCTCACAACCAGCCAGATAGGCCTCGTCCTGTTCCCCGGAGCCATCAGCTCGGTGGCCTTCGGCCCGATTGCCGGCGCGTTGTCGGATCGACGGGGCAACAGCTTCGTCGTCGCCATCGGGCTTGCGCTCCTCGTCGCAAGCATTATCTTCCTGTCGGTGTTGCTGAGCGTATCCGCGATCGCTGTTGCCTGCGCGATGCTCCTCACGTACGTTGGCTTCTCTCTTTTTCAGACCGCAATGATCAACGCCGTCTCTCAGACCCTTGGGGAGGAAGAAACGGGCATTGGCATGGGACTTTTCAACCTGGTCGGCATCATGTCGGGAGCCGTCGGAACAGCGCTCGTTGGAAAGGTCCTGACCGGCCGGTGGCTGGATGTTTCGATTCTGCCGCTTCCGGCGATATCACGGGGTTTCGAATACAGCAACCTGCTGCTTGCGTCCTCGGTCGTTGTCATCCTGGGCGGTCTGCTGTACCTGCGAAGCTTCCGCAGCGTCCGGGAGATCAGGCACCTCGAGCAATCTGTTTCCGAGGGGTGATACTGCAACGGATCGAATGCTATGATTGCGCCGAGGCCGTGCGCGGCGTGGACGGGGCATGAGATCAGCATCGGAAACTCAGAGCGGTATCGATCAATCCTGGCAAAGACTCTGCGCCGCGGGCGGAGTCTGGGCGCTCATCTTTGTCTTTCTCACCAACGTGGATGTCGCCCTGAGTTTCTTCGTGCCGGCGCTCCCAGCTCCTACGGGTCCGGCAACACTGTTCTACGTTGTGCACCATAGAAGGCCTGCTCGCGCAGAACAACTCGGTGAGCTTCGGCGGCATTCTGTTCGCTGTCTCGATCCTGATCGTATCGAGCGTCATAGTGAAAGGCGTCTTCCACAAGGCCATCGCGTGGCTGGGAATCGCCTCCGGCATCGTGGGGATCGTCTGTGAGAGTCTCAGACCAGTCGTGGGTGCCTTCTACGGCATCTACGGCATCCTGCTTATCTGGTTCGTCGCCGTCGGAATCAAGCTCCTCAAGCTGAGCGCGGCGGAAACCAGGTAGCTGAAAACGCATCGAGAGTTGTTTCACTTGCTGGAAGGAGAAAGCAAGTGAAACGAGCTTTCATCGTGTTTCTTGTGTGCGTCCTGCCGGTCGCTCTGTTTGCCGCGCCCAATAGTCCCTGGTACGGACCGCAGTCCAACCAGTTCGACATTCGGCCTCCCGAGGCAGGCCCTTACTACACCACCGAAGTCGTGAAGATCCAGTCAGAGATGGGTCAGCAGAAGCTCGGGGACTTCGACGTAGCGGGGCTGGCCACCCTTCGCGAGCGGCTCAGCATCGCGGCTCAGAAGGACGAGTATGTCCGGTCGATATCGCTGCACTCGATGGCCTTGCCCGGGCTCGGGCAGTTCGAGACCGGGGACACGGCAAGCGGGCTGGGCTTCATGGCTGCCAACCTGGCGACCATAGCAGGCACTCTCGTGCTGGTATACTACACTCTGCCGGCCGATCTCCGATTCGACAGGATCGACTACTTCAGAGATTCCTTTTCCACGATCAGCAACGCATGGAACGGCCACAGCATTGTGGACTACCTGCCGTCATTCGGAGTCTTCCTGGGCGGTGTGATCGTCGATGTGATCATCAGGTCGTGGTCTTCCCAACAGGCGGGCGGAGAGGCGACACGGCTTGTCGACTCAGGGGCCGTGAAGTTCACCCCGCGCATCGGCATCGGGTTCATGGGGTTCGACGTCGCCTACTGACAGTCGCGGCAGGGGCTCGATGGCCACTTCGGTGGCCATCTCCCGGTAGCGGCAGAGGGCGTTGGCCCACCGCATCTGGTCCGGGCTGTGCGTTTCCGGCTCCAGGAGCCGGGGGGAGGCAACGAGAATGCAGGTGCATCGCGCGCGGCTCGTTGCGACATTCAGGCGGTTGGGGCTGTACAGGAAGCTCATGCCGCGGGGCGCGTCCTCTGCCGAGGAGCTCGTCATGGTGTAGATGACCACCGGCGCTTCCTGGCCCTGGAACTTGTCCACTGTCCCGACGCGCGCCGCTCCCCCGAGCCTCCTCGCAAGCGCCGCCACCTGGGCGTTGTAAGGGGCGACGACCAGGATGTCGGAAGGGCCCAGGGGCTGGGAAACACCCTCTTTGTTTGTCCAGCTGACGCCGTCTTGGCTCAGGTCCGCGACGATCCCGGCGATGACATCCACCTCCTCGGCGCTGCTGTTCTGGTTGCCCGTGTGCTCCACGGGCACGTAAAACAAGCCGCTCCCCGCAAACCTAGTGCTGCCGGTGATCGCCTGTTTCTCCAGGCCGGCGCGTGATGCAAGGCGATTTTCGTAGAACAGCTCGGAAGTGAACGAGCAGATCCTGGGGTGCAGACGCCAGGTCTCATCGAGGAAGAGCCCGGCGTCGTCCGCGATGGTTTTTCGATCGGCCAGGACGTGCACCAGCGCGGCCACCTCCGCTCCCTCCGGATGCGCTCCTTTCTGCGGCTGCTCCAGCTGCTGGGGGTCACCCAGGAGCACGAGGTTTCGCGCCGAAGGCGCCGTGGCAAGGGCCTGCGCCAGGGAGATCTGGCCCGCCTCGTCGACAAAGAGGTAATCAAGCGACCCTTTCATGTCCTCCTGGGACCAGAGCCAGGCGGTTCCTCCGACAACAACGCCCTGCTGCAGGCCGAGGAGCAGTCGGGCGTTGTCTTTCGTCACGAGGACTCCTTCGATGGTCTCGCCGTCGCCGGTCCTGTCTTTGCGCATTGCCTGCAGCGGAAAGCCCTCCAGGGCGGCTGCATGCAGCGCCTCTGTGAGCAGCTTCTGAATGACCTTGTGGCTGACGGCCGTGACCCCGATTCGCTTCCCCTCCCGGGCGAGAGCGACGATCATGCGGCCGCCGGTGAACGTTTTGCCGGAGCCCGGCGGACCCTGGATGGGCAGGATGCCGTTGTCGAGACTCCTGGCAAGACGCACGGCGGCTTCCACGATCTCTTCCCCCGTGCGCCGCAGCGAGCCTTTGACCTCGCGCTCCAGCCGGGGCGGACGCGCCATGAGCAAGTCCCTGCCCGCCTGGAAGGGGCCAGCGCCGCTGACGCCGTTTCTCGCCACAGAGCGAGCGAGCTCGAGAAAACTCTTCTCAACGGACCCGGGACGCACGAGATCCTCGATCATGACCGCTGCCGGATGAAGGTCGGTTGTCCTTCCGGTCTTGGCGATATCGATCGTGTGCTTTGCGGGGTCGATCGCGTAGACCGTGCCGACCCTCGTCTTTGTACCGATCTCCTCGAGGTTCTTTCCTTCGCCGGGGTCCACCTCCTGCTCGGGAAAGCTGTATCGGTGGACCGGGTATTTCGCGCTGCCGCCGACAGGCCCGATGAAACGAAGCCCGGAAACGGCTTTTCGCTCCTCGAGAAGGTCCTCGTGGTCCAGGCCGTGGATCCTGAAATACTCCCACCAGTAGCATTTTTCTTCACGGCGGAAGTAGTCCACCTGGTGGGCCAGGAGCCATCGTGCCCGCTCCATCGGTCCCCATGCGCTGCGGTCTTCGGGAAGGCCATTGATGAGCTGGTCGTAGATCTGCTGAACGTCCGCCGCCCGCTCTTCCAACGCCTCGCTGGCATCCCCGCTTCTGTTCTCCGGCCTCGCCACGGGTGTCCCGCGGCCTTCCAGCTCGGCTCGCCGCTCTTCCAGCCAGTCTCGCAGGGATGCCGTGGAGAGGCAGTCGTCGCGGTTGTAGACCTCCACGGCTGCCTTCTCCTCAAGGGTTATCTCGGCAGCCCTTGCAAGCTCCAGGGCGCGATCGATCCGCCGCAAAGCGGCACTGGCAGCCGGCAACTCCAGTGCCCTGCTGAATCCGTGGAACTTCTCCAGCTCTTTCAGTGAATAGCTTTCCACGCTGGCCCGGACTCCATGGCGAGTGACTGCCAGCAGGTCGATGAACCTCTCCGCACGAAGCAGCCGGTCCAGCTCTGCCTCCCGCGTGCCGTGCCGGCCAATGAGGCGCTTCACCGCGCCCGGCTCGTACGGGGAAAAGTGATACACGTGCATGCCCGGGTTCGATTGCCACTGGTCCATGATGAAGTCGATGAGATCCTCAATGCCTCGGCGCTCTTCCTCGGGATTGAGCGCCCACAGCGCCCTGTACTGAAGTGTCGGGTGACCGTACGCGATCCCAAAGAGATACTCCATCCCGTCATCGCCGGCAAATGGGTCAGACTCGATGTCGAAAAAGACATCTCCCGTGTCCGGCTCGGGCAGCCGGTGGAAACCGAGACCCGGCTCAGGCGCCAGAAGCTCGTAGCGGGGCTGTCCGGCCCGTCGCCCGTCGAGCTGCACCCGGGCTTGTCCGTGCGCCCGGGCAAAAGCCACCCGGCTTCCGCGCTCCGGCCTCTGGCGCAGCGGCTTCGGCTCCTCCGCGTACTGCGTCAGCGTGCGGATCCCCTGGCGCTCCAGCTCACCGATGTGAAGCGGCCGTATCCCCGCCACCAGGCACAGCTTGTCATCATCGTGCCGGCGCTGGTCGCATTCCTTCCACCACCGGCAGATTCGGCAGTGTTCCACGGGGTCCGGGTACGTGGCTCGTGACGGCGGCGCTGCGACCGCCTCTTCCAAGCCACGGCGCACAAGTCGATAGTAGGCTCCGTAGTCGTCGAACCGAAAGCTTTCCCGCGGAAAGCCCGGTCCCGGTTTCACCACGTGCATCCACTCAGGAGACAAGCCCTGCGCTTCCGACACAAGCTCCGAGTACAGGCACAGCTGCAGCACCGTGCCCGCGCGCGTTTCCTGGGACAGCTTCGTATCAGCCACCTCGTACGACCAGTCTCCGAGCGCGCTGGGCCGCGGCACCCGCAAGAGCACGTCTGCCCGGCCGAGCAACTGACCTTTTCGAAGCTCAGCCTGGACGATGACGTCGGCGCCGTCCCGCATCGCCTGGAGGGTCTGTTCCATCGACAGCTTGCCGCCCTCCTGCTGGGGCTCCACGACGCGCAGGTCTTCCGAGCGCAGCTGCCGGATGAACGCCCTTTCATGCTCGAAGCCCCTTTCCTGGAGCAACGCGAGCGAGGGGTCGCTCCACGAGGGCGCCGCGCGCCGGCCTTCGGCAACAGCGCGGTCGAGCTGGGTCAGATGCCGGCAGGCGAGATGGTTGGAAATGTCGGTAGCGGCAAGTCGGAGGCCGGCCCCTTCCTTCTGCATCTACAGTGATTTTCCCAGAGACTGGATGGCCTGCGCAAGGTCCTGGGGCCTTGTGAGAGCCGTGCGGAAAAGGTCTCCCGTACGCTCGACTCGCTGAGGCGCGTTCACGAGCGTGAAGTCCTGCACGCTGAACTCGGTTTCCAGCTCATCCCAGGCGAGCGGCATCGAGACGGAGGCGGCCTCCACCGGCCTGACCACGTAGGGAGGAACGATCGTCTGCTCCCGGCGGTTCTGGAGGAAGTCAAGGTACACACGGCCCTCCCGCCGGCTCACGATCCTCTCCACGGTGGCGATGTCTCCGTGGTCCCGGACGATGATGCGCGCCACCGCCTCGCAGAACATTCTGCTCTGCTCGAAGCTGTAGACGGGCTCCCAAGGGATGCAGACGTGCAGCCCGGTGGAACCCGAGGTCTTCAGATAGGGCTCGACGCCAATGCCGCGCAGCAGCTTGCCCGCTTCCCTGGCCAGCTTTATCACGCTGGAGAAGGGAGCGTCCTTGGGGTCAAGGTCGATGAATGCCCAGTCGGGAAAGTCCAGGCTGCCCTTCCGCGACATCCACGGGTGCAGGTCGATGCTGCCCGTGTTGATGAGAGTGAGGAGCGCTCTTCGGTCGTTGCACATCGCGTAGTACACGGGCTCCTCGCCATCGCGCGCCACATTGACCGTCTCCACCTGTTCCAGGATGTCCTCGGGAAGCTGCTTCTGGTAGAACGACTTCCCCCGGATGCCGTCAGGCCAGCGGTAGAGGTGCAGCGGCCTGTCCCTGAGATACGGGAGGATCCAGGCCGCCATCCTGTCGTAATAGCCAACGAGGTCGCCCTTCGTGTAGCCCTGCTCGGGCCAGTACACTTTTCTCGGGTGCGTTACGACGAAGGACGGCTGGGCGGTCCACGCGCTTTTTCGCGCAGCCGGCTGCCGTCCCGCGGGAATCAGCAGCCAGTCCGGCGACTCCCCCTGGCGATACGGACTGGTCGCCTTCTTGGCCACGGTTGCCGGCAGCCCTGATTCGGCTGCTGCCTGCGCGAGTGCCACTCCGCGCTCGGCCACGGCATCCACGAGGAACAGCTTGGCCGACTCCGGAGGAAGCAGGGCGCGCAGAACAGCTTTGCGCTCGCGCAGGGCGAGCTTCCGCAAGTCCCATTCTTCGGCGTACAGCACGTCGAAAAGATAGAGGACCGCTCCGGCGCCGCCGGATTCGAGCTCGTGCTGGAGCGCGGAGAGCGAGGCGCTCCCCTTCTCGTCCAGCGCCACAACGACACCATCGAACACTGCCGTTTCCGCGCGTACGGCACCCAGAGCCTTCACGATGCCGGGGACCCTGTCCGCAAGCTCCTCCGATCTGGTCCGGATGCTCGCATCGGTTCCCTGGATCTTCACCAGGACACGTTTTCCGACCAGTGCAGGCTCGAACAGCCAGTCAGGATCGTCGAAGGGGCGATCTCCCGCCGAGGCCTCCATGCGCGGCAGCGACCGAGGCAGCGGCTTCTGCAGCGCCCTGCTCATGTCCGCTCCGCCGAAAAGGTCGCTTCCCGATCCAACGTAGCGGTCCCGTGCCTTGAACAGGAGCCAGTTCTTCCCTTCCTCCTGCTTTGTCCGAACGAGGTGCCACTCTCCCCGCAGCCGCCGGCCAAGAAGCACGATCTTCAGCTCCCCTTTCTCCAGAGCCTGCTCGATGCTCGGCGCCTTGCGTACCTCGTACGTGCCGGCGTCCCAGATCTTCATTGTGCCGCCGCCATACTCGCCTTTCGGGATGGTGCCTTCCCAGTCCTTGTACAGGAGAGGATGGTCCTCCACGCGGACGGCAAGTCTCTTGTCCGCCGGGTCGTACGAGAAACCCTTGGGCACTGCCCAGCAGGCGAGCACGCCGCCCGCCTCGATGCGAAGGTCATAGTGGAGGTTGCGCGCTTCGTGTCGATGCACGACGAAGCCGTTGCCCCTGGCCTTCCCGCGTTGCGCCTTCGGCTCGGAGGTCTTCTTGAAGTCCCGCTTGCGTCGGTACTCCTCGATCGCCATACTCGCTCAATGTACTATGACTGAGGTGCCTTTGTTGATCGACGAGCCCAGAGGCAGCGCGGCGGGGCTCAGCATCGTGCTCGCCCACGGCGCCGGGGCAGCCATGGACTCCCCGTTCATGGAAGAGATCGCCCACGCCCTTGCCGGGGAATCCTTCCGCGTCGTTCGCTTCGAGTTCCCCTACATGCAGCAGTTTCGAAACACCGGAAAAAGAGGCCGACCAGATTTCCCATCGGTCCTGGAGGCAACCTGGCGGCGGGTGGTGGAGCAGTTGGGTGATCCTTCGAAGCTCGTGATCGGAGGCAAGTCGATGGGAGGCAGGATCGCGAGCATGGTGTGCGATCGCGCAGGAGTGAAGGGTCTGGTTTGTCTCGGCTATCCGTTTCATCCAACAGGCAGGCCGGAGACTCTGCGAGTCTCGCAATTGGCGGAGCTCAAAACCCCTGCCCTCTTCCTGCAGGGTGAGCGGGACTCCCTGGGGAGCAGGGAAGACATCAGCGGGTATACCCTGTCGCCTGCCATCCGCATCGTATTTCTCCCTGACGGGGACCACTCACTGAAACCGCGCAAAGCCTCGGGGCACACCTATGAGGAAAACATGGCGCAGGCGGTCAGGGAGATCGCCGCGTTCTGCGCGGCGTTGTGACGCATGGACTCCTGGCGCTGGCTGACTGGACCGGGCCCGGCGTCCATCGGGGATCGCGAGATCCACATCTGGAAGATCTCCCTCGAGCCGGGCGGTGATCGAGCAGAGATTCTCCGGAGGATCCTTTCGCCCGAAGAGAAGCGGCGAGCTGAGGGGTTTTTCTTCAAGAAGGACCGGGATTCCTTCTGCATTTGCCGAGGCTATCTCAGGAGACTGATCGGCCGCTATGACGGCGAAGCTCCGGAGGGCATTCGGTTCACCGCCGGCCAATACGGGAAGCCTTCCCTCGATCCTGACCCTCACGGTCGCAGGATGGAGTTCAACGTTTCCCACACGCAAGGCGTGGCCTTGATCGCCATTGCGAGGGATCGTCGGGTCGGCGTGGATGTCGAGCGGATCCGGCCCGTGGAGATCGACGACATTTCACGCGGCTTCTTCTCGCCGCGTGAGCACGAATCGATTCTTGGCTTGCCGGCAGGAATGAGAACCGCCGCATTCTATGCCTGTTGGACGCGGAAGGAAGCAGCAATCAAGGCGCTCGGGGGAAGCATTGCCGGGCTCCTGGACAAGGTCATCGTCTCTCCCGATCCTCGTTCACAGGTCCAGGTCATCCAGGTACCGGCGGGACAGCCGCAAACCGGCGAGCTTCACGTGCGCGACGTGCCGGTAGGCGGAGGGTACTCCGCCGCGCTCTGCTATGCTGGAAGCGAGGCAGAGGTTTTCCTCTGGCAGCCAGAGGACTAGGTCATGATGGGGCGTGTCGGGCGTAGATCTCGTATGCATCAGCCACGGTCCTCACGTTCCACGCCTCCTCCATGGGGATGGTGATCCCCTGCTGCTTGAGATGAAGCATCATCTCAACCAGCCTGATCGAATCGGCATACAGGTCTTCGACAAAGGAGGCTTCGGGCCGCACGCGGCTCTCGTCGATGTGCAGCTCCCTGGCAATGAGGCGGCGAAACTCATCCAGCGTGACCGGCGTGCCGGGATTGCTCATGTCGTTCCTCCTCTGAGCTCCTTCAGCGCTTCCTCGCGGAGCATGAACTTCTGCGGTTTGCCGCTCTCCCCCCGGGGAAACTCCGCGGCAAACCGCACCTCGGTGGGTATCTTGAAGACTTCCAACCTGCCCCGGCAGGAGTCGAGCACCTCCTGGACCGTCATCACGGCGTTCGGCGCCAGGCGCACAAAAGCCCACACGCTCTCCCCGCCCACGATGGAAGGCACGCCGACGACCGCCGCCTCCTCGATCTTCGGGTTCTCCTCCAACACGCTCTCGATCTCGGCCGGGTAGATGTTCAGTCCGCCGCGGATGATCGTGTCCTTCCTGCGACCCACGATGTGGATGTAGCCCTTCTCGTCGATGCGCGCGAGGTCGCCGGTGTAGAGCCAGCCCTCGCCGTCCCTGACCGTGGCAGTGAGCTCGGGAGCCTTGTAGTAGCCGAGCATCACCCCTTCCCCCCGCACGGCCAGCTCCCCCACGTCGCCCGGCGGCAGCTCGCGTCTTGCCTGGTCGACGACCCTGACGTCTATGCCCGGCATGACCCGACCGACGGTCTCGTCCTGCTGACTGTCGGAGTCGGAAAGGCTGCTGACCGAGATTCCCCCCGCGGCTTCCGTCATGCCAAACCCGTTGTACAGAGCGCACCCGAAAACCCGGCGGATCTCCCTGGCCAGCTCCGGCTGGCAGGCGGCGCCGCCGCTCGCACAGACAAAGAGAGACGACAGGTCGTGGCGCGCGATGTCCGGCAGCGCAACCAGCGCCTGCCAGGCAGTAGGAACAGCCACGACAATGGTCACGCGCTCACCCTCGATGAGGGCAAGCGCGTCGTGTGGGTGGAACCGGGGCATGGCCACAAGGCGGTCGCCCATCAGCAGCCCCTGAAGCATGACGTGGATGCCGGTGATGGTGTGCCAGCCGGCGGTCGACATGATCGTCTGCGGCTTGCCGATGCTTCTCAATATCCGGGTCCGGTATCTGGCGACAGCTTTTACCGCCTCGAACATCATCCCCAGACTGGTTGGGCGGGCCCACTGCTCGCGTATTTTCAGGGTTGCCACCACGGGCGCGATCAGGCTGCCGTGTGTGTGCATCGTCGCCTTTGGTTTTCCCGTTGTCCCCGACGTATACAGAAGAGCGAGAAGGTCGCTGGGATCCACCTGCACATCCCATAGCTCAGTCGCCCCGGACTCCAGTCCTGCGACGGGCGAATCGGCTGACACGATGACCGTCGGCTGAGCGTGCTCCACGATCTCCTGGAGGGCCCGTTCGGGAAGCTCCGGGTTGAGGGGAACAATGACTGCCCCGAGCCTGGCCGCGGCAAAGAACAGGGAAGCGAAGCCCGAACCGGGCGGCAGCAGCGCGATGATCCTGTCTCCTTTGCGGACACCGCGTTCCACCAGGCCGCGTGCAACGGAGTCGATGCGCTGGAGAAGCTGCCTGTTCGTGAGCCGCTCGGATCCGCAGACCAGCACTTCCTGGTCGGCTCCAGCCTCCGCGACAATGCGGATCGCATCGCCCAGGGTCATTGCGGTGCTCAGCATGGGTTTGCCGTCACAGCTCCATACGGTACAGCCGGTAATGTTTGTAACGCTCGGCCCCCCGGCTCTGGGCGATGACATTGATGGCCGGGTTCAGCTCGGAGGTGAGTGAGCCATCGAGCCATCGATAGCCGTTCTTCCTGGCTTTGGAGAGGGCCTCCACGTACAGCAGAGCATCGATGCCGCGGCGTCGGTACTCCGGCAGGATGCCCATGAGCTTGAACGAAACCACGTCGATCTGCCGGATCCATCGCTTGACCATGAGCCAGTTGAACGGGAAAAGCCGGCCGTTCAGGCGACGGAGCACCCGGTTGGTGTCCGGAATCATGACGCAGAATCCGACCGGCCGCCCATCCACCTGGGCGATCAGCGCAAGGTCGGGGTCGATGAACGGCCGCATCTGGTCAGCCAGTCTGCGAAACTCGTCCTCGCCGAGGGGGACGGATTCAGGGATCTGCCCGATGGTGGCGTTGAAAAGGTCACGAATGGTCGACACCTCGGCGGCCCAGTCCGAAAGCCGTACGCTGCGGATCCGAACAGCGCCCTCGCGCGTTACGGCATCCGAGACGTGGACGATATCCGAGGGCGCACTGTCCAGCTCCTTGCCGACCCGATCGAAAGTGGCCCGCCACGCGTAGAGATCATGGTCCTTCGCCATTCCGTAGCGCTCGAGGAAATCCCTGTAGTACACGGGCGTATGCGCCTCGAGCATCGCCGGCGGATACTCTGTCCCCTCGATCAGGATGCCGGGGCAATCATTATCGCCGAAGCTTGTCGGGCCCCGGATCGAGCTCATGCCGCGGGCTCGGAGCCACTCCCGGCATGCGTCAAGCAGCCGCGAGGCGGCGGCGTAGTCTTCGACGACCTCGAAGAAGCCGAAGCCGCCCTCGTGCCTGTTCATGTGCTCCACGCGGGGACGGTCGATGAACGCGGCGATGGTACCCAGGAGCTCGCGGCCGCGCCAGGCCCCGAAGAGAGCGACATCCGCCTGCCTGTAGAAAGGACCCCGGGCAGGGTCCAGATAATCGAGGCGGTCGGAGATCAGGGGAGGCACCCAGAGGGGATCTCCGCGGTAGACGCGCCAGGGCAACATTACGAACGCCCTCCGGTCTCGGCGCGTGACAACGGGGCGAACCTCGAGAGCAGCGATCATCGCTTTTTCTCCTCAGTCTATGGCATAGTACAGCCGTGGCCACGGGTTTTCCAGCCCGAAACGGCTTGCTGCACGCTGGGCCAAACGATACGTTTGGATCACGGGAGCGCGAAAATGGAAGTCGATCGTTTTGTCGGCACCTGGCGGCGACATGGCAACGGCCGTGCTGGAATGGGAAAGGATCGGCCAGAGCGGAAGGCAACGCGTACATGAAGTGAGCAAGATTGGTCTCATTCGCGATCCGCTTTTTCACCTCCACTCGAACGGGCCCGGCCATCCCGAATCCCCCGAGAGGCTGCGCGTCGTCGACGCGATGCTGGAAGCGTTTGCCCTCCGCGATCGGCTTGTGGATCTGCCGTCCCGTGACGCAACGCGTGAGGAGTTGTCGTGGGTTCACGAGGAGGGCTACATCCACGCGGTGGAGCAGACACGGGGGAACCCCCGCACGATGTTCGATCCCGACACCGCCGCGAACGAGCACTCGCACGCGGCTGCCGTGCGCGCCGCCGGGGGAGTCATTTCCTGCGTGGAAGCTGTCGCAGCCGGGGGTCTCGCCGCGGCCTTCGCTCTCGTGCGACCTCCCGGTCATCACGCGGAAGCCGGTCATGCAATGGGCTTCTGCCTGTTCAACAACGTGGCGGTGGGGACCGAGTATGCCCTGCGGCGTCTCGGCCTCCAGCGGGTCCTTATCTTCGATTGGGACGTTCATCACGGGAACGGAACCATGCACTCGTTCTATCGGACTGACCGGGTCCTCTTCCTGTCCGTCCACCAGTACCCTCACTATCCGGGGACGGGCAGGATCGACGAAATCGGTGAGGGCCCGGGAACGGCTTACACGGTGAACGTTCCTCTTCCACCCGGCCAGGGGGACCAGGACTACCTGGCAATCGTCGAGCGCGTCTTGGAGCCGATTGCCAGCCAGTACAAGCCGCAGCTGATTCTGGTGTCTGCCGGATTCGACATCGCAGGAGGAGATCCTCTCGCTGAGATGAACGTGAGTCCGAAGGGTTTCGCCTGGATGACGAAGACGCTTCTGTCGATCAGCGCCGCCTGCTGCCCGGGCCGACTCGTGTTCGTCCTCGAAGGGGGCTACGACCTCGATGCGCTTGCTGGAGGCGTCTCCGCGGTCCTGTCGACGCTGGCAAACGGAGGAGCCGGCATGGCGTCGGCGCCGCACGGCGGACACGAGAACGGACCGAGCAGGGAGACTCTGGCGGTCATCAACGCTGTTTCGCGGACACTGCAGCCGTATTGGGCCCTCGGCTGAAGCAGGCCGGCAGGGGCCCAGCGGGCGGGCCAACGCTGTTTTTCGTTGACGCCGCGTATCCGCGGGTTTAGAATCCGGAAAACTTTCCACCCAAGGAGCAATGTATGGCAAATGCGAACAGCTCTCCTGCCTACCCTGTTTCGCTCCGTATCGACTACCCCGATAGGAACCTGAACAGGCTGACCTCGGTCTTCCGGATCATTCTCATCGTCCCCGTCTTCATCGTCCTGACCCTTGTGAGCGGTCCCGGCTGGGGCTCGCACGGATACCAATTCCCGTTCATGGCCGGAGGAATCCTTTTCATGCCCACGGTCCTGATGCTCCTGTTCCGCTGGAAGTACCCCCGCTGGTGGTTCGATTGGAACCTGAACCTGACGCGATTCGGGCTGCGGGTGGGCGCGTACCTCGCTCTCCTGACCGACGTGTATCCGTCCACGGAGGAGGAACAGACCGTTCACTTCGAGATGCCCTACCCGAACGTGGCAAAGGAGCTCAAGACAGGGCTGCCGCTTGTGAAGTGGTTCCTTGCCATCCCGCATTACATCATCCTTGCATTCCTTTTCATCGGTGCCGTCGCAGTCACCATCATCGCCTGGTTCGCAATCCTGTTCACGGGCCGCTACCCTCGCGGGCTGTTCGATTTCGTGGTCGGAGTCGCGAGGTGGGGGATTCGCGTCAGCGGCTATGCATTTCTCCTGGTGACGGACCACTACCCGCCTTTCAGCCTGGAGTAGGAGACCGCTCTCGTGCCGCGTCACGAGGCCGACCACCTCTGCCCGCCATGGATCGGGTGCTTTCTTGCGGACAATCCGCTCCGCAGGCTGCTCTACACTCCGCGGTCTCTCCTCGCGGGGCTTGTCTCTGAGGGGATGACCGTGGTCGAGCCCGGGCCGGGCATGGGGTTCTTCAGCCTCGAGATGGCCCGGCTGGCCGGCCCGGGCGGGCGCGTGATAGCCGTCGACGTTCAGCCGAAGATGCTGGAGAGCCTCCGCAGGCGAGCTGGACGGGCGGCCCTTCTGGATCGGATGGAGCTGAGGCTGTCAGACGGAAAAAGCCTCGGAATCAGGGACCTCGCGGGAAAAGTCGATTTCGCGCTTGCGTTCGCCATGGTCCACGAGGTTCGCGACCCGGCGAAGTTCTTCGTCGAGATCGCCGAAGCCCTCACGCCGGGAGGAAAGGTTCTTTTCTCCGAGCCTGCCTGGCACGTGGCGGAGGAGCTCTTCCGGCGCGAGCTCGACGCGGCCACGGCTGCGGGACTGGTGGTCGAGAGCCGGCCTTCCATCCGCATCAGCCGCTCGGCGCTATTGTTGAAATCAGCTTGATGTGCCTGCGCCAGCTCGCGAGACCAGGAAGCTCGGTTCTGCCGTTGACGGGGAGACTACCGGCCAGCCTTGAGCACAAGGTACACGGGGAAATGGGTCGAAACGGTGCTCCGTGTGCCCTCGAAGTCCCGGGTCCAGTAGAGAACATCTGCCTTCGCGACGCGCGGTCGCAGTGCGGGGCTGACGAAGATGTGATCGTACTCCCTGTCGGGCCCGCTTTTCCCCATGGTCGTAGCCTTGCGGGGAAGCACTTCCTGGCCGCCCAGCGCGGTCAGCGAGCGGAAGTTGGGAATCCGCTCCTCTCCGAAATCGCCGGCCATGATCGTGATGCCGCGGTTCCCGGTCATCTTCTCGAAGTACCGGTACACGTCACCCAGCCGGTCGATTTGTCCTGAACGCGACTGCGCGCCGCTCTCGGAATCGATGTGGCACGCAACAAGGTTGAACGAGAACGGGGATCCCTTCACCTTGAAGTTCGCGCCGAATGGAGGGCGGGAGAACAACCCTTCTCCCGGGTATCCGCCCAGCAGCTTGTAGAGCTCGACGCGGTCGTTGTAGAAGAAGCCAAAAAACTCCCGGGACCTTGCAGAGCGCGCGTCCTTCTCGCTGATTGCCGCTTCCCACCCGTCGGCAAGCAGAGTCAGAACCTTCTCCAGGCCGCCGGCGCTCATCACATCCTCGGCTGCCACGACGTCGAAGTTCGTGATCACCTTTGCGAGAGTCACGTAGTCCTTGCGTTGCTCGCCGAGACCGTCGACGTTGTACGAAGCAATCCGAAGGACCTGGGCGGGAAGAAACGCAGGAACAACGAGAAGCACCAAAGGCAGGAAACGTCGTGTCAGCATGGGAACACTCCACTGGCAGTATCGACCAGTTCACCGGCCTCCTGAAACAGGGTTGAGCGTTTCCGGCTGCTCGCTTGGCTCCTGTTGCGTCAGGCAGTGCAGAGTGCCGAGCCCCCAGACGAGATCAACAGCGTGGATGCCGACCACGGTACGGTCGGGGAAAAGCTCGGCGAGGATTCCCAGCGCCCTGCGGTCGCTCGGGTCGTTGAAAGTCGGCACGAGAACGGCAGCATTCGATATGTAGAAATTGGCGTAGCTTGCCGGAAGGCGCTGTCCGTTCATGAAGAGAGGAGCCGGCATCGGGAGGAGCACCGTCTGGATTCGCGAGCCATCTTCTAGCCGGCATCCCTCCAGCCTCTCGCGGTTCTCTTCCAACGCCCGGTAGTTCGCGTCGCTGGGATCGCGCTCGCTGCAGAGCACGACGGCTCCCGGAGAAACGAACCTGCAGATATCATCCACATGGCCGTGAGTGTCATCGCCGGCAATGCCGCGCCCGAGCCAGAGGACATTCGAGACGCCCAGGTAGTCTTTCATGATCGCTTCGAGGTCGCGGCGGTCCAGGCACGGATTGCGGACCTGCACATCCTTGTCCAGCAGACACTCTTCCGTGGTGAGGAGGCTCCCCCGGCCGTTCACGTCGATGCTCCCCCCTTCGAGAACGACGTCCTTTCCGCCGCGGCGCACGGGATAGTATGCGCGCTTCAGGGCGCGAGCAATGCGTTTTGCCGCCCGGGTGTCCAGGCGCCAGTCCGGATACCGGGCCCAGGCGTTGAAGCGGAACCCAGCCACGGCCAGCTCGCGCTTCGGTTCTTCGCGGCGAATGAAAATCGGTCCAAAATCGCGCGCCCAGGCCCGGTCGGTGGGAATCTTCATCATCTCGATGCGCGGCGTGCCTTCCCGCGGCATGACCCCGATGCTGACCAGGACGCGCCGCGACCCTTTTTCGTGGTCGGCCGATCTCACGAGGATCCTGATCTTCTCCCCGGGAACGATCTTTCGCACGATCTCCCCGAACACCCAGGGTATGGGCGCTGTTTTTCCCGGCCAGTCGGATCGGCGCCGCGGCCATGCGAGCCAGGTCGCCTCATGGGTCTCCCATTCAGCCGGCATCCGAAAGCCCAGGCGAGCGGGAACCTGCTCGGTCACGTCGGGCTTCTTCATTGCTCTTCGATGAAGCGCTTGCCGATGTCGAGGTACGAATCGATGCGTCTGTCGCGGAGAAACGGCCAGGAGCGGCGGACCTCCTCGATGCGCGACGGATTGACTTCACCACATACGACTTCATCCCCGTCGGTTCGGGCGCGTGCGACCACCACGCCGAACGGATCACACAGGAAAGTGCTGCCCCAGAACTCGATCCCTTCTCCCGCGGCCGGCCGTTCCAGTCCGGTGCGGTTCACGGCGGCGACGTACACACCGTTTGCGATGGCGTGACCGCGCTGGATAGTGACCCAGGCATCGCGCTGCGCCTCTCCGTGCCCGGCTTTTTCCCGAGGATGCCATCCGATTGCGGTCGGGTAAAAGAGAACCCCGGCGCCTCGCAGCGCCGTGAGCCGCGCGGCCTCCGGATACCATTGGTCCCAGCAGATGAGTGCACCGACGCGTCCTACCGGCGTGTCAAAGGCCCGGTAGCCGAGGTCCCCGGGCGCGAAATAGAACTTCTCATAGTACCCCGGGTCGTCCGGGATGTGCATTTTTCGATAGAGCCCCACGATGCCGCCATCCGGTCCGATCACGACTGCGCTGTTGTGGTAGAGGCCGGCGGCCCTGCGCTCGAACACGGGCACGATGACTGTGATGTTTCTCTCCCTGGCAACCGCGGACATCGCCTCGGTTGACGGCCCGGGCACCGGCTCCGCGAGGTCGAAGGATCCAGCGTCCTCGTTCTGGCAGAAGTATTGGCAGCGAAAAAGCTCGGGCAGGCAGATGATCCGTGCGCCTTCCCTGGCCGCCTGCCGGACGAGCAGGACGGCCCTGGACACGTTTGCACTCGTGTTCGCGGTCTGCGACATCTGCACGAGGCCGACCGCGAAGCTGTCTCCAACGCTCATGGCGTGAGGATATCGAAAAGCGGTTGTTGAGTCACCTTGACATGGCCTCCCCGCAAGATAGACTGACCCCAGAGGAGACTCACATGCTCGTCCAGCGCACAAGGAAGCTCACCGGCATCAGCCCCAGGGCGTGGGAGCACCCGGCCGACAAGGCCGCTCTCACCGCGCTGCGGCAGGTGAAGGGCCTCGACGAGCTGATGAAGATGCTCGTCGGCGGCACGACGGACCGGTCGATCCGCCTCCTGCACATTTCCTGCTGCGTCAAGGTGACGCCGACGCAGTTCCACCGCGTGAAGGTTCTTCTGGACAAGGCCGTGGAGGTGATGGACTGGCCGACCACGCCGGACGTGTTCGTGGCGAACAGTCCCTTCTTCAACGCGGGAGTCTACGGGGTGCAAGCGCCGTTCATCGTCCTGAACAGCGCGATCCTGAAGGCGCTGAGCGACGACGAGCTGTACTGCGCCGTGGCGCACGAGCTGGGACACATCATGAGCGGGCATAACGCCTACATGACCGTTCTCTGGGTCCTGATGAACGTGTCCCTCGGCGTGCTTCCGATTGCCGGTCTTCTCGCGCAGCCTCTGCTCCTTGCACTGAAGGAATGGGAAAGGAAAGCCGAGCTCAGCGCGGACAGGGCGGCCCTGCTTGCCCTTCAGAGCGAAAGGGAAAACTACGATCTGCTCATGAAG
>DATKLB010000074.1:0-20348 GCA_035542615.1 Spirochaetia bacterium | reverse complement strand
TCAGAATCTCGGCGGATCACGAGGAGCCAGCCAGCGCTCTTGCCTCGTTACCGGGACCGATGAGTGGGGACACGACGTCACCGTCGAAGTGATCGGGCTCGACCGTCACGTCGGCGGCCCTCAGCCGCCCGTCTGAGCTGCCTTGTACTCCACGTAGCGTTTGAGCGCGGCATCGTCGATGTATGCCTGCTCGATGGCGATTTCGCCGAACATTCTTCCATCCCCGGCTGCCTGCCTGCTCAGCACGTCGTTCACCTGCTCTTGTGTGATCGCGCCGATACGAAGCAGGATGTCGCCGATTCTTTCCGCCATGACGCGCCCCCCATGAATATAGTCTACTCCCCGGAGGAAAACAAAAGGATCCCACGGTGAACCGAAACCGCATCCGCTCGCTGTTCGCTGCCTCCCTGCTGTACTTTGCCGCGCTGTATGTCTACGTGCCCTCCCTGCCAGCGCACATCGCGGAACGAACCTCCAGCCTCGCCGCGGTGGGCGTCGTGCTGTCCATGTACGGGCTGTGGATGGCGGTGTTGCGAATGCCCGTCGGCGTCATCACGGATGCCACGGGCCGGAACAAGCCCTACCTTGTTGCCGGCGTGCTGCTTGCAGGGGTGGGAGCGGTGGTCATGGTGCTGGGACGATCAGTCGGGACCCTGGCCGTGGGCCGGTCCCTCACCGGCGCCTCCGCCGCGGTCTGGGTTCCGATGATGGTCGTGTTCGCCGGCTTCTATCCTCCCGAGCGGACGATCTTCGCCACCTCGCTCCTCTCTTTCGCTGGTTCCTTCGGACAGATGATCGGAACCGGCTGCACCGGCTTCCTGGAAGCCCATGGCGGCCACGAGCTGCCCTTCATCGTTGCTGCCGCCCTCGCCCTGGCCGCGACGCTCATCGTCCTGTCGGTCAGGATCCCCCGCAAGGACGCGGCTCACCGGAGCATGGTCAGCGGCCGCTCCATCCTTGCCATTTTCGGACGCGGCGATGTGCTGATCCCGTCCTTCACCAACGCGTTGTGCCAGTTCGGGGTGTGGGCGATCACTTTCGGGTTCATGCCGCTTCTGGCCCGGCAACTGGGAGCCGGCAGCGTCGTGGTCAGCCTGATCATGAGCCTGAACATCGTGGCCAACACGGCAGCCAACCTCCTTGCCACGATGATCGTCCGGCGCGGCGGCAAAGGGATCATCCTGTACGGCAGCTTTGTGGCTTTCGCGGCCGGCGCTGTCATGGCCGCGGCGGCACGCTCCGTGGCGCCCCTGTTCATCTCCACTGTGATCATGGGTCTTGCAAACGGCATGTTCTTCCCCATACTCCTCGGGCTCTCGATCGAGAGAGTCGACGTGTTCCACCGCAGCACCGCGATGGGCATCCACCAGTCCGTCTATGCGATCGGGATGTTCTGCGGTCCATGGATCGGCGGGATCCTGGCTGATGCGGTGGGGATCCGGATGATGTTCGTCATCGTCGCGGCGTTCTCGGTTGCCGCACCGAGCGCGCTGATCAGCTTCGGCCGCTCTGTCGCATCGGCAGCGGACCGGCAGCAAGCTTCGCAAGGGAATCCGTGAAAGGCGGGCAGGCAATCCCTCGTTCGGTCACGATCGCCGTGATCAGCTCATTGTCGGTGACATCAAAGGCAGGGTTGTAGACTTTCACATCAGCGGGAACCATGCGGCGAGCGTACCATTTTTCGCTCACCTCCTGGGCCGGCCTCTGCTCGATGGGGATCTCCGCTCCCGTGGAGCATTTCAGATCCACGGAAGACAGAGGCGCATGGACGTAGAACGGAATCCCGTAATGGCGGGCGAGGATCGCCACGCCCGAGGTGCCGATCTTGTTCGCCGCGTCACCGTTGGCCGCTACCCGGTCGCAGCCCACGAGCACGGCCTGCACTTTGCCCTCCTTCATGACGATCGAGGCCATGTCGTCGCAGATCACGGTGACATCGATTCCCGCCTGCGACAGCTCCCAGGCGGTGAGCCGCGCGCCCTGCAGGAGGGGGCGCGTTTCATCGGCATAGACCGTGAAGCCATAGCCCCGCTCCGCGCCGAGATAGATCGGCGCTGTTGCGGTGCCCCAGCGCGCGGTGGCCAGGGCGCCGGCATTGCAGTGGGTAAGCAGGCCCCAGCGCTTTTTCAGAAGCGAAAGCGAGTGCTCCCCGATGCTCCGACAGATCTCCGCATCTTCCGCGAGTATCGCGTCCGCCTCCGCTCTCAGCGCAGCCTTTGCCTCTGAGGGGGTTGCTCCGCTCAACCCCGCCAGGCGTTTTTCCATGCGGTCAAGGGCCCAGAAGAGGTTCACGGCTGTGGGCCGTGCCGAGGCAAGGTATTTCTTGACTCTGGCAAAATCGGCCATCAGCTCGCGATGAGTCTTGGCGGCTGACGCGCGCACGCCGAGGTATGCGCCGTACGCGGCGGTGATGCCGATGAGAGGAGCGCCCCGAACGCGAAGCTGGTAAATCGCCTCCCAGATCTCCCCCTGGGTTCCCAGGCGCAGGGAAACGGTCTCGTTGGGAAGCAGGGTCTGGTCGAGGATGACGAGAACACCCGCCTCATCGTCAAGCCGTACCGGCTCGATCATGTGACGATCACCTCCTGGTCCCAGAATGCTTTGCCTCGTCATACATGGCAAGGACATTCTCCATCGGAACGTCGGGCATGATACCATGGTCCGCCCCGACGATGTAGCCGCCGCCTTCCCCGAGCACGGAAATCCTATCCCGCACTTCCCTGCGAACGTCTTCAGGACTGCCGCGTGGCAGCGTCGTCTGGGTGGAAATGCCGCCATAGAAAGTGATGTTCCCACCGTACTTTCTCTTCAGCTCGCGGGGATCATTGCCAGCCGCTTGGACCTGCACGGTCTCCCAGACATCCATCCCGGCGTCGATGAGGTCTCCCATCACCTCGTGGAACGACCCGCAGGAGTGGAACCACACGTACTTGCCATGCCCCTTGATCAGGGAAAAGAGCCTGCGATAGGTCGGCAGCAGGAACCGCCTCCACTGCTCGGGAGAGATCATGAGACCTTTCTGTGTGGAGAAATCATCGCCGAAATACACGAGGTCAGCCGCGTGCCCGGCCTTTGCCAGCATTCGCGAGAAGAACCCGAGGAGGAAATCCTCCAGGCGGCGGAGGGCGGCTTCTATCACGCGGGGCTCGAGATGCATCCGCACCAGCGTGCCCTCGATCCCGAACAGGTCGAACAGCGTGCAGACGAGGGGCACCCACGCGCCGCTCTGGGTCAGCTCGGCACGGCTGCTCCCTTCCTTTTCCACCCCATACTTCCCGTCCAGCCTTTTTGCCCTGTCTCCGGGAATCGACTGGAGCACCTCAGCGGTTATTGCGTAATCGAAATCTTCGGGATCCGGCCACGGCCAGTCATCGACCTCCTCGGCCTTTTCGACCCGAGCCAGAGGGTAGTCCCGGCCAGCTCCGTAACCCACGCCGCCGGCGCCGTAAATGTTCATCGGCGTTCCCCAGATGCTGAGATCCTTTCCCTTGAGTGGCCCCGTGTACACGGGTCGCGCGCTCTGGATGTCTGTGTCCAGCTTGTCGCGGATCACGATCCTGTCCAACGTGGAGAAGTGCTTCTGCCATCGTTCCGTGTCGTAGAAGCCTTCCAGGTTGGTTGGCGTGATGTCGGGCTGCTCGTGGCGGATGGCTTTGAGGACTCTCTGACGCGAGGTCTCGGTCATGCATGGCCCCGCGCATATTTCTTTGCCGCCTTGAACAGCACATCCAGGTAGTCGCTTCCCGTCGTGATGCGATCCCGCTCCCGGATGTACCTTTTCGCGGCCGTGATGCACAGGCGCTCCGCCCGCAGCCGCTGGGCCTCGTCTTTGATCGACGTGATGTCCTTTACGTGCGCTATTCCGACGATGCGGCGGCACAGCTCCAGCCCGGCGACACCGGCGGTGTCCCTCAGAATGCCGTCCAGGTACCACTCGGCAAACCCGTCGTAGCGTGCTGTCGGTTCGGTCACCGACCGGGCCCACAGCGCCTTCCACTTGGAGACGAACATCCCCATGACCTCGTCGATCGTCTTCTCGATCCAGCCGGTGAACTTCGACCGCGCGGATCCCTGCTCCATGACGGTATCCGCGTTGGCCCACGCGAAAATGAGGTTTGCGATCACATTCCCGACGTCGTAGCCCGCGGGGCCATAGTACGCGAACTCCGGGTCGATGGCCTTGGTGGAATCCTCCCGCACGAAGATGGAGCCGGTATGCAGGTCTCCGTGCACGAGGCACTGCGCGTTGCAGAAGAAATCGAACTTCATCTTGGCGGTCTCGAGGAGAATCTCCTTGTCCTCGTACAGCTCGCGCCGGATGAAGTCGAGATTCGGGGGAAATGGATCGTTTCTCTTCTTCACGTCGTTGAAGGGCTCCGTGTAGACCAGGTCCTCGGTGATCTCGCACAGGTCGGGATTGATGAAGCCCTTCACCGTCTCCTTCTTCTTCTTGTGGTCCATGACCACGTCGCTCGTGAGAAGAAGCGTGTTCACCATGAACGTGGTGATGTGGTCCGCGAAGAGAGGAAACGTCCGACGCTCCAGGAGCGCCGAGCGCATGATGGTGTGATCGGAGAGGTCCTCCATGGCCAGCGCGTTCATGACGGGGTCGTACCCGAAGACTTTCGGAACGAGGCCGGGGGCGAGATCGTTCTCGATGACCAGGATGTCGTGCTCGATCCGGTTCCTGTCCGGGGACACCTTGAACTGGTCCGAGAGCCGGGCCGTCGGGCCCGCCTGTTTGATCACCGCGGCTTTTCCGGTTGCCGGCTCACGGATGCGGAAGATGTAATTGAGGTTTCCGTCTCCGATCTCAGCATGCTCCAGGACCGCGCCGGGCTCGAACAAATGGAACCGTGTCCTGGCAAACTCAGCCGCATCCGCCGATTTCATGATGAAGTAGTGATCGAAGTCCCTCATCCCACCCCCTCCGTTCATCTCTTCCTGAAATAGGTCAGGGCAAGCGCAAGGGCAAGGACGGCCCCCTTGATGATGTCCATTGCGTAGTAGGGAACCGAAACAATGACGAGGCCGTTCTGGAGAACGCCGATGAGGACAGCGCCGAGGAACGTCCCCACGGCGTTCGGCTTGCCCGAGCCGCCGAGGGAAAAGCCGATGTATGCCGCGGCAACGGCGTCCATGAGGTACGCCGAGCCGGCGCTGACTTGGGAGGATCCGATGCGCGAGCCGAGCATGATCCCGCCGAGAGCCGCGAATGCCGAGGAGATCAGGTAGGCGGCGGTCCGATAGCGGCCGATGGGAATTCCCGAGAGCCGCGCCGCCTCCATGTTTCCGCCTACCACGTACATGTAGCGGCCGTGCTTGGTGGAGGAGAGGAAGATCTGCACGATGATGACCACCACGATCATGATGAGAATGATCGTCGGGACCTGCCCGATGGCGTTGAAGGCCGCCGTGAGCTTCCCGGGCGCCGTGGAGCCGTTTGCCATCATCATGTTTGCCGTGATCGAGCCGCCGTTTGTGTACGTCATGGCCACGCCCTGGAAGATGAACATCGTGGCCAGCGTGGCGAGCAGGTCGGGAATGCGGACCTTGACGATCAGGAATGAGTTGAAGCCTCCCACCACCAGGCACGCGGCGATCGCCACAATGATGGAGACGGGGGTGCCCTTTCCGTACCAGATGAAAAGGGAAACCACCACGGCGTCTGCCAGGGAGGCAACAGAGCCGACTGACAGGTCGAAGCCGCCGACAGCGAGGGACAGGGAAACGCCGATCGCGATCACCGTGACGATCGAGATCGAGCGCAGGATATTGATCAGGTTCCCCGGAGACAGGAACGAGCGCGTCACGATCCCGAAGAAAAGGATGAGGATCCCGATGGTGATGATGGTTCCCCACCGGTAGAGAAAACCGAAAAGATCGAACCTGCGCACCTGCCTCTGCGACATGACCTGTCCGGCCATGACGTCAGTTTCCTCCCATCGCGCAGAAAAGCAGCTCTTCCTCCGTGGCGCGGCCCGTCTCAAGCTCCTTGACGACGCGTCCATCGTACAGGACGTAGATGCGGTCCGTGATGCCCAGGATCTCGGCGAGCTCGCAGGACGCGTAGATGATCGCCTTCCCCGCCGCCGCGAGCCAGCCGATCAGCTCGAAGATGTCCCGCTTCGCTCCGACGTCGACCCCCTTTGTCGGTTCGTCGAACAGGTACAGCTCCGCGTCGGCGATGAGCCACTTGCCCACGGAAACTTTCTGCTGGTTGCCTCCCGACAGGTAGCCGACTTTCTGGTTTTCGCTCGGAGTCCTGATCTCCAGCCGTTCGATCATCTCCCTCACCGTCCTGCGCTCAGACCCGAAGCGCAGGAAACCGAGAGCTCCGCTGAAATCGGAAAGGGATGCCGCTGTGAGATTGGTGGAGACGCTTTCACCGACGAGGATCCCCTCCTTCCTCCTCTCCTCGGGCACGAGGCCGATCCCCTGGAGGACCGCGCTGTGGGGGTCGCGAAACCGGTAGGGATGGCCTTTCATCAGGGCTTCCCGGCATCGCACGCGGGAAGCGCCGAACAGCGCCTTGCACAGCTCGGACTTGCCCGCTCCCACGAGCCCGGCGATCCCGACAATCTCCCCGGCGCGCACGTGCAGGTCCACGTTCCTGACCTTTGCATCGTCGCTGAGACCGGTCACGGAAAAAACGATGTCGCCGATGGGCACCCGGCGCTTGGGAAAGTTCTCCTCGAACTTCCTGCCCAGCATCATTTCGACGATCCGCGGCGTATCCGTGTCCTCGACGCGCCGCTCGTCGACCCGCTGGCCGTCGCGCAGCACCGTGATCCGCTCGCAGATCTCGATCACCTCGGGCAGCCGATGCGAGATGAAGATCACCCCGATATTCCTCCGGAGGATCCCGCGGATCACCCGAAAGAGCTCCTCTGTCTCGGAGTGGCTCAGCGGAGCGGTCGGCTCATCCAGGATGAGAAAGCGGCATTCCTTGGAAAGAGCACGGGCGATCAGAACCATCTGCTTTTCCGCGAGTGAGAACCGGCCGACAGAGAGCCGGGTGTCCAGCGCAACGTGCAGCTCGTCCAGGATGCGGCGGGCCTGCTGGTGCAGCGACCTCCATCTCATCACCTGTCGGGCTCCCATGTCGTTCACCGTGAGGTCCAGCATGATGTTCTCACCGACGCTGAGAGTCGGAACGAGCGCGGTGTCCACTTCCTGGTACACGACCTCGATGCCGAGGCTTTTTGCTTCCCGGGGGGATCGGATGCGAACCTCGCGGCCGTCGATCAGGATCCGGCCGGTATAGTCGGAATAGGCGCCGGCAAGCACTTTCATGAGCGTTGACTTGCCGGCGCCGTTTGCGCCGACGAGGGCATGGGAGACGCCGGTCTCCGTTCGGAAGCTGACCCCGCGAAGGGCGCGGACGCCGGGAAAGCTGATGGAGATATCCTGCATCTCCAGCGTCGTTTTCGAGGCGTCCATCCCAGCCCTCCCCGCTCCCGCTACTTCTTGTACCTGGCCCGCAGCGCGTCCATCCACGGCTCGTTGAAGTCCTTCGACTCGCCCCACCCCGGGATGATCGTCGCGAGGGTCATCATGTTGACGGGAGTCTGGCTTTTCTTCAGGTCACTCTGCTTGATGAGCGCCGCCGGCAGCTCGTACGAGGCGGGCGTCGGCTCTCCGGCGAGCTTCTTTGCCACCAGCCTCATGTTGATCCGGCCGATGAGCTTGGGGTCCACGGCTGCCGTGCAGACCCAGGGGCTGTCCTCCTCCTGCATCATCTGCAGGTCCTGGTTGGAAACATCGATGCCGTAGATCTTGATCTCGGTCCGGCCGTTTTCCTTCAAGGCCTTGTAGGCGCCTTCCGCGAAAGCGTCCCACGAGCCCCAGATCGCGTCCACCTGGCCCTGGGGGTACTTCGCGAGCGCGGCGCCCATCTTGTTGGCGGTGTCTCCCGGCACGTCAGCGGAAACCGCCCCGATCAGCTCCAGCTCCTTCATACCCGGGTTCTGTTGGAGCACCTGCTTGTAGATCACCTGCCGCCTCTCCATGGGCGGGAAACCGGCTACCCACAGCTTGATGAACCTCGCCTTGCCCTTGAAATCCTTCACGAGCTGCCCGAGTGACATCTGGGCCAGGGACTCGTCCTTCTGCGACGTGGCGGTAACACCCGCGATGGGACCGGAGAGAGCAGTGTCGAACACCGAGACCGCCATCCCCTTGGCGGCGAGCTGCTTCACGAGGTCAGTGGCGTAGGGGTCCTTTCCGTGGGACAGGATCACCCCGTCATAGTCCTGGTTCATCGCCGAGCTCACGTAGTCCTGGAACTTCGCGTCCTCTCCGTTGGTGATGAACGTGTCCACCTTGAATCCCAGCGCTTCGCCCTCCTCCTTCGCCCCGGCGAGGAACTGGTTGGTGTGGTCGTCGGAGCCGAGGTTCCTGATGACCGCCACCTTGATGACGCCCTGGTGCCCGGCGATTTTCTGCGGGATCTTCGCCTGGGCGAAACCCGCTGCCGCGATCAGGGCGATCGCGATGAGAACCGATGCAATCCGCTTCATGTGTACCTCCTTGCGGTATCCTTGCTCACGGAGCTCTCATACGGGAGCTCCCCGACGCCGCGGCGAACCGCGGCTGGCCTGCTTCGAGGAGCGCCATGGCCGTGCTCCTGTCCGTGACGAGGCCGTGGATGACCCCTCCGGCCATGGCCCCCTGGATTGCCTCCATCTTCGACGGTCCGAAGGCCAGCGCAACGACAAAGGGCAGCTTGCGGATCTGCTCCCAGCTTATCGACACTGTCCGTTTCTCGAAGGACGTGTGGATGTATCGGCCCTGCCTGTCGTAGTAGCGCATGAGAATCTCTCCCGCGGCGCCCTTGCTCGTCAGCTCGGCGAGATGCGCGGCGGTGATAAAGCCGGACTGTGCCACGCTGGATTCCTCCGAGATGTTGCCCAGCCCCACCAGGGCAATGTCCACCCGGGCGGCGTTGGACATCGCCCTGCGGATCATCGGCTCCCGCAGCATGATCTGGCGCACCCGCTCGCTTTTCACGAGCACCGGCATCGGAATGCTTTCCAACGGGACATGGAGCTTCTCCGCGAGAACGAGAGAGACGCCATAGGGGATGTTTGGCGCCAGGTACGTGCCCGCCAGCTCGTTGATGCGCACCCCTGTCGTGAGGCTCCTGCGGACGTACGGGACGATGGAGCTGACCGTCCTGCTCCATGCCACGCCAATGCGGCAACCGGGCCGCAGAAAGCCGCACAGCAGCTCCGCGCCCGCCCGCCCCATGGCCGCCGTCGTCTCTTCGAATGTCGAACCTGTCTGCACGACGCGCACTGACCTGAGGCCGCATTTTTTCTCCATGTCCAAAGCCATGCCGACCAGCTCTGGCAGCGGCCTGTTCACGCTGATCTGCACGATGCCCTGGTCCCGCGCTTTCTTCAGCATGCGCGTCACCGCCAGGCGCGACACATTCAGCCGCGAGGCCACCGCCTCCTGCTTGAAGCCCTCTGAGTAGTACAGGTGGGAAACAGCGACCAGCATCTCCTCGGTGTAGGCCGGCATCCCTTCTCCCTACAGTGAGCTCACCATCTCCATGAAGTACTCGGCGTTTCGCGTGAGGTCGGGGCTGTGCCGGTGAAGACCGCCCCCCATGAGGAGAACGAAGTCTCTTCCGTAGACGTCCCGCATGTCCTGCGCGCGGTCCGTGGTCATGCCTCCGCCGGGGGCGGGGAAGATGGTCCTCATGCCGCCCATCTCTTCCGCACAGGCATCCGCGATCTGCCGGCATTCCTCCCGGCTGAAGGAGAACCGGCCCCCCCAGTTGGGGAAAACGGTCATGTCGGCGCCGGAAAGCCGCATGATCTGGCCGAAGAGCGCTCCGTGGCTGAAGCCGATCTCTTCCGAGGTGACAAAGCTCCCCAGGAACGCGGGGTGCGCCATCACGGGCAGCCCGATCGAGTCATCCTCCGCGAGAACCCGCACAGCGTCCATCCCGGCGAGGCCCGGGCAGACCATGAAAGCCCCGGCTCCGAGCTCCTTGGCCCGGTACGCCCCGGGCAGCAGCCTGTCTGCGGGGGCGGTCACGTTTGGCATGTAAAGAAGCCTCCGGCCCGTGCGGCTGGCCGCGCGGGCGACGGCCTCCGCGCAGCGGGCTACCCGCTCCTCAAACCGGCAGAACACCTGGTCGCTCAGGCCGTGATCATCTTTGATCAAGTCGATGCCGCCCAGAGCGAACTTGTAGGCCTGCTCGGCAAGCTCCGCGGCCGAGAGGCCCATCGGCTTCAGGGCGGCGCAGACCAGGGGCCGTGAAGGAACACCAAGGAAAGCGCGCAGGCCTTCGCGTCCGAACCGCGGGCCTCGGAAGGCCCCGATGAGCCGGTTCGGGAGGAAAAGGCGCTCAACTTTGACGCCGGGCTGCATGCTGGTATTCCCGAACACGACGTTCAAGAACTGGACAATGGTGCCTGCCGTGCATTCAATGGCATAGCTGATGCGGGCTCGAAACCGTCCTCCTCCCACCGCGGAGAACTCCTCGATCTTCCCGACGATAGAGTCCGCGATCGGCCCTGCCGGCGTGATGTCCTCGGGAAACTCGACGGTCTGCTCGTAACAGATTTCCTTTGCTTTGAGATGCGCGTCTTTCTCTCCGCCGCTCAGCAGGTATGACACGCCGAAACGCACACCGCTGAGCAGGTCCACCAGGTTCGTTCCAGCCATCGGCGAATTATCGAACCGCCGGCGCGTGCCGTCAAGATGTTTATCGCCGAACATTTGTTCAGCTCCGGATGAACGCCGCGATTTTCGGGTTTCGCTCCAGCTCGCCCAGCTCCTTGGCGGAAGGGAGCATGGGCCTGTCGCGCTCGCCGTTGACGATGCACAGGAACCCGAGGGGTTTGCCCCTGGTGGCGCGAAACTGATGCCAGGTCATCGAGGGCACGATCACGACATCCTTGTCGCCAATGCGTTCCACCTGGTCGCCGACGAATGCCTCGCCTTCGCCCCTGATCACGATGACACAGTGTGCATGCTGGTGCCGCTCGAGGGTCGTGTGGCCGCCCGGGCCCACCTCGAAATATCGAAGCTGGCAGGAAAGGTCCGGCTGAGGCTCAAAAAGGATCTGCCGGGTGACGTCCTTGAAAATCGAGCCATTCTCCTTATACGCGAGAACAGGAATGGAATCCCAGCCGAACTTGCCGTCGTGCCGTATCAGCATATGGTCTCCTTGGTGTTTGCCTCATCCCGACCATAATAGAAGAAAAAAGAGTGTGCAACATTACACTACTATTTCGATCTTATTACATACCATTGCCAGCGTTTGCCGGGTGCGATTAGAGATTGACGTGCATGGGCATCATGTGCCACCAGTGGAGTATGGAAAAGGACTTCGGATTCGACACGCGGATGGTCCATGCGGGCCACATTCCGGACTCCCAGGAGGGCGCCCGAGCGGCGCCGATCTACCAGACCACGTCATTCGTGTTCTACGACACCGACCACGCGGCGAACCTCTTCGACTTGAAGACATACGGGCACATCTACTCGCGCATCAGCAATCCCACCGTGTCGATCCTCGAGGAACGCGTGGCTTCCCTGGAAGGCGCCACGGGCGCGGTGGCCGCCGCCAGCGGAATGGCAGCGCAGCTCGCCGTGTTTCTGACCCTGCTCGAGCCAGGCGATCAGATCGTGGCCTCCTCGCACTTGTACGGCGGGACGATGACACAGCTCACGTACACGCTTCCGAAGATGGGCATTGCGACGACGTTCGTGAGCCCGGGAGACTTCGAGGCGTGGGAGCGGGCGGTCGGCACGAAGACAAAGGCATTGTACGGGGAGACCATCGGCAATCCTCAGGGCAGCATCCTGGACATCGAGCGGCTTGCGGACCTGGCAAAGGGCCACGGCATTCCCCTCATCGTGGACAACACGCTTGCCACGCCGTATCTCTGCCGTCCGGTGGAGTTCGGGGCGACCATCATCCTTCATTCGGCCACCAAGTTCCTGGGAGGCCATGGCAACTCGCTCGGCGGACTGCTCCTGGATTCCGGGAGGTTCGACTTCTCCCGGTTTCCTTCGCTGGTCGAGCCTTCCCCGCAGTATCATAACCTGAGATTCCTCGATACCTTCGGCCACTACGCTTTTCTCATGAAGACCCGGGCGGCAACACTCAGAGACACGGGCGCCTGTCTTTCTCCCATGAACGCGTTCCTCCTGCTCCAGGGTGTTGAAACACTCTCCCTGCGCATGCAGCGGCATGTGAAGAACGCACTGGGCATCGCGCAGTTTCTCAAGAGCCATCCCCGGGTGGACTGGGTTTCCTATGCCGGCCTGCCCGATCATCCCGACCATGCCCTGGCGGAGAAATACCTTCCCGGCGGTCCCGGCGCGGTGCTCTCCTTCGGCCTGAAGAAGCGGCCGGGGGAGGATATCAGACAGACCGGCAGAGGCTTCATAGAAAAGCTGAGGCTCTTCAGCCACCTCGCCAACATCGGCGATGTGCGCAGCCTCGTCATCCACCCTGCCTCCACAACGCACAGGCAGCTTTCGGACGAGGAGCTGCGCAGCTCGGGCGTCGGTCCCGAGCTCATCCGTCTCTCGGTAGGAATCGAAAACCTGGAGGATCTGACATGGGACTTGGATCAGGCATTTCTGGCGCAGTCCGACTGAACTCCGCCTTGACCCCCGAGCAGAAGGAGCTCTACCAGAATCCCGATGACATCAGGCGGGTCCTCAACGAGTTTCGAAGGATAGCGATTGTCGGGCTCTCCTCGGACGATCAGAAGGCAAGCTATTTTGTGGCAAGCTACCTGGGGTCGGCAGGATACGAGATCGTGCCCGTCAACCCGCGGGCGGACACGATCCTGGGAAAAAAAGTGTACCGATCTCTCGCCGACATCCCTTTCCCCGTCGACCTCGTGGACGTGTTCCGCCCGGCAGCCGAGTGCACGGCGCTCGTCGAGGAGGCGATCGCCATCAAGGCAAAAGGATTCTGGCAGCAGCTTCGCATCATCAATCTTCCCGCCGCCGAGCGCGCGCGCTCGGCGGGTCTCATCGCCGTGGTGGACATGTGCGTGAAGATGGAGCATGGCCGCTACAGCGGCGGCCTGCACGAAGCCGGCATGAACAGCGAGCTGATCTCCGCCCGACGGTTCCACAGGTTCTATTGAACGCGCCCGCGGTCAGTCGATTCCCGCAGTGAAGAGTATGACCTGACAACCCGATATTGGGGCCATGAGCGGCTCAGGACGCGCCCTTGTCATCGCACCCGCGATTGCTATCGCGATAGCTGTTCTCATCCCCGGGATGGGCTTCACCACGCCCCCCATCGCGAGCTCCATCTGGGCATCGCGGCTCTGCGTGAGGGACGGCGTCTCGGATTTCGGAAACAGGACCTTCGGCGAGCTTTTCCGCGACGCGAAGTTCCAGGAGGTCATCACGCCCAAGGGAGAGAAGATCACGTTTGCCCTCGAGACCAGAAGCGTGAACGGCAGCGACGCTGTCATCGACTTCATCATGAAAAGGAATGGCCTGGAATCGGAAAGGTTCAGCTTTTCGTTCCGCTCCATGGGCGCCTATACTCTTCTTTACCGGTTGTCCAGCGACCGGGGAACGGTCGAGGGACCCGACGACCTGCTGAAGGCGATGCAGCGGTTCTACCTCCCGTGCCTGGAAAGCTACTAGGGTTCCTCAGATGGCGAACTTCCTGCCCTCGTCGATCATGCACAGGTAATTGTCCAGCGGCAGGTAGTTGGCAACAGTGTTGCCTGTCCCAAGGCAATACCCGCCGCCCTTGACGCAGATTTCCAGAGTCTCGTGCACGCGCTTGCTGACCGCCTGCTCGTTGGATCGGCACAAGAAATCCATATCGATTCCGCCCAGGAGCGCCACCCTGTCTCCGTAGCGGCGCTTTGCTTCGGTCACCGGAAGGATCGCGTCCTCGAAGGAGTGTTTTGCGTCCATGCCCACATCGACGATAAGATCTTCCATGATCTCATCGAGATTGCCGCAGGAGTGCAGGAGGTACGGTTTGCCCTTCTCATGGGCGATCTCGGCGCATCTCTTGTGCCACGGCAGGATCTTTGCGCGCAGGAAATCCGGCGACATCATCGTTCCCGACCGGAATCCCAGGTCATCCGAGCCCCACACGACAGCCACCCGGGAGAAGTCAACGAGCGCGCGAGTGAAATCGACATAGAAGCTGCCGGCTCGTTCGAGGATTGCGTCCACCAGGTCGGGCCGGTCGACGACAGCGTAGCAGAGGCTCTCGTACCCGAGGAGGAACGAGAGGATCTCGAAGATATGAGCGGTCAGCTCGAAGCACCCCATGGTGGGCGGCAGGTTGCGATCCAGCCATTCCAGGGGAGAAAAATCGATGTCCGAGACCTTCGGCCAGCGGTAGACATCGAAGTCCTTCCAGCCCTGGATGGGACCCGCGTGCTCCTCCTGCCAGTCGCGGGCCGATCTCTGCTGCCCTCTCTGCGCTGTGGTGTCGGGCGCCGCGATTGTCGCGGTCTGAAAGACGGTCTTTCGTGCCACGCCGACGCGAAAGATGTCATACCCGAGGAAGGAATGAAGAACCACGTCCCGCTTCGTCTCGAACAGCGGGTCAGTCCTGTCGAGATTCCCGCACAAATCGAACCGCTCAGCGACCGCTTCCTTGATCTCGGCGTCCAGGAACAGCTCCGCATGATGAACTCGTGTCGGCAGCTTCCGGCGGAACAGCACGTCCAGCATCTCGCGGATGTCGGGTTCCGCCGGCTTCGAAAAGGCTTTCATGACACTCCTCTCACGGCAGGTCGAACACGCGGCGCGCGTTCTCTCTCAATATCATCCCCTTGGCCGAGAGTGAGATGCCGGCCAGGAACACGCCGCAGAGGTGGGCTCTCTGGTCCAGCCAGGGATAGTCGGAACCGAAGAGGACCTTCTGCTCCACTTTTTCGCCGGCCATGCGCTCCAAAAAGTGGCGGTCCATGACATCCCCGCTGATGTCCATGAAGACGTTCGCGTGCTCCTGCGCCATGCGGATGGCCTGCAACCGGCCCTCCCCCCGTCCGCCGGCATGCCCCAGTATGAAGCGCACGGACTGGAAGCGGGACGCGAAACGCTCGAACCTCTCGGGCGTGGAGAGCGCCTGCGCGGGGTTGTAGCTGGACACGCTCCATGTATGGGACACGATGGGAAGAGCGCGCTCAGCGGCGAACTGCCACACCGGCTCGTAGCGGGGATCGTCCCCGGCGACCCCGCAAAATGAGGGGTGGATCTTGATGCCCTTGAACCCGCTCCCCCGGGCGGCCCTGTCGAGCGTCGTCAGGTCTTCCGTTGCCCGGCGCGGATCAAAGAATCCGCAGTAGAAAAGCCGCTTGCCGGATTCCCGGAACTCCGCTTCCGCCTTTTCCATTTCCGCGGCGCTGGACACCAGGAGGTTCCGCGACGAGCCGAGATTCACCGCGTACTGGATGGAAAGAGCGTCCATGCGGGCAAGGAGGCTTTTCGCATCGACCTCGGGAGAGAAGAAAAGGTTGAGGTAGCCGGTATGCACGTGCGCATCGACGATGAACGGCTCGCTCACCAGGCTCACGGGCGCACCTGCCGGACAATCGCCCGGGCGTTCCCGCCGGCAATGAGTGCCTTCTCTTCGGCGGAGATGTCAGCGTCGAGGATCATGCCGATCGCCGAGTACGGGTCTGCGGCGGGCAGGAAGGACCCGAAAAGGATCCGCCGCGCGCCCCAGTGCCGGACCACCCAGGCGACAAAGTCCTGGCCGAGGAGATTCGAGCTCTCCACCAGGACGTTCCCGCACGCGTCCAGCAGGCTGAACAGATCTCGGTTGTGGTAGAGGATCTTCTGCCACTGCGTGTCCAGCACGATCGTCAGCTCGGGAAAAGCGGCGGCCAGGCCGTGCAGGCCCTCCCAGTCGATTTCCGTGTGCCAGAGGAACACGGGCAGTCTTCGGGAAACGCACCACTCGCAGAGGCTTCCCACGACCCACGGTGAGAGTTGGAAGTGATGGATCCGGGGGAAAAGGCGTACGCCACGCATCCTTGGATGCGCCGCTCCGGTTGCGGGGAGCGGGCCCTGCTCCCCCGGCGCGAGGGGAAGCCCGACCCAGACGGTCCAGACATCGGGAGGAAATGCTCCATCCACATCGCGGAGCGCCTGATTTCCGTCCTGCGGGGACAGCCGTATCCCGTCCCAATGAGAGACCAGGCCGCCGCGGATGGCATATTCGCCCATCGCCTCCCTCAGGCCGTTCGCCGCGATGGGCTCAGCCAAAGGGAAGTAGTCCGGCTCCCCGAGCCAGAGGTTCGCGTCGAACAGATCCAGGCTTTCCACGCGAGCTCGCCTTTCCGAGGCTATCTGCGCTATGAGCCTGTCTGTCACCGAAAAAGCTCTCCCCACAGCTCACGCGCAGCGGAGAGGACATCTGACCGGGACAGACTCTCCTGCAGCGTATCGGTCCCGATCCTCTCGGCAAGCTGGATGAAGCGAATGGTCCGGTTGACTCCTTCCTGCAGGGCGCTGCCGCCGTCGATGCGGTAGGGGAAAATGTCCAGGATGTACCAGCCGTCCCAGCCGCACCTGCGAAGCCAGTAGAAGAACTCCAGGGTTTCCCAGAACGTCACGCTCCCGACGATCAGGTCATGGTCCCAGTCACGGTAATTGTCGTTGAGATGAACCTGGAAGAGCCGGCCTGCCCGATGGAGAAGGACGGCGGCCTCCGCGGGGTTCTCCCCGGCAGCGAGGCTGTGGCCGAGGTCGATGCATCCGCCAACGTTCTCCAGGTCCAGCTCTCTGAGAAGGGAGAGCAGCACCCCGGCGTTTCGCACGTAGCAGTTGGCGCGCGGCTCCTGCTTCTTGTACTCGATGGCGATTTTCACGTCGGGCCGGTGGGCGGCAATCTCTCCGACTGCATCCACGAGGAGAGTCCAGGTTTTCTGATAGTCGCTTTGAAACGGATAGTCGAAGCCGTCCTGACCCGGCCACATGAGAACGTCCACCGCTTCGAGCTCTGCTGCCACGTCCAGGGCTTTCCTGCTCATCTCGATGGCTTCCCTGCGGATGCCTGGATCCGGTGCCGTGTAGGTGCCGTTCTTCCATTTTCGGTCCGGGTACAGCCCGATCTCCAGGGTGACAAAGGCGAGTCCGGTCTCCTGCAACAGCGGCTTCACTTCCCTCGCATCCGTGAACTGGTATGGGTAGTCCAGCGCGACGCCTCCGAACCCCTTGATGCCTGAGGCAGCTCCGAACTGTTCTTCCAGGGTCAACCGATCGTCGTAACCCGCCGGGTTGAACCGGTCGGCACACGGGCTGAAAGGCGCAAAACCGCTTGCAACCTTGTACCTGCTGCTCATCGGGCAACTCTATCATGGATAGGGGTATTGTCAACGCAGAGTTTGAAAGAAAATGATTGACTTTTACGATCTTTAATGATTGATATAGATTACTTATGAGCGAAATAGATCCCGTTCTCGAAAAGGTCTACGCGATAAGGAAAAGTGAGGTCGCCGGCTACTCACGGCATCTCATGATCGGTGGTGGTACGCGGGGTGGGCCACTCCTGGTGCGAGGCAAGGGCTGCTGGGTAGAGGACATCGACGGGAAGAAATACATCGACTGCACCTCCCAGAGCTGGGCGTTGTACCTGGGATACGCCAACGACGCGATCAACGCCATCGTCGGCCAGCACATGCAGAACCTTTCTCACGTGCACCAGGGCTTCGACACACTTCCCCGCTTTGCCCTGGCGAAAAAGCTGGCAGAGCTTGCCCCACGAGGCCTGGACAGGGTGTCATTCACCGTGGGCGGCGGGCTGGCCGTGGAAGCTGCCATGAAGATAGCCCTGAAGAACCGGCCCGGCGCGCAGGAGTTCCTCTGCCTCTACGACTCCTACCACGGAACCACCCTCGGGACCATGGGTGCAAGCTGGCAGTCGACGATGGCGGGCGGGAAGCTCATGGCGCCCGCTGGGTACAATCGGCTGACGAAGCAGTTCATCCGGGTCCCCAATCCATACTGCTTTCGTTGCCCGCTGGGGCTCCAGCGGAAGAGCTGCTCCCTCATGTGCCTGACCGTGCTGAAGACAATGGTGCAGCGGGGCATCAACGGTCCCGTCGCAGGGCTGATCGTCGAGCCCCTGCAGGCAAGCGGCGGCCAGGTGATCTTCCCGAAGGAATACCTTGAAGGAGTCCGGGCCATCTGCGATGAGCTCGGCATCGTGCTGATCTACGACGAGATCCAGACTTTCGCCAGGATCGGGACCTTTTTTGCCGGGGAATACTATGGCGTTGACCCCGACATCATCGTGCTCGGCAAAGGTCTTGGCGCGGGATTCCCCATCGGCGCAATCATCATCCGCGATACCCTGGAGGGCTTTTCCCCTGAGACAGAGGAGCTGCACACCTTTGCCAACAACTCTGTCTCCCAGGTGGCAGCCCTGAAGCTCATCGACGAGCTGGAGCGCTGGGCGCTTGCCAATTGCCGGACGATGGGAGAGCGCATCGGCAAAGGTCTTCGAGAGATCCAGAAGGATTCTCCCGTGATTGGCGATGTCCGGCAGGCCGGCCTCCACATCGGCGTGGAGCTGGTCAGGGACCCGCAGAACCGGGAGCCACATCCAGAGCTGGTGGGCGCGATACGGAAGAAAGGACTGGAGAAGGGGATCATCTTCGGCCTGGGCGGCACGGCGAGAAACGTGCTGAAGATCAAGCCGCCCCTCATTATCACGGCGCAGGAGACAGACGCGGTCCTCGAGCTTTTCCGCGAATCCCTGGCCGCGGCCGTGGCTGAGCAAAGATGAACATCCTGTCCTCGGCGCGCAGGCGCACCATAGTGGAGATCGTTTCGAGAAAGCGAGCCGTCACCATCACTGAGCTCGCCGAGGCTTTCCCCGTGTCGCCCGTCACGCTGCGCCGAGACCTGGACCGGCTTGCGGGAGAGAACCTGATCGAGCGTGTCCACGGAGGAGCAATGGCGAGATCCGCGATCACCGTGGCTCCCCCGGCATCCGAGCAGTACCGGCATCTCAGTGACGAGCAGCTGGCAATCGGCAGGGAAGCCTCAGCGCGGATCAGGGACGGGGACTACGTCATCCTGGAGTCAGGAAGCACCTGCCTTGCCGTTGTCCCGCACCTGCGCGCCCGCAGGAACCTGCGAGTCGTCACCGCCTCGCCGCGGCTGGCCTCCGCGCTTGCCGCCCTGGTGGAAAGCGAGACTCTTGCGATGGAGATCATCTGCTCGGGCGGCACCCTCAGCGTGCACAAGGATTTCTTCCTTGGCCCCCATGCGCGCACGTTCTTCGAGGCCTGCCGCGTGGACCTGGCTCTCCTGTCGGTCACCGCGATAGATCTGGAAGCCGGGATCACCGCGGACAGCCTGACCGAGGCGGAGATCTCCCGCACCATCCTCGAGAAAAGCGCGCGTCGAAGGATCGGTCTCATTGTATCGAAGAAGCTCGAGCGCACTTCATTCGCCCGGGTCGGCGCAGCAGAGACACTGCAGGAAATCATCACTGACGCGGGGGCGGACCCGCTGGTGCTGGAGCGCTACCGGAAGCGTGGCATCCACGTGACCGTGGTATAATTCTCAAGCCATGACAACGCAGGCCATCGTCTTTCCCCGGACTCGGCGATCCGAGGTGCGGACAGTGGACGTCCCGCCCCTGGGGGAAGGCGATGTCCTGCTGGAGGTCGAATACTCAGCCTTGAGCCCCGGCACTGAGCGCTGGTGCCTGACAGGCGGGCTTGTGGTCCCCGGAGAAAAGCCCCTCGCATTTCCCCACGTCCCCGGCTACCAGGCGGCCGGGGTGGTGCGGGAGGTCGGCGCTTCGGTCAGGAGCCTTGCGCCGGGGGACCGGGCGTTCAGCAGGAACTGCTCGGCGCCTGCATCATGGGACGGCTCGTGGTGGGGAGGCCACGTGGGACTGCACGTTGCCCCCGAAGCTGCGGTCATCAAGCTGCCTGATTCCGTATCCACTTCTGACGCGGCTTCCCTTCTCGTTGCCCAGGTCGGATACAACGGGGCGTCCAGGCCGGCGGTGAGACCCGGGGATACCGCTGTTGTCATCGGAGAGGGCCTGGTGGGGCTGTTTGCAGCCCAGGTGCTCCGCCACCGCGGCGCGCATGTGATCGTGTCGGGGCTCCAGGGCCTACGCCTGCAGCTTGCGTTGCGCATTGCAGCCGACGAGGTTTTCGACGCTTCCCGTGCGGACCTCGCGGTGGATCTCGGGGACCGGTTCCCGAAGGGCGTGGATATTGTCGTGGAAACCGCCAGCTCGGCTGCCACTGTGCGCCTGGCGACGACGATCCTGAGAAACGGCGGGCAGCTCGTTCTCAACGGCTTCTACCCACCGCCGGAAAACCTCATCGACTGGCACTGGCTGCGCGGCA
>DATKLB010000073.1:0-3809 GCA_035542615.1 Spirochaetia bacterium | reverse complement strand
AGAAGAATGAGGAGATAACGGCGAGGCTCTGGCAGGACTATCGATCGCTCGCCGACAACGCCCCGGATTTGATCCTGCGGTTCGACGGGAACCTTCATTGTACGTTCGCGAACAGAGCGTTCCAGCGCTTTATCGGCATCGATCCGAGTAAGCCGATCGGAAAGACGCACCAACGGCTCGGCCTTCCCCCGGAGACCGCCGACCGGTTAGATACGGCCATCAGGGAAGCATTCAGGACAAGGGATGTAGTATCGACCGATCTGGAGATCGCCACAAAGAAAGGGAGAAAGTATTTCTCCTGGAGAGCGGCGCCCGAGATCGACGTCAACGGGCGCATTGCGTCCGTACTCGTCATCGCCACAGACGTGACGCGGCAAAGGGAGGAGGAAGAGACCCGTCGGAAGCTTGCGGCGGCAATCCAGGCTGCAGAGGAGGGGATCGCCGTAGTGGAGCGGGACGGCGCGCTGCGCTACGTTAACACCGCTTTTGGTGCTATAGCGGGACATGAGAAAACCGAGCTGGAAGGCAACACAATCGAAGCCCTTGCAGAGCAGGACGGCGCTTCTCCGGTGATGCGCTCCATCGTCGACGCCATCGCCACGGGTGAGCCCTGGTCGGGCCGCATGAGCTTGCCGAGGAAGGACGGCGCCGGGTCGCAATGCGACGTGCGGGTCTCGCCGGTCAAAGACGCATCAGGCGTCATAACATATGTTGTCCTGGCACGCGACATTACCCGTGAGGCGGAGCTTGAGCAGCAGCTTCGCGAGTCGCAGCGGCTGGAAGCCGTAGGCACGCTGTCCGGCGGCATAGCCCACGATTTCAACAACCTCCTTGCGATCATCATCGGCAATACGGAGCTTGCGCTCGACGGCATGCCGGAAGGCTCCCCCGGTTCCCACCAACTCAAACGGGTTTTCACTGCGGCACTCCGGGGCCGCGATCTCGTCAAGCAAATACTTGCCTTCAGCCGCAAATCGGCTCAGCACGCGCAGCCGCTCAGTCTCATGCCTCTGATAACAGAGACGGCAAAGCTGCTGCGCAGCACCATCAGCACCACAATAGACATACGGCTCGATTTGGAAGCCGAGCACGACACCGTCATCGCAGACCCCACGCAGATGCAGCAGGTGCTCCTGAACCTCACGACGAACGCAGCCCAGGCAATGGCCGAGGGAGGGGTGATGACGATTGCGCTGCGCGAGATCACCCTTGATACGCAGAATCTGCTTCCAGACCCCGATCTCAATACCGGCGACTATCTCGTGCTCTCCGTTGCCGACACCGGCGAAGGCATGGACGATTCAGTCAGGCAGAGGATCTTCGAGCCCTTCTTTACCACCAAGGGTCAGGGCAAGGGCTCAGGCCTCGGCCTTTCCGTAGTCTATGGTATCGTCAAGTCGCATGGAGGAGCTATCACGGTATCCAGCAGAAAGGGGAAGGGTTCCACATTTAGGGTCTTTCTTCCCAAGGGAGAGGAGCGTGCCCCTGGAGATGCTGCGGCAAAACCGGCGCTTCTTCCCACGGGCAGCGGCAGCATACTCGTTGTCGATGATGAAGAGCTGATAGCCTCCATGGTGGAGCAGTCGCTCTCGGGGCTCGGCTATAGAGTCCACGCCGAGACAGACCCCCAGAAGGCAGTGGAGCTTTTCTCGCGAGAGCCCGGCCGCTTCGACCTTGTGATCACGGACCAGGCCATGCCCCGCATGACGGGCCTCACGCTTGCCAAGCGGTTATTGCAGGTGCGGCCGGACATCCCGATACTCTTGTGCACCGGCTACAGCGCGACGGTCGATGAGAAGACCGCCAAAGATGCGGGTATCAAGGGATTTCTCATGAAGCCTCTTACCCGCGAACAGCTGGCTGTCGTGGTGAAACAGACGCTCGAAGGGGGTGGGAAGTAAAAGACAGATGGAAGAGGGACGATAATTACCGATGGACGAGGGACGACCGGTCGCTTTCGCTCCCTAGGACGATGGACGAAAAAGCTTTTTGCGTCCTAGGCAACGTAGTGCGGTCGTCCTAGCGTAAGCGGTCGTCCTAGCGAACGCAGTGAGCGATCGCCCATCGGAAGAAAGGAGTGTGCGATGAAAGAAAAGGATCAGCACGAGAAACCTGAGGGGAGCGTCTTTCCGGTTGTCGGCATCGGCTCGTCCGCCGGCGGCGTCGAGGTCCTCCAGGCACTCTTTTCCACGCTTTCTCCGAAACTTGAGGCGGCATTTATCCTTGTCCAGCACCTCCAGCCCGACCGGCCGAGCATGCTTGTCGATATTCTCTCCAGGATGACCAAGATGCCCGTTCTGGAAGCGCGAGAGGGAATGAAGATCGAAGCCGGCCACGCCTACATGATCCCGCCGGGCAAGTTCCTCTCCCTCGACAAAGGGGTCCTGAGTCTGAGCTCCCCCCCGGCCGACGGGGTGCGCATGCCGATCGACTTCCTCTTCCGCGCTCTGGCGAGAGAAAAAGGCGAAGCGGCCATCGGCATCGTGCTGTCGGGCACCGGTTCCGATGGCACCATAGGCCTGCGCGAGATACACGGCGCCGGAGGCATCACCATCGTACAGGAGCCGGCCTCCGCGCAGTACGCGCAGATGCCTGAAAGCGCGATCAGCACCGGCATTACCGACCACATTGTGACACCGGAACAAATCGGACAACTGCTCGAACGCTACGTGCAGCAGCTCCCGGTGGTCCAGTCCCCGGTGACGGCAGAGCAGGTCGAACCCGTGATGTCCCGGATTTTCGCCAGCCTCAGGCAATCCACGGGACACGATTTTTCCCTCTACAAGATGAACACGGTCCTCAGACGCGTGCGCCGCCGGATGAACGTGCTCGATATCCGCGAGCCCGAACAGTATCTGACCTACCTGGACGAACACCGTGAAGAGGCGCCGCTGCTGCTTCGGGATCTCCTGATCAGGGTCACCAGTTTTTTCAGGGACCCGGGCGCTTACGGGGCGTTCGCGGAGGAGATCCTGCCGAAGCTTCTGGCGAAGCGTCAGGAGGGCGATGTCATCCGGGGCTGGGTGGCCGGCTGCTCGACCGGAGAGGAAGCCTATTCCCTCGCGATGGTGCTCGACGAATTCAGCCGATCGGTCGGCAAGCGTTTCGAGATCCACCTCTTCGCGACGGATGTTGATGAATCCTCGGTGGAACAGGCCCGCATCGGTTTCTACCCGCTGGATATCGCCGCGGACGTGAGCGAGGAGCGGCTGCATCGCTACTTCACGGCCGAAGATCACGGCTACAGGATCAAGAAAGAGCAGCGGGAAAAGATCGTCTTCGCCGTGCAGAACGTGCTCAAGGACCCGCCCTTCACCAAGCTCGACCTCGTCTCCTGCCGGAATCTCATGATCTATCTGCGCACAGAGGCGCAGAAGCGGCTGCTCGAAACGTTTCACTACAGCCTCAATCCCGGGGGGATCCTCTTCCTCGGCGCATCGGAGACCGTAGGGAGCCGCAACGATCTCTTCGAGGTGATCGGACGGAAGTGGAAGTTCTGCGAGGCGAAACCGAGGCAGGGCTTTCCGGTCTTCCAGACGGAGACCGCGGCAGGCGTCTACCGGCGCCAGCCCGCGTCCCTTGCCGACGGCCAGCCGAAGGAGGTTACGGCGAAAGAGGCGGCGAAACAGGAGATCCTCGAGCATTTCTCCCCTCCGTGCGTTGTAGTCGATGAAGTCGGAGGCATTGTGCACATCCAGGGCCAGACCGCGCGTTTTCTCGAACCTGCCCCCGGCGGGCCCCGCTTCAATATTTACGACATGGCCAAGAAGGGCCTGCGGACCGGGCTGCATGCGGCGCTGCATAAGGCC
>DATKLB010000072.1:0-3382 GCA_035542615.1 Spirochaetia bacterium | reverse complement strand
TTCGAAAAGAACGTCGTGTGGGGCTTCGGTCTGCGTCATGATCCGCCGGGGGGCCACGGCGGCGTCCAGCACGGAGTCGGAGATGATGTCCTTCAGCCTGGACCGGGCTTCCCAGTTCTCCGGCACGGAACGGACCGCGTTGTCATCGCCCATCGGAGCCCAGGCATGAGCGGATCCGGTTGCGATCGCGAGCAGGAGAATGAAAAAGCCGGTCCTAGACAAGGAGCGTGTCCTCATCGATCCTGTCCCTGAGGCTCCCGCGCTTCGCGCCGAGGACCCGCTGGTCCCACGCGAAAAGGGCGCTGATCTCGATGGTGTGCACGGACCTTCCCTCGGAGTCCCGCGGCACGTCGACCCCGCAAGCGGACAGCCAGCCGGCCGCCTTCTCGACCTGACCGCGGACGCACGTCGCGATGGAGTCCATCCCTTCCCGGTTCTTCAGCGGGGCAAACTCTTCCCGTCGGTCAGTCTCGAAAAAAACCGCCTTGTCGGCGATGGGAATGGCATCGAAAATGAACATCTCCATCTTCACCGCGTCTTCTTCTCCAATTTCGGTGCCTCGGAGCGCCGGTTTGAGGGCTTTCACTTTTTTCCTTGCGATGTGAAGCGGGAGAGAATGCCGCGCGCGGGAGAGGAAGTCCACGTTGAGCACGTGGACCGCGATGGATCCCTGGGAAAAGAGAAGCTTCCCATCAGGTCCACGAGCAAGCATGAGCCGTTGGTCCAGGTCGGAATACTCGATCACGCACGGTCGCCCGGCGGCGATTGCGATCACGCCCAGCTTCTCCTCCGGGTAGGCCTTCTCGATGACCTTTGAGGAAATCTGCGAGCCTTCGCGCCTGTGGAAGCCGAGGAATACAGGATCGGGAACCTTGACGATCGGGTTGTCCACCTGGAAATAGAAAAGCTCCTGGACTCCGCGGTCCAGCGCCTCCTGCAGAGCCCCCGTGCTGGTGAGCGCCTCGATGACTCCGCCGTGACCGTTCGGGTTGAAGAACAGTCCGCCGTCGGGAGACATGAGAAGCCTCCCGTCAGGGGAGAGGGAGGGGAGCGTCCCCTGGGAGAAGAAGATCACCGAGCTGCTCCCCAGCCCGAACCAGCTCTCTTTGCGGAAGTAGCTCTCCGTCTCGGCCCTGTTCGACGGGCTCGTCATAATGAGCCATGGGATCTCGACCCCGAACCATCTGCGCGCCGCAAGGAGCTTCTCCGCGTGCAGGGCAAAAAGCGTCAGCTTGCGCAGGGGGCTGATCGGGAACATCCCCTTGGGTCCGTCGAAACCCAGCCGGGAGCCCTGGCCTCCCGCCACCGTGAGGAAAGCCGTCCCGCCCCGGCGGATCAGCTCCTCGCCGATCTCGCGCGCTCCTTCGTCCGCCGCCGAGCGACTCTGCGCAATCCACGGGGCGGGAGTCGGATCGACGTCTGCGCGAGTGGGGGGTGACGCACCGAGGCGTGCCCGCAGCTCGTCCAGCCGGGCAAAGTCCAGCGATGCGAGGTCCTCCAGCAGGCGCCGCTTCATGGCGTCCGGACGGGCGTCCCAGTGGTCGAAGAGGTGCTTCTGCCCGTGCGAGGCGCACGTGTCTTTGATCTCCTTTTCCGTCATGGCGTGTCCCCCGGGCCCGATGTCGCAATCCTCAGTCGCAGCAGCCGCCAGGGAGCCCTCGGGGCGCGCACCGCGGCTCCGTCGAATCGTCATGAGGATCTCGACGAGGTTGGCCCTGACCGCATCGAAGCGCGCCGTCATGTCCTGCTCCCCGGCGCCCATCTCCTCCCACATGCGCCGCTTAGCTCCCTCGATCGTGAACTTCTTCTCGTGCAGCAGGTGGCGAAACCTCATGAGCAGCTGGATGTCGCGCGTGGTGTACTGCCGCCGCCCGGAGAGGCCCTTGCGAGGCGAGAGCAGGGGCAGCTCACTCTCCCAGTAGCGGATGATATAGGGCTTGACGCCGAGAAGTCGCGCAACCTCCCCGATGCTCCACGATCTCATCGGTCTTCGCCTGCCCCAGGGGCTCGTCCGCCGCTTTTGCGAAGGGAAAGCGAAATGGGGACCAGGGAAAACCCCAGGTCCCTGCGGATGCAGTTCTCCATGTAGGAGAGATAGGCAGGAGGAAAACCGCCGGTCCGGTTCACGAAGACTACGAAGCGAACGGGGTCGGTTCCCACCTGGGTCGCAAACCGGATCTTCCACGTCCCGCGTCCAGGGGGCGGGTAGCGGGAGAGCCACGATTGCAGCGCCGCGTTGAGTCTGCCGGTGCCGATGCGCCGATGAAGCTGGCCCCAGACCGCGACAGATGTGTCGAGAAGAGAAGAAATCCCGAAGCCTGTGAGCGACGAGACAGGGACAATGGGGGCGAACCCGAGCACGGGGAACTGGAACCTCACCCGGTCGGTTACCTGCGCGAGAAGGCCGGGCGATTTCTCGAGAAGGTCCCACTTGCTCGGCACGATCACGATCCCCCTCCCCTCCTTCAGGGCCTGGCCGGCAATCTTCTTGTCCTGATCCACGAGACCCTCGGATGCTTCGATCAGCAGAAACACGAGGTCCGCCCGTCGAATGCTTTCGATGGCCCGGTTCACTGAATAGTACTCGACGGAGTCCGTCACCTTGCTCTTGCGCCGGATGCCGGCCGTATCGAGCACGGCAAATGTCCGACCGCGATGCTGGAATCTGCCTTCGACCACATCGCGCGTAGTGCCCGGCACGGGTGAGACAATGGATCGGTCGTCGCCGATGAGGCGATTCGCCAGGCTCGACTTGCCGGTGTTCGGCTTGCCCAGGATGGCGATCCGAACGACATCGCCCGGCGAATCCGCAGGCTCCGTCATCTCGGCGTCATTCGGTTCGCGCTTCGAAAGGAGGGAAGCGATCAGCTCCTTGAGCTGGGGCAGGTTTCTGCCGTGCGCGGCCGACACGCCAATGACCTGTGGAAACCCATGCGCATGGGCATTCCAGACGAGTGAATCCCTGTCCGGCGTGTCCGCCTTGTTCACAACCACGAGCAGCTTGTCAGAGAGAGGGCGAAGCCGCGCCACGAAATCCTCGTCCTCAGCGGTCGTCTGCGTTGCGTCGAGCACGAGGAGAACAAGGTCCGAAGCGCCGGCGGTCGCGAGGCTTCGGTCGGAAACGATGCGCTCGATTCCCCGGCCGTCGGGCGTGAACCCGCCGGTGTCGACGAGGAGCAGGGGGATGCCTCCCAGCGTGCATGCCTCCTCGACCGTATCCCGAGTCACGCCCGGCTCGGAGTGCGTGATGGATCTGCGCTTGCCCACCAGGGCGTTGAAGAGCGATGACTTTCCGACATTTGGCCTTCCGAGGATTGCCACGCGCGGCAGGGAGGCCGTCGAACGGTCCGGCAGCGTGGACCTCCTACCACGAGAAGTAGTC
>DATKLB010000071.1:0-4630 GCA_035542615.1 Spirochaetia bacterium | reverse complement strand
GTGAACAGGGAGGGGCGCATAGTGGACAAGGTCGTGGGCTACATGGATCGCCAGAAATTCGAGGACGAAATCCTGAGCGTCATTAACTCCTGAACTCCCTGCAGCGGGACCGCTGCATCCGTTTCCCGCCTCTGGGCGGGGAAGCCTACTTCGCCAGTATGAGCTTGAGCGCACCCGGCCTCGGGATTCCTTCGAGCCTGCAAATATAGACGCCGGACGGGGAACCGGAAGCATCCCACCTGAGCGAATGCGTTCCCGCTTCGCAGCGACCGCTTGCCAGTGTCTTGATCCGTTTCCCGAGAATGTCATAGACGGAAAGCGTGACGATGGCGGATGTTTTCAAAGTGAACGTGACTGTCGTCGCGGGGTTGAAGGGATTGGGAAAGCTCCTGAATTCAGGTGCCTGGGATGAAGCCTCCTCCTTCACCGTTGAAACGCCCGTAGACATGATTGTCTCGCTCAGCCAGTCAGCCCCGTTCGTATCGATTTCCCGCACCCTGTAGAACCTCCCTGACGTTCCGGCGGGGTCGATAAATGTGTACGTGTGCGTGGTGACAGTAGTCCCGTGTCCCGGGATAAGCCCCGAGATGTTCGTGAATCCCTCCGCGGCGTGATCGCTCCTCTCGATTTCAAATCCGTAGCACGCAGTCTCGCTCAGCGTGGTCCATGTAACCAGCACTCCTGATTCCGCCTTCGCTTCGGCCGAGATCTCCCCGAAGCGGATCGGCAGCAGGTCATCCGGCGGACGTTCGATCGGCGAACCGGAGTTCTGCGGGTTGGGAGCAGGCTGCGCGACGAAGTCCGCCGCGTTGCTATTCGAGTCCCAGCCATTTCCGTTTCCCGCGTCAGCCCCTCCCGGTGCCATGCCGGAGGCAGTCGCCTGGGGGGTCGCCTTCCGTTCGATGGATGTCGAGGCTCCCGGACCTGGTGCGGGGCCCGCTCCTTCGTACCCGTCCGCAGAACCGTAGCCGACCAGGTCGACAATCGTCGTATCCGCGGGGTTTGCCCCCGTGATCGGGGCCGTCGACCGGACGAGCGCCACTTTCCCCGCGGTGGCCGAGAGGTTGGTGCTCCCCGTGGTGTCGGCGGCGGGAATCGCGACCCCCGCCGTCCCTCCGGAGAATTGAACAAGGTAGTAGGAATAGGGGAGGATACTCCCACCCAGCGGCGAAGCGTGCCATGCACCAGTCCCGGTCGCGCTCGCGTACTGGATCGACCAACCCGAAAGCGGAACCGGTGAGGCCGTGGGATTGTACAGCTCGACATAATCGTTCTTGAACGTCGCGCCGACGTTTCCGCCGGCTCCGTAGATCTCGCTGATGACGACATGTCCCGCGATCTGTCCGGCAAGATTGGACGGAAGCAGACCGAACGCGGCGATGGCGGCCAGGAACGCCTTCTTCATATGCCTCTCCGATGCCTGTTTCTCTTTCTACACTCCGGAGATGGTTTTTTCAACCCCCGCCATAACGAGTCAACCGCACCCGTCATTGCGACGAGCGCCTTTTGCGACGAAATCCGCTCTTTGGACCCCGCCGCTCTCGGGCGGGGCAATCGCCGGGCTAGTTGCCTCAGTTAAGGTTCTATTCGAACGCTGTCTCGTTGCCTCAGTTAAGGTTCTATTCATGAGTTTGGGTCCCCCCCCTGTGGGGGGAGGGAGCGGGAGTGTTATGATTTCTGTGGATGAAGTCAAGTGGTCTCTGCCTTGGCCTGGGGGAGGAGGGGCTCCTCTCGGGTGGAGTTCTGTTTGCTCCTGAAGGTTCCTCCCTTGCGCCAGGGATGGTTGGCTGCGGGGAAGTCTCCGGGTGGTTGGGGTGGGGGGCCCGCTTCGATGGCTGAGCGGAAGAGTGCTTGCTGCAGTCGCGTGAGGAGACGTCGGACCTCGATGAGGTTGATGCTCTCGTACTGGCGCGTGAGCGCATCCTTGATCTCCTGCGACGTCTGTGGGTGTGCCAGCACGCGCCGGTAGGGCGTCTGGGGTTCGTCATAGCGGCGGGTGAGTGTGCTCCCTTGCCGGACCTTCTCGCGCAGCTTCATGACCGGTTCAAAGAAGTTGGTGTACAGCCGGAGGACCTTGTAGAGCATGCCCAGGAGCTCGAGCTGCCGCGGCTGGTTGTAGCGGTAGTAGCCGACGGCACGACGGACGACAGAGTTGTTCTTCTGCTCGACGTAGCAGTTGTCGTTCTTGTGATAGGCGCGCGAACGGGTGAAGGTGATGTCTTCCGCCTGGCAGTACTCCATGAGCTCCACGTTGATGAACTCGCCGCCGTTGTCGCAGTCCAGGCCCAGGAGCGGGAAGGGGAGCCTGGAGCGCGCGTTCTTGATGGCGGCAAAAACATGCACACGGGCCTTATTTTTCGCCACTTCCGTCTCTGTCCAGCAGGTGGCCACATCGGTCAGCGTGAGGGTCTGGGCGAAGTCGCCGTAGGCACTGCCGCCGTCATGCGCCACCAGATCGGCCTCGCAGAAGCCCGGCCGCACGTCGCTCCAGTCGGCAAAGGTCCTCACCGGGATATGGTGCTTGAGCAGGGAGCCGGGACGGGTAAAAGATCGGCCCTTGAGCTGACTCGCGCGCTTGGTCTTGGCCAATAGACGATCGATCGTGGCGGCACTGGCCGTGACGAGTTGTTCGCGCACAACGGGATCGTGCACGAGCAGGCGCCGTTGACGTTCCAGGAGTGGAACGATCTCGCGCAGGAATGCCACGAGGCGCTTGCCGCAGAGCCCATCGGAGAGGGCCCAGAACTTCCTGAGAGCCTCCAGGAAGGCTCTGGTGCGGTAGCGCCCCCTGCGATGCCGCTTCGCACCCGGATGGCGCGCGTACCCCGGGATGAAGACAATGCGCTTGCCGTCGCGTATGCGTACCTGCTTCGACCCGCACGTCCGCAGGACATACGCGGCATAGCAGCGCGTGTACCCGGTGAGCTGAACGAAGTTGTTCAGGATCCCGGACCGTTCCTTCTTCCCGGAGAGTTGGAAGCGTGAACTGAGCTCCCGGACCAAGGCGTGACGTTCGTGCATCGTGAGCCCCATGGCTGGAGACCTCCTGGATGAACCCCAGAAGATCTTGGTTCTGACAGCAATTTGGAATAGAACCTTCCATGAGGCAACGACCCCGTTTTGAATAGATTTTTACTGAGGCAAATCGCCGGATTGACTTTTCACCACCTGTTTGGTTCCTTGCACACCGTATGGAGACCGTCATCGTCATATTCGGGGGCTCGGGGGATCTGACGTCGCGGAAGCTCGTCCCGGCGCTCTTCAGCAACTTCAGGAAGGGGCGGCTCCCCGAGCCGATCCGGATCATCGGGATGTCGCGCACGCCGATTGGCGACGACGCCTACCGGGAAAAGCTCGCGGGTGCGCTTCGCGCGTCGGATCCGGCGCAGTTCGACCAGGCGGCGTGGGAGAAGTTCGCATCCTGCATCACGTACACGGCGGGCGATATCGAGACCCCCGGCGCATACCAGGCGCTTGCCCGGACTATCGTCCGGGGCGGCGCGCCCGTGCAGTGCCTGTACTACCTGGCCACGGCTCCACGTTATTACCGTGACGTCATCGGGCGGCTCGCGGAGGCCGCCATGATCACGGAAGCGGACGGGGGCCCTTACAGGCGGATCATCGTCGAAAAGCCGTTCGGACGCGACCTCTCTTCGGCCCGCGGCCTGAACGACGAGCTGCACCGGCTGCTCCGCGAATCGCAGATTTTCCGGATCGATCACTACCTCGGCAAGGAGACTGTCCAGAACGTCCTGATGCTCCGGTTCGGCAACGCGATATTCGAGCCGCTCTGGAACCGGAACCACATCGACCACGTCCAGATCACCGTGGCCGAGACCGTCGGCGTGGAGCACAGGGCAGGCTACTACGAGGGGGCCGGTGCGCTGCGCGACATGTTCCAGAACCACCTGCTCCAGCTCATGACGCTTGTCGCCATGGAACCGCCCGCCGTGGTCGATGCAGACTCGCTCAGGAACGAAAAAGTGAAGATCCTCACGGCGCTGCGCGAGATGCCGGAGGAGCATTCCCGGCACTACACGGTCAGGGGCCAGTACCGGGGGTACACGGCGGAGGAAGGGGTCAATCCCCGCTCCACGACGGAGACGTACGCAGCTCTCCAGGCCTACATCGACAACTGGCGCTGGCAGGGCGTCCCCTTCTACCTCCGCTCGGGGAAGTGCCTCGCCGGAAAATGCTCGGAGATCATCGTCCAGTTCCGCCGCCCGCCGACGCAGATCTTCGATGTGCAGGCCGGAGTGACGGAGCTGTTCACGAACCACCTCAGCATCTGCATACAGCCCGACGAGGGGCTGCACCTCAGGTTCATCACGAAGGTCCCCGACCAGGGTATGCACACGCGTCCCGTGGACATGGAATTCCGCTACCGCGATTCGTTCGGCGACGGCCCGATCCCCGAGGCATACGAGCGGCTCCTGCTCGATGCGCTCCAGGGGGATGCGTCCCTTTTCACCCGCGGGGATGAAATCGAGCTGGCGTGGAAGTTCATCGACGGCGTTCGCTCCGGCTGGGAAGCGGGCGACGGGGCGCCGCTCGAGATCTACGAGCGGGGAACCTGGGGGCCCGCGGGGGCGGACACGCTGCTCGCCCGCGAGCGGCGGTGGTGGAAGCA
>DATKLB010000070.1:0-10630 GCA_035542615.1 Spirochaetia bacterium | reverse complement strand
TTCCACCAGGCCAAGGAATACGAGAGCCAGAAGAGTGTCATGGACAGCTTCTACAAGCTTCTCAACACAATGCGTGAGTCGCACCCGTTCCCGGTCGTCAGGCTGCAGGAGCTCAGCTCGTGGGCCGCATCGGGACAGTACACGGCGATCCTGGACGGCAACTATCCTCGCCGCGACGTGACGGAAGAGAACGCACGGGAAGACATCAAGGAGGGCTACGACTTCTACACGTCCTCCCTGGAAAGCGGCGACGATCCGATCAGGAAGGCAGCGAGGGAAGTGGGAGAGACGATCGGCAAGGCCGCCGAGGGCATCCGGGAAAAGCTCAAGGACGCCTTCAAGAAGGAATAGACGGCCGATGACGGCCGAGTTCTCTCTTGCCGTCCCGCCGTGCGCTGTGCTACCATTCGCGCGCTGATGCGACCTGGTGCGCCATGCCAAAAAAACCGGTGATCGACCACGAACAAAAGGACTCCCTCGTTCCCACTATCTCCCGTGAAGAGGACAGGCTCAAGATCCATCTGGAGACGGCTGCCGCTGAAGCGCGCCGGATCGTGAAAGACGCCGAGCAGGAGGCGGCGGTCAGGACGCGAGAGGCTCTGGAACAGCTACCCGGCCTGATGGAACGTCAGCGGGCGGAGCTCCTGGAAGCAGGCCGGGGCCGCGCGGAGCTGCTTCGCGCCGAGCTGGCGGCAGAGACGCAGGGACTCGCGAAAAAGGCTGAGGCGAACATCGAGACTGCGGCCTCCCGTATTGTGGAAGCGGTCTGGCCGGGAGGCGCCGATTGATCGCCCGGATGTCCAGCGTGGAGATCATTGGGCCTCTCCCTCTCTTCGATCAGACGGTGAGCATCATCCAGGACGCGGGCGTGCTCCACGTGGAGGAAATTCCGCTTTCCGGGAAGGGAAACGAGACGGAGCTTCATCGCATCCACCTCTCAGAAAGCGCTCTCGCGGAAAAGGAGGCCTGCGAAGCGCTTTCCCGCATGCTGCAGGAGTCGCTGTCCCGCGTGCCGCCCGCGGTCCTCGCCAGGATTCAGTCCTCGCGCGCGTTGGCGGATCAATTCCACAGATGGGACGGGCAGCCCGTCACGTCGATGACCGCGACGGCCCGGTCTCTTCATGCCCGGGTGCGGTCGTTCGCCAGGCGCGAAAGCAACATGAGGGAGGATCTCCAGCTCCTTTCCGCGTACGAAGAGGTTGTCCAGGCCCTTGCCCCCCTCGTCGAAGAGGAGGAGCTTTCGGAAGACCACGAGCACCTGGGGGTGATCTTCGAGGACAAGAACAGGCTCGCCCGGACGCTGCTGCAAAAAGAGCTTGCAACCCTGACCCACGGCAACTACTTCTACCACGCAGCGAGCCTCAGTCGCGGAAGGACCGCGGCCCTCCTGGGCATTCCGAAGGAAAGCGGCCCGGACGTCCGCACCTTCCTCTCCCGGGCAGGCATCGCCGAGATGCTGCTCCCGGGCTACACGCGCGACAGGCCGTTCGCGGAGGTCTTCATCGGCATCGCCCAGGAGCTTTCCACGCTGAGGGGGCACGTGCAGGAGCTGGAGTCCCAGGCGGAGAGCTTTTACGAACAGAACGGCCCAAACCTGCTCGCCATGCAGTACGCGTGCAACAACCTCATTGCCCGCTACGAGAGCATCCCGAAGTTCGCCCGCACCACCTGGACGTTCGTGATCCGCGGATGGATAGAGAGCTCACGCCTCGCGAGCCTGCGGGAAACGCTGCGTTCGGCTCTCGGGCCATCGGTCGTGGAGCGGGTCCTGCGCAGCCGCGACATGGGCACCCCGCCGGTCATGCTGGAAAACCCCAAGCCGTCGAAGTTCTTCGAACCTCTCGTCGCGTTCCTTTCGCTTCCCCAATATGGCACCATAGATCCCACCATCGGCCTCTCATTCTTCTTCCCGCTGATCTTCGGGCTCATGCTGGGAGACGTGGGGTATGGTGCTGTTCTCCTGGTCCTCTCGTCCGTTCTTTTCTTCGTTGGAAAGCGAGCATCTCTCGTGCGCTCCGTCTCGGTGATCTTCTTCCTGTGCTCGCTGTCGACGATCGCCTTCGGCTTCGTCTTCGGAGAAATGTTCGGCAGCCTGGGGCACGAGATCGGGCTGCGACCCCTGTGGCATGAGCGCCTGGCCCTGGGGCAGAGCGACTTGTCGCGTGAGATCCTGAGCTACCTCGCCGTGGCCATTGGGCTGGGAATCTTCCAGATCATCCTCGGCCTGGTCCTCGGTATCTTCAACGCCCGAAGAAGAGGTCACCCGGCTGACGTCTGGGGGAACATGGCAAAAATCCTCGGCATCCTCTTGCTCCTCTTCGTGGTCGGGCGCATGACGGGATTCCTCCCCGATGCGTTCGGAAATGTCTGCATTGCCACGGCAATCCTTTTCGCCGCGGTGGTGGGGTACCAGATCGCCCGCAGGCCGTCTCACGGACTGCTCCTTCCCCTGGAGGTCCTCAGCACGATGGGCAACATCCTGTCCTATGCCAGGATCATGGCCATTGGCCTCGCCTCGGTCGTGCTGGGCCTGCTCGCCAAGATGTTTTCCGGTCTGATCGGCAATATCGCGTTCGCGCTCGTCGTCGTCGTGCTGATACACACCCTCAACCTTGCTCTCGGCATCATCGACCCGACGATCCAGGGTCTTCGTCTCCAGTACGTCGAGTTTTTTTCCAAGTTCTACCAGAGCGGCGGGAGAAGATTCTCTCCGCTTCGGAAAATCGGAGGTGAGCTAGCGTGAACACACAACGGTTCGTGATCTGCGCTCTGGCGGTCATGTTTCTTCTCGTGCTCGGTTCCGGGGCAACCTGGGCGGCTGACGCCGCCGATCAGCCGGCCCAGCCGGCGAAAGAGAGGACGATCCCGGGCGCTCTGATAGCAATCGCGGCCGCGCTCGCCATCGGCCTGCCGGCCCTGGGAACCGCCATTGCCCAGAGCAGAATCGGCGCGGCCGGCTGCGGAACAATCGCGGAAAAGCCTGACACCGCGGGCACGATCATCCTCCTCATCGCCATTCCCGAGACGATGGTCATTCTCGGGTTTGTCGTCGCCGTCGTGCTGATCTTCGCCCTGTAACGGAGATGGAAGAGGAAGCCGCCGCTCTCGTCGCCGAGATCGATCGTGAGGCGGAGGCGGAGAAGGAACGAATCCTCTCCGAGGCCCGGGACAAGGCGCGCCAGATCCTTGCGGACGCCGATGCGAGGATTCGCAGCGCGACAGAGGAAGCGTCACGCGTAATGCAGAAGCAGGCGCGCGTGGATGAGGACCGGCTCCAGGGCGAGGTCCGGCTGGAGGCCCAGGCTGAGAGGCTGCAGGACCTGCGACGCGCCTACGGCAACGCATTTGCAATCGCTCGGGAGAGGATCGAGGCGCTCACCTGGTCTCCCCGTTACGCGGAAGCGTTGCGGACCCTCATCAGCGAAGCCCTGGAAAAGTCGCCGCAGGCGGCTGTCCTCACGGTTGCCAATCGGGACGTGGAGACGTGTCGTGAAGCGCTCAAAGAGCTGGCGCCGGGATGCCGGCTCATCGGCGCCGAGCTCCCTCCCGGCTCTGTCATCGTTTCCTCCGGAGACGGAAAGGTGACGGTCGACAACAGCCTCGATGTCCGACTGGCGATGGCGGAAGCGGCCCTCGAAACGCAAATCACGCGCTGCCTCAATGGGTGAATGCGATTACCTCAACGCCCGCGTGAGGGCCATGGGAGCGCAGCTGCTTCCGACCGAGTTCTTCGAGCAGACCCTCAGCCTGGAATCCGACGAGCTTCCCCTGGATGCCATGCTGGAGTCTCCGTACGGGCCCGCGCTCCGTGACGCGTTGACGCAGCAATCCGGGATCGCCGCGGTGGAAACGGCTTTGCGCCGGGACCTTGTCAGGTGCTTCTCCCGGGTTCGGGCCATGGCTCCCGAGGCACCCCGCGCGCTGCTGGACACGCAGCTCGCCCGGTGGGACATACAAAATGTCCTGGCAGTGCTCAAGGGAATCGCCGCGGGGGTCGGGATCCGGCAGATCGCATCGGCACTGATTCCGGCCGGCGCATTCCCCGAAAGCCAACTGATGGAGCTGGCCACCTCCACGGACCCTGTCTCGCTTGCCAGAAAGCTTGTCACATGGAATTACCCTTTCGCGTTCACGCTGCACGAAGCGATCAACGGGAGACATGCACGCCCTTTCGACCAGTCGCACGCGGAAGCCGCGATGTACCGCGCCTACTACGCGTGGGCTCTGGCGCTGAAAGCGTCAGACGGAGAAGACCACCGGATCCTCCGCTCGCTCCTCGCCGAGCAGATCGATCTTGCAAACATCAAGGCCGCGCTCAACAAGGTCCGTCACAAAGATCTGCCCTACTCCCCGATCCCCGGCGGACGCCTGAAAGGGTGGTTCGTCGCCCGACTGGCCGGGGCAGCCACGCTGGAAGACGCTTTTTCCGCGCTCGATGAGTCGTATTTCGCGGCCGGCATCGAGAGAGGAATCCTGGCGTACGGGGAATCGCGCAGCCTCGGAGTGATGGAAAGGTTCCTGGAGCAGATGGTGATTCAGGCAGGCTGCCGCCTGTACCGGCAGGATCTTCTCAGCATCGCCGTTTCCGTGGGGTATTTGTGGAAAAAATACAACGAGACAGTGAACCTGCGCGCCTTGTGTCGGGGCAGAGCGGCGCGCATGCCAGCCAACGCCATTCGAAAGGAGCTGCTCCTTGTCTAGAGTTCGAGCAGTTCTCACGGAAGGACTCGGGGCGGGCTTTTCTCTTGCCGGCGTGGAGGTGGAAGTCGTTTCAGAAAGCGAATCTGCCAGAGAGGCAATCCTCGCCGCCGCCGCGGACCGCGAATGCGGAATCCTCGTGCTGGATGAAGAGCTGTTCGCGGCGCTCGGCGATCGCGAGAGGGAGTCGCTCCAGCAGCGAACCATCCCTCTCCTCATCATGCTCCCGGGGGAGCTGCGCTGGGGTGAGGTAGAAGAGCTCACAAGCGACGAGTACGTCGCTGCCCTGATCCGGCGCGCGGTGGGGTACCAGCTGAACATCAGGATGTGAAGGCGGACATCATGCGTGAAGGAACCATTGCGAGAATCGCCGGCCCCATGGTCATCGCCCGATCGGTGAGCGGCTCGCAGATGCACGAGGTTGTCAGGGTTGGCGATGCCGGTCTCCTCGGAGAGATCATCCGCCTCGATGCCGACACCGCCTTCATTCAGACTTATGAAGACACCTCGGGGATCTCGATCGGGGAGCCCGTGGTGTGCACGGGAGAGCCGATGCTCATCACCCTGGGTCCGGGTCTCCTGGGAAACGTCTACGACGGCATCCAGAGGCCGCTTGCGACGCTGGAAAAAGAAAGCGGACCCTTCATCGGGCGCGGCCTCACCGTGGACGCGCTCCCCAAGGAGAAGCTCTGGCAATTCCAGCCGGTGGCGAAGCCAGGGGATCCCGTGGGACCCGGGAGCATCCTCGGTACCGTGCAGGAAACTGCGGCTCTCGAGCACCGCATCATGGTCCCCCCGGGGGTCAGCGGCGTCGTCCGGGAGATCTCGCAGGGCGAGGTCACCGTGCAGGACTGGGTGGCGCGGCTTGCCGATGGAAAACAGATCACGATGGCGCAGCGGTGGCCGGCAAAGGTTCCCCGTCCGGTCCAGGAGAAGGTGAGCTCGGCGGAGCCATTCGTGACGGGGCAGCGGATCCTCGACACCCTCTTTCCGATCGCGCGCGGCGGCATCGCATGCCTGCCCGGCGGGTTCGGTACCGGGAAGACAGTGCTCGAGCAATCGCTGGCAAAGTTTTCAGCCGCCGATCTCATCGTCTACGTGGGATGCGGTGAGCGCGGAAACGAGATGACGGACGTCCTCACCGAGTTCCCGCACCTCGTTGATCCCCGGACCGGCGGTCCGCTGATGGACCGCACTGTGCTCATCGTGAACACCTCGAACATGCCGGTGGCCGCTCGGGAGGCGTCGATCTTTGTCGGGATAACGATCGCCGAATATTTCCGCGACATGGGCTACGCGGTGGCCGTGATGGTGGATTCAACGTCGCGCTGGGCAGAGGCGCTGCGGGAGATTTCGTCCCGCCTGGAGGAGATGCCGGGTGAGGAGGGATATCCGACCTACCTCGCCTCCCGCCTCGCTTCATTCTACGAGCGGGCGGGTGCCGCCCGATGCCTCGGGCAGGACCGCACGGGATTTGTCACCGTGGTCGGAGCCGTTTCTCCCCCCGGCGGTGATTTCTCAGAGCCAGTGACGCAGAGTACGATGAGGGTCACGGGCGCCCTGTGGGCCCTGGACTCCCCTCTGGCCCACCGCCGTCACTACCCGGCCATCAACTGGCATCGCAGCTACACCCTGTATTTCGAGCGGCTCTCACAGTGGTATGGCAGGAACGTCAGCCGCGAATGGCCCGACAACCGGGCACGGCTCATGGAGATCCTCCAGAAGGAAGCGGAGCTGCAGGAGGTCGTACAGCTCGTCGGACCGGATGCGCTGCAGGAAAACGACAGGCTCCTTCTCGAGACCAGCCGGATGCTGCGGGAGGGATTCCTTCAGCAGAATGCGGTGTCGCCGACCGACGCGACGTGCTCACTGGCCAAGCAGCACGGAATGCTGTCGCTCCTGCTCGTCTTCCACGACGTCGCGCATGACGCCCTCGCCCAGCATGTTCCGCTCGCCCGAATCCTTGCCCTTGCGGAAAGGGAAGAGCTGGCGCGGCTTCGCGACGTCGCGGAAGCGGATTTTTCCCGGATTCGCGCCGACCTGGAAAGCAGGCTGCGTCGAGCAATCGAGACCCTTGTCAAGGAGGAGCAGCAGTGAGCGGCGCCAGCCTGATGCGGATTGAGACGCGGGGCGCCCGGCGAATTTCGGGACCGCTCCTCTTTCTGGAGTACGCCGCCGACCTGCCCTACGGAGCAATGGTGGACGTCAATGGTCCGGACGGCAGCAGAAAGAGCGGGCAGGTCATCGAGGTGTCGGAAGAGCTGGCGGTCATCCAGGTTTTCGAAGACACCATGGGCCTCGATGTTTCGGGCACCGCGGTATCCCTGCGTGAACGCGAGGCGCGCCTGGGCGTGAGCGAGGAGCTGATTGGCCGTGTCCTGAACGGCGCTGGTCGGCCGCTGGACGGGCTCCCCCCCGTCCTTGCGATGGAAAAGCGGCCGATTGCCGGCACCCCGATGAATCCTGTTTCGCGCGACAAGCCCCGGGATTTCGTGCAGACGGGGCTCTCCGCGATCGACGGGTTCAACACGCTGGTGCGCGGGCAGAAGCTGCCGATCTTCTCGGGCGCCGGTCTTCCCGCCAACGAGATTGCCGCGCGGATCCTGCTGCAGTCCCGCGTTCGCGGGGAGCAGGAGAGGTTCGTCACGGTGTTCGCGGCCATCGGCATAACGCAGCGGGAGAAAGCTTTCTTCATGTCCGAGTTCGACAGGAGCGGGGCGCGCAGCAGGCTGGTAAGTTTTGTGAACCTGGCCGATGACCCGACCATCGAGAGGCTGCTCACCCCGCGGTCCGCTCTCACTGCCGCGGAATACCTCGCGTTCGAGAAGGGCTTCGAAGTGCTCGTCCTGCTCACCGACATGACGAGCTACTGCGAGGCGTTGCGGGAAATCGGGACAGCGCGCGAAGAAATCCCCGGGCGCCGCGGGTACCCCGGCTACATGTACACCGACCTCGCCACGCTCTACGAACGAGCAGGGCGTCTGCGGAGGCGCAAGGGTTCCGTCACCCTGCTGCCCATTTTGACGATGCCGGACGATGACATCACGCATCCCATACCGGACCTCACGGGATACATCACCGAAGGCCAGATCGTTCTTTCACGCCAGTTGCACAGGCGGGGGGTCTTTCCGCCCATCGACGTGCTGTCGTCCCTGTCCCGCCTGATGAACAACGGCATCGGCCGCGGAGTCACCCGTGAGGACCATCGCGAGCTCGCCAACCAGCTCTACTCCAGCTACGCTGAAGGCCAGGACATCCGGCGCCTCGTCGCGATCGTGGGAGAGGAAGCGCTGAGCGACATGGACAGGAAGTATCTCGCATTCGCCGAGGCGTTCGAGAAAGAATTGATTCACCAGGGCAGCCAGGAGAGACCCATCGAGGAGACCCTGGACCTGGGATGGAAGATCCTGGGCGGGATCCCGAGGTCGGAATACCGGCGCATCCGCAAAGAGCTCATCGAGACGTACGCCCGCAAGGACGCGTGAGGTGGAGCAGGTCAACCCGACCCGAACGGAGCTTCTCAATCGGCGCGCGCAGATCAGGCTGGCCATGCAGGGCGCGGAGCTCCTGCGTGGCAAACGGGAAGCGCTGGTTCGCGAGTTCCTCACGGGGCTGTCCGCCTTCAACCAGGCCAGGGACTCGATGCGCAAGTCCCTCATACGCGCGAAGAGGGCCTTGATCAGGGCGCTTTCCCTCGACGGGCCGGAGGCCGTGGCATCAGCCGCCCTGGCCTCGGGACAGGGAGTCGTCATCGGGCTGGAAGAGCGCAACATCTGGGGGGTGCGCGTGGTGAACGTGACCACCGCCTGGCGCGCCCGCGGGCCGGCGGATCGCGGCTATTCTCCTCTGGACACGAGCGCGAGGATCGACGAGTCGGCGGAGAGGTTCGAAGAAGTCCTCGCGGAGATCGTCCACGTGGCGCCCCTGGACCGCAAGATGCGCCGGCTCGCCGAGGAGATCAGGAAGACCTCCCGTCGCGTGAACGCCCTGGAGCAGAGGCTCCTTCCCGATCTGCGCGAGCAGGTGAGGTTCATCCGCTCCACGCTGGACCAGCGTGAGCGGGAGGATGTCTTTCGGCTGAAGCGGCTGAAGAAGAAACACGCGAGGTAGGTACCATGCAATTGTCGGAGCTCCTGCAGGAAGACCTGGTGAAGATGAGCCTCGATGCGACCACCAAGTGGGAGGCCATCGAGGAGCTGGTGGATGTTCTCATTTCCGCCCACGAGCTTCGCCTGACTGATCGCGCCGCTGTGGTGGATGCCATATTCACCCGGGAAAAGTCGGTGAGCACGGGGCTTGCCCGCGGGCTTGCCGTTCCTCACGGCGCCGTGGACTGCGTGCACGAAGTTGTGGCGAGCCTGGGAATTTCCCGGACTGGCATCCCTTTCGATTCCGCGGACGACAAGCCCGCGCGGCTCATTGTTCTGCTCGTGATCCCCCGGGAATCTTTCCAGCGTCACGTGCGGACCCTTGCGGGCATTGCGCGCCTTGCCAGGAACCCGGACCTGCGCGACAGGATCTGCGCGGCGGAGAGTACTGCCGAGGTGATGGACCTGATCTACGAGGAGTGACGACACCCAATCGCGCATCGCATCCGAATCCGCCTGTTCGCGGCGGCGGCCTTCCTCTGCTGGTGCTCTGATGTTCGGCCTGCAGGAGGCAGCCGCGCTGCGCCTATTGCGCTGCTGTTTGTCGCGACGGTTTTCACGGGACGCGCTCCAGCTACCCGTGCGCTTGCAAACAGCAAAGGGGTCCGATACATTGGCAGCCGAGGCAAGGGAGGCGCTCCGATGATCAAGTACATCTTCGATCCAGAAGTGATCCACGAGTGCGCGATGAGAGGTCTCGGTCGCCGCAAGCCTGATATGTTCGAGGTCATCTCCCACGAGATCGAGAAGCGCTACCCGGGGCACGTCGACCACTCCCAGCCATGGATCTACAGCATCGCCGGGGGTGCGATGATCCAGATGAAGCTGTACTTCGCCTCCCTGTTCGAGTACGTGATGATCTGGGGAACCCCTATCGGATCAGAAGGTCATTCGGGACGGCACCGTGTCTCATTCTGGGACACCGTCATCGACGGGGAAGCCTGGTATTTCGCCGAGGGTCAGTTCGAGAAACGGATCTACCGACCGGGAGACCGCATCTTCGTCGGCAAGGGCCAGGCGTGCGGCATGAACTTCACGGACGGCGTCTGGGCCGTGGAATATGCCCGGGGCCCGCTGATGCTGAGCATGCCGTTCGGGCTCGCGGATGAGCTTTATAGCTGTCTGGATTTCTCGACAGCTATCCAGACCCTCTCGATATATGCGTCCCTGATTGGCCGTCACTGGGCCAACCCATCGAACTATGACTACCCTCTCCTGGTGCCGATCAAGAAGACCGCGGCCCTGCTGATGAACCTGATAGGCCCGGCGATCACAATTGCGCTGACTCCCCCACTGCCCATGGAGATCAACCCTCCGAAGCCTCGCAAGACAGTTGCCATCTCTTCGCGGCACGCGCGTATCAACGCACCGAGGCGCCGCAGCCCGCGGTAGTCCTTTCAGCTCGCGCGAAAGCGCAGTAGCTTCGTCACAACACCTGAGCTGCGCAACCAGCTTTCTGAAATCATAAGAAGTTCGAAATGCTCCGCTGCCATCAGACCCGGAGAGAATCGGACCGGCCATCGCCGAAAAACTCAGGAACGAAATGCTGTTCCTCCAGGGTACATGGCTCGCGTTCCGGCGCTTGCAAGGGAGATGGCAGCGCCTCGCGACAGCAGCCGCTGGACTATCCAGCTCGAAATCCTGTTCGCCCGTCCTGGAATGACCACGGGACGCCTGCCGAGGGCCGCCAGAGTCTCTCTCACGACGGGCGCGCAATCCATCAGGGGTGAGGCAAGACTGCCGGGATGGACCGGGTGACCATCGAACAGCGTTGGGGTGCGCAC
>DATKLB010000069.1:0-9275 GCA_035542615.1 Spirochaetia bacterium | reverse complement strand
GAGCGCATATGTAACAGGGAAGGTGGCATTGGCCTGCTTCATGGCCGACTCTACCCAGGCGCCGATGAAAACATAACCGGCCTTGCCTGCGTAGAACACCGGGTGGGCATCGGTCCGGATCTGCGAGGTGAACCCGTCCTGCACGACCTTGTCTTTCAAAGCGAGCTTTGCCATGAAAGTGAGGGCCTTCACTCCCGCATCGGAATTGACGGCGCATTTGCCGTAGCTGCCGTCAGGATTCAGAGCAAAGAAGTCCCCGCCCGCGGAGTAGAGGTAGTAGGCGAAGTCAGTCAGCTCGGTGTACGTCTTGCCCGGCATGATGAGCCCGTAGACCTTGCCCGGCTTCGTAATCTTCTTCGCGTCGACTTCCAGCTCCTCCATCGTCTTGTGCACTTCCTTGGTGAGGCTGTTGTTGATGGCCATGATGCGGGCGCCCGCGGCGATCGGCAGACCCATCAGCTTGCCCTTGATCTTGGCTTCCATGGCTGCCGGGTTGATATTGGCGATCGTGTCCGGGCTGACATACTGCGTTACTTCGTCAATCGAGTTGGTGCCCATGTAGTCCAGAATCCACCGTGTTCCGACAACGGAGATGTCAGGTGGTTTGCCGCCGGCAAGAGCGGTTGTGAGCTTGTTCTGCAAATCACCCCAGGCGATGGGCACGATCTGAATCTGCGCGTCAGGCGACGACTTGTTGAATGCCGACTCGAGGCTTGCGCGGAAATCTTCCGTGAGCCCGTCGTAGACGGCCCAGAAGAACGTTGCTTTCGGCTTCGCGCCTCCGCAGCCGACGAACGAGACGACGACGGCCACGGCCAGGACAAGGAGAGCGAGCCGTGAGACGAATGATCTCTTCATAGTTCCTCCCTTTCAAGAGCTTGAAAAGCCTGTCCGACGGACATGCAGCCGGGATTCTAAGACTAGCGCAATGGGGTGTCAAGCAGCGCGCGTACTCTGGGAGAAAGACCAGGGTTTTCCCTGCACAGGGTCCTGAGCATTGGCGCATCGATCTCCCGGTTGATCGTATCAGGTGAAGTAACAGAGGCGCCCGCAAGGAGCGTCCCGAGACTCTGGGCATCAGCCAGCTCCAGCCCTGCCGCCAGTCCGCAGAGAATGCCCGCGAAATGGGCATCGCCGGCGCCCGTGGTTCCCTGTACCTGCACGCGCAGCGCCTCGTCGCGCCGGAGCCTGGTGGTATCCCAGCTCCAGCTCCCCGCCCGTCCCGCGGTGACGGAAATGCTCAGCCGCGGATGGGCGGCCGCCATGGATCTGATCGCCTCCGCAACGGTCGCGGAACCTCCGGCCGCGGCCCGGGCCTCTTCCGCGTTGACCGCCAGGAGGTCGACGTTGTCCAGGATTCCCAGACGCCGCACCTCTTCCATCTCCGTTCGCGTGAAGCTGGCCGCCCGGAACAAGCCGTGCGTCGTGGCGAGGTCCAGGAGGGCGGCCCGGGCCGCAAGCGGCGCTTCGGGTGCAGCAAGCGCAATCCCTCTCTCGCCCAGGCCGCGCATGATCCCGGCCGCCTCTGCGATATCACTCGGGCCCAGCCGACTGCTTGCGGAGTCTTCCGTCGTGAGGTTTCCTCCGGATCCATCCGGATATAGGATGCAGAAAGAGAACAGGGTGGAGACCCCGGACAGGCAGCGCACGAAGCGCATGTCCATGCCTGCCTGCTCCATCTCACCAAAGAGGACGGGGCCGACCTGGTCGTCTCCCACCCTGCCGATGGGATAGACAGCCATCTCATCGCCCAGAAGAAGCTTCACGTAGTGGCTGATGATGTGCAGCTTGCAGTAATCCCTGCGGGGAAGGGACCTGCCGGCCCGGCTTTCCTCCCGTCCGAGGGTCTCGTTACCGGCAATAAGAAAAAAACTTCCCGAGCCGACGCCCCCCGTGCCCACCATGCCGCGATAGACAGGGGATAGTCCCTGGAGAATTCCGGTCACGGGGCCAGCATGTCCCCGTCCCACTCAGGGTGGAGACTGATGGGATGGCTTGCCGTTTCTTCGGTGGCAGTGATCAGGGCATCCGGATGCTCTTGCAGCAGGGTCATCGGGTACTCGGGGGTCGGCGGAGAAAACAAGGCCACCCGGAGCGCCGTCTGCTTCCAGGCGCCCGTATCGGAGAACAGCCGGATCCTTGCCGCCGAGAGGCACTCCTTCAGGCCCAGGGTTACCGACATGGGCGGCACGAATTGCCATGCGGAGCCGAAGGTCCGCTGCGCCAGGGCGAGAATCGTGTCCCAGTTGTTTTCCTGGATGCGGGCTGTGGAGCTTCGCAGCTCGTCCAGTGTGACCGAGCTGTACGGATGGCGTCGGGACTGGTTGTACGCTACGTGACCGTCCTGGCCCCAGCCGCCCAGCGTCAGGTCGACAGGGGCGGATGCAATTGCCGCGCGCACGCTCTCGAGAGTGGCAGGGGAAAGCCAATAGCGATTCTCCACCGGCACTGCAAGCTTGGGCAAGACGGGAGAATAGAAGTGCCTCTCCATGAATCCGCGAAAGCTGTACGGATGGCCCCGGGGAATCTCGCGGCCCTGCCAGTCCAGGCACTCGTCCATGTGAAAGACCACCAACCTTCGAAGGGACACCTTCCGCTGGTTCACCAGGTCGGTGAACGGCCTGTACCAGCAGCTCGGGCCGCAGGGGATGATCGCCCGAAGCTCCTGCTTTTTCGAGCTTGCTTTCTCGATCTCCTCGACGAGCTCGCGGGCCATCAGCTCACCCATGGCAGCGGAATCCCTGATGAGCCGGAAGCGAACGCGGAGTCCGGGATGTCCAGCGAGCTGGGAGCAGGGAATCCGACACCACTCGTAGAGCTCTCGGCGGTCCAACGGGCTCACCTGGCGATCTCCCGGAGGCCGGGAATGACGCGAAGTGCGTTCCCGCGATAGATCTTTTCCAGCACGTCGTCCGGAAGGCCGAGGCCGTAGATCTTCCAGCGGCGGAAGTTTGTGCTCTCACCCACGTAGCCGGGGTAGTCGAAGTATTCGTCCCACGTCTCGAGGAAGCGGAAATAGCTTCTATACACGTACTCGGAGACGGGCATGTCCGCGCCGAAGAGCACGCGGTCCTGGTGGCGGATGAAGAAATCCCGGGCCGTGTATGGCTGCCTGCCAAGCTCGTCCATGCGGGCCGAGAAATCGATGTACAGGTTTGGCAGCCGGTCCAGGAGATCAGACACCCACTGCAGGTCTTCCGGCATGTTCGCTACATGCGGGCAGATGAATGTCGTGCCGGGATGGTCTGCCATCATCCTGGTCCTTTGCTCCAGCAGCGCTTCCTTGGAAAAGTACGACCCATGAAAGCTCCAGCCGGGATACGTGAGAAGCGTCGGGAGATGCTCGTTGTTTTCATCAATAGGGAGAAAGAATGCCAACGGGTCGGATGTGTGGATCAGTACCGGAACCCCCAGCTCGCCCGCCCTGCGCCAGACGGGGTACAGGCGCTTGTCGTCGACGCTCACCATGCTGCCGTCGGGCTCGTGAAAGCGCAATCCCAGCTCTTTCGTCACCTTCAGCCCGAGGGCGCCGCGGCGCACATCCTGCTCGAGCCCCGCCGCGCACGCGTCCGCGAATCCGCGGGAGAAGTCGATGGTGAAATCATCCCACATTGCGAAGTCCGACATCGTGAACGCCGCGAACCTGCCAGGCGCCTCCCTCATCCATTGGTTGCGATAGACATCAAAGTCCCGCCGGCGGATGGTGTAGCCCTTGTTGTCGAACGGGAGAGCGCAGTTTCCCGAGAGGTTGAGGAAGACTTGCACCCCCACGGCGTCCATGATCGCCAGCATGTCCCCGGCGGGCATGTCTGCGAACAGATGATTGTGGGCGTCGATGACAGGAAAACGAGCGCGCTCAGGAATGTGCGCAGGCCGCCTCAGGAGGGGCCGGGGCCGATAGTCCATGAATGAAGGAAGCGCGCGAGCTGCCATGTGCTCTGGTATAGAAGAAATCCCGCGCGGACGCAATGATGTGTTCAGAGAAACAGGCTTGCTTCAAGGTCCGCTTTCCAGAGGAGCGGGGAAAGTCCGGCCTCAGTATCGGTGTTGCCCCATGCGTTCATGAGAGAAGCGTTCAGCGTCCATTTGTCGTAGGTCAGGGTGAGCACAATTCCGGTGAGACCCGAGAAGTCCTGCAGGTTCACGGTGCTCCACGCGGCAGCCGTCAGCTTGTCATCGATTTTTCCAGAGACGCGCACGAATCCATAATGCTGGGCAGCGGAAAAGTCGCCAAACTGGTCCAGCACGTCAGTGTCTGCACCCGAGGTGCCCCTGAGAGTCTGGGAATAGGAAATGACCTGCGCGTAATCGTTTCCGATGAAACCCAGGCCGTTGTAATAGTACTCCGCCATGACCGAGAGCTGGTCCTGGTTCGTCCAGGTGAATCCTGCCAACGCGCGCGGAGCCCAGGCGACCGCCTGCGTCGAGGTGGAAAGCTGGACCTGGCTGCTCGTCACCATCACGCGGTTCTGGGAGCTCGCGGCAGAGACTTCCGCCCGCACTGTCACGGCGTCGCCAATGTTCGTGTCCAGCCCCGCGCCTGCGGTGAAACGCAGGTCGGGATCAGCGCTTCCCGGCCCGCCGGTGGACAGAAGCCCCAGCAAGCGCACGTCAGCGCTGCCGAGACGAACGTCGACGCGCGTCAGGTCCTGGTAGTCAGTCTGCTGCGTGCTCACGTACTGAAGCGCCCGATCGGCGTCACCCGACCACTGCAGGCGCGGGGACAAGAAGCTGGCGATCGTGAAGCTGCCGACGAGCAGCGTCAGGTCGGTTCCCACCCATCCTTCCTCCCACGTGCCAACCGCGGAACCGGTGAGGTTTGCCGTATTCCCGAGAGCGCCATGGGAAATGACGTTCAGAGGCGTTCGAAAGAATCCCGATGAGGGGTGGATCACTTTCTTGCCGGCGTCCCAGATAAGCGTTCCGGGAATCGCTTCCCACACCAGCTTCAGCTCCAGGATCCTGCTTTGCAGATCGATCTTCGTTGACGGTGTGGACATGGGTGACTGCGAAGGAAGACTGTCGGCCATGCCCCAGAGAGTTCCTGAAACGGACAACCCTTCGAGAATGGCCTGGGTATGCGACAGTGCCGCCTGGGCCGTCAATTCCGTTGTCTCGGACTGAACCCAGGGGTCGCCAGGCACCCATGGCTCCTGAACGAGCGTTGCCGTTGGAAGCACATCGAGAAGGGCCTGGGCATCCCATGCGCAGAGAGAAAACGCCGGGGCCAGGATTGCCAACGATACGGCAAGAAGGAGTCGCGCTCTCTTCATCGAGGCTGCTCCGGCACCCAGGACGGCAGGTAGTCGCGGCGAAACACGGTGTCAGGAACAGGCTTCTGCCCGACCTTTACGTAAGCCATGACAGTGTGCTTCTGGGGGTTGTCTCCGTCGTGGATGTCGACAGAGAAGGGCAGGTCCTTTCCCAGCGCCGTCCTGTAATCACTGTAGGTCGCCTGCTTCAGCAGCTTGTCCCCCGTGGAAAACTCCGCGTACGCGGGACGCAGGCTATCCTTTTCCACCCACAGGGTGACTTTCCGGTACGAGGCGTCCCTGCGGCCTTCCTTGACCGCCAGCGAGAAAAGGTAGCAGCGCACCCCGTTTCGATCTGTCTCCGTCAGGGATGACACGTCATAGTCCTGGGAAAAGCCTGTGCGCACAACGTCGCCGTTTGAAGCCTGCCCCATGAGGACCTGGAGCGGCGAGAGCCGGATGGGATTTGTGGTTTTCGGAAAGAGGAGGTACACGATGTTCCCGTCCATGAGCATCCTGCGGCCTCTGACAGAGGCAGGATCCGTAAAAGCTATCAGGCTCCTGTTCGCCGAGCCGACACCATTGATGAACCCCCACAAAGTGTTCGAGTCGACCTGCTTTTCTCCATCAAACGAGGTCATCTGCATGACGAAGCTCAGGTCGGGGACATACCGTCTGGCATCCACCCGGGCGAGCAGCTCTTGCGGAGATTCGGCGTACAGGCCGATTGTCATTGCAAAAAGGGCGGCAACCGTCATCACAACACAACGAATCGTTCTCATACGAAACTCCTACTGCGCGCGGAGCAGGTCCGCGATTTTTCTGCGGGATGCGAGCATCCCGGGGAAAAGGGCCCCGACAAGAGACGCGGCGAGGACCCAGCCGGCATTTGCAAAGAACTTTGAGACTTCAGGGGTGAAAAGAATCCGGAAGGCGGAGGAGGTACCCGGCTGCGGCGGCATGGTGATTCCGCCCAGAACGTTGATGAGGCCGGAGACCGCTGCTCCGGCGAGGCAGCCGATGAGGGCCCCACCGATGCCGAGGATCAGGCCCTCGAAGACCAGCATGAAGAGCACGCGAGGCCGCCGTGTCCCGAAGGCCCTCAAAGTGCCCACCTCTCGAAGTCGCTCCATGACAGCGAGGGAGAGGGTGCCAGAGATCGAGAACAGGGCAACGATCAGGACGATGAGGCGGGCCACCGCAAGCACGAGCTGGTACGCTGAGTTGGCCTGCCGGTAGTATGGGGAAAGCTCCTCCCATGTGCGAACGGTGAGACCGGACAGCGCCGAGCCCGCGGCTGCGCCGCGCAGGGCGTGTGTCACACGCGCCGTGTCCGCCGTGCTCCTGAGGAATACGATGAGCTGTGGGACGGCGTACTCGCCGAACGGGTACTCCCGTACCGTGTCGTTGCCAATGAGGGACTGGGCATCGCCGAGATCCATGAAGACCGACACATTGTCCAGTGCGGCGATGATGGACGCTGTCGTTCCCGAGATCGTGTAGCTTTGCGTGTTCACGCCCCCGTCCCTGCTGAGGGCAAAAAGCGAGAGAGAGTCATTCGGCGCCAGGCCAAGCTTGCGCGCGACTCCCCTGCCCACCAGGATTCTTCCTGATTCTCCGGAGGCAAGATCTTTTCCCCGATCGATGCCCCGATCGCTCAGGTTTGCGCTTGCCCGATCGATCGGAAGCGCGGTCACCAGGACAGTGCTCGTTTTCCCGTTGGCGCTCACGACCGCGGTGAAGGAGAGGCCGGGAACGACGTCCTTCACCTCCGGCATTGCGCGAAGCGCCTTTTCGATGTCGTTTGCCCTGTCGAGCATGAAGGGGAACGGGTCCGTGTCTCCCTCATCGAAGAACGCCGGGGATTTCACAACCTGGAGGTGGCCGGTGCCGGAATGTATCACCGTTTCCCGTAAGCCATTCATCGAGTACGTGATGTATCCGTCGAGCAGGGTCAGCCCGACGAGCCCGACTGTGATGGCTAGCAGGGTGGAGACGGTCCGCCTGCCTCCGCGAAGCAGGTTCCTCATCGCCATCAGGAGTGTTTTGATCGGATGTACCATGACTTTGCTCTCCCCTAGATCTGCCGCAAGCACTCGGACGGTGTAAGGCGCACTGCCCGGATGCCGGGAAGGAACGAAGCGGCGCCCGCGAACACTCCGGCCGGAATGAGGTTCCACCAGATGGACTGGCCGCTCAGAAGAATCTTCACCATGACCCGCTGATCGTTTGCCACGAACGGCACACCGCCGCGCAGGTTGAGGAGCTCCGACACTCCGAACCCGAGCAGTATCCCCAGCGCCGCGCCCACGATCCCCTGAAAAAAGCCCTCCAGGACGACGAGCTGGAGGATGCCATGCTTCTTCATACCCATGGCCCGCAGTGTCCCCCACTCCCTCATTCGCTCCCGCACGATCCTGTTCATCGTGTTCGCCATGATGAACAGCGTGAGCAGGAGGATGATCGCCCGGATCACTCCGAGGAACCCGTTGAACATCGTGTTCACCTGGACGAAGTAGGTTGCCAGGTCATGCCACGTGCGGACCGCGAGATCCGGGGAAAGACGGGCAGCGATAGGACCAACAGCCCCGACGTCTCTGGCCAGCACGTGAAGCACCGCCGCGCCTTCGATTCCGGTGAAGCTGACGGCGCTGTCGTAGTCGGTAAACGCGAAGATCTTGTCGCGTCCCGGATCCCGGTAGATCGCATCCACGGTGAAGTCCCTGCCGTTGAGGCCGCCGTTGGGCAGGACCGCCATCAGCGTGATGACCGACCCCGGCCTGGCTTCCAGAATGCGTGCGGCAGTCTCTCCCAGGACGATACGGTCACGCTCACCCGCCGAGGGAGGGGCACCCGAAAGGAGTGTTCCCAGCCCGAACCGATCGGCAGGGGGAACAACGCGTCCACCGGTGGGCGCGAAGAACATCCGCTCTGCGGGGTATGCCTTCACCAGGAGGGTCACGGACTTGTCTCCTTTGCCGGCAATCGAGGTGAAGCCCGTGGAAGGGAAAGCCGCCAAGACGCCAGGCTGCTCTGAGAGGCCAGCCAGGAGCTTCTCCGAATCCTTCAGCGCATATGCGTAGGGGTTGAACTCCCCGTCCTCGAAGTATCCCGACGAGCGGGCGATCTGCAGGTGTCCGATGCCTGCATGGATCGTCCTGTCGCGGAAGCTCCTCATGAGAGACGTGATGTATCCCTGGAAGACAACCACGCCGCACAGGCCGACGATCAGCGCGGAGAGCGTAATCAGCGTCCGTCGCTTCTGCCGGAGAAGGTTCCGCCATGCCATCACGATCGTCTTCATGCCGCGCTCCCGTCCTCGGCGATGCGGCCGTCGAGCATCTTCACGATCCTCTTCGCGTAGCGGGAAACCGTCGGATCATGGGTCGAGAAAACAAGGGTCGCACCTTCCCTCTCGTTCATTTCCACCATCAGCTCCATGATGGAGCTTCCGGTGGCGTGATCGAGAGAGGCGGTGGGCTCGTCGGCGATCACAAGACGCGGCCTGGCCACGAGCGCCCGTGCGATCGACACGCGCTGCCGCTGGCCGCCGGAAAGGTTCTCCGGGCTTCGCCTGCTGTACCCCGCGATGCCCACCCTGCCGAGAAGCTCTTCCACGCGCGCGCGTCTTTCGCGGGCGGGGACTTTCTGCAGCAGGAGGGGATACTCGACGTTCTCATAGACGGAGAGAACCGGAATCAGGTTGAAGCTCTGGAAGATGAACCCCATCCGCCGGTTACGAAAATCGGACAGCCGGGCATCGCCCAGCTTTCCTGTATCTTCGCCGTCCACGATCACGGTACCGGCGGTCGGCGAGTCGATGCACCCGATCAGGTTGAGGAGCGTGGATTTCCCGCTTCCTGACGGCCCCATGAGACACACCCGCTCTCCCGGCCTGATGTCCAGGTTGACATCGATCAGGGCGGGGGTATCCGCCCTTTCCAGCCGGTAGTGTTTCTGCACGTTCCTGACACTTATGAGTGACATGGGAATCTCCTTTCTTTCAGCCGAAAGACCTGATCG
>DATKLB010000068.1:0-3109 GCA_035542615.1 Spirochaetia bacterium | reverse complement strand
TCGCGGCACCACGACAGCCCGGGAGCCCGGGACACGGCTGAGACGCGTCCATCGTCAGACGATCTTGCATGGGATCAGGGCATCCTCATCCATCGAATACACGGCGCACATCCGGTGATACCCGTCGGCCACGATGAGGCGGCCGTCGCCCCTCACCAGGAGCAGAGGCGAAAGCTCCTTGCCCGTCGCGATCTTCCTCCTGTCTTTTTCCACGTGCAGGTTGCTGATTCCCAGCAGGGACAGTCCTGATGCCCGGAAAATATCCTTTGCCTTGAACGTCGCGACGTCAGCTGCGCGAAGCCGATCGACGATCTGCGAGGCCTGTTCCGGCGCGAACAGCAGCTCAAGGTAGGAAAGAGCCGCCGGGTAGTCTTGCTCTTCCGGCTCCGGCAGCCAGCCGATCCTGTCCGACATTGATGTCTCCTTTCGCATCTCGTCTTAACCGAATCCTCGCTCGCCGATGCGATCCTTGGGAGCGGAGGAACAGCATGTCTCGAAGAAGCGTTCTCAGCAAGGACAGGAGCCGACATACGTGCGGCCTGTGCGGTCGGGACATCACCCATGACGTGGTGAGGATCGATGACGGGCAGGTCTACCATATGAGCTGTTTCAACCGTCATTTCAGCAGCGGCGGCCGCGGCCTCATCGAGTGCCGGTCCTGCATGACGCTCGGGGCGCTCTGGAACCGCGAGGAGGCTGCGTGGAACGAATGCGAGATTTGCTGCGGCACCGGCTACCTCGCCGGGGCACGCCTTTCCCCCCATTTGCTCCAAGGAACAAGAAGGCGGTTCTGATCGAGTACTTGATCCGAAGGCGCCGCAATGACGTATGAGGCGGCGCGGCGTAGACGCGTTTCTCGCGGCGCGGCCCCAAGAAGCCTTGGCTGGACGAGAATCCGGACACCCTCCCGAAACGGTTTTCGTGGACGTGTGACAACGTCGGGTTGTTCCGCCGTGAAGGGAAACCTGGACCGCATACAAGCTCTGGCGCCAATGAGAATCCCGATCAGAGATGAACATGCTGCGTCCGCTTGAGCCGTGTCGCGCCGATTTCCAGAACGATAGCGACCAGGAGGATGAGCCATGTGATGGTGCCGACCTCGCCGATATTGAAGTAGAACCCGGATGCCATGAAAAGATCGTAGCCGATTCCCCCGGCTCCCGCGGCGGCGCCCATCGCCACCGCGTTCGTGAAGTTGATTTCGAACCGCATGAATGTCCACGAGATGATGGGCCCCATGGAGGAGGGGATGACCGCCCGCACGACGATCTGAAGCCAGTTTGCGCCCGAGGCCTTCAGCGCGTTGATGATTTCGCCATCGATCTCTTCGAATGCTTCAGAATATGCCTTGAGCAGGTACCCGAAGGAGTGAAATGTCATTCCCATCACCGCGGCCACGCTTCCGAGGCCCGCGCCGATTGCAAAGATCAGCACCCAGAGGACCGTGGGAACGGCGCGGATGAACGCGACGAAGCCCTTCAGGAACGCCACGAGCCAGGGCCGGCTCAGGTTCCGGGCGGCGAACAGCCCGAAGACGAGCGCGAGCACAGCACCCAGAAACGTGGTGAGAAACCCGAGACAGAGCGTAATCAGGATCGACCTGAGGGCGTCGGGGACACTGAAATGTTCGGCCGCGGGGCGCGCCATCATACCGCCCAGATCTTTGAACAGCTTTGCGCCCGCTCCCACCACGTCCAGATGCTTCGTATCCAGGAGGAAAAAGCCCATGACGGTCACCGACACAAGCACGCCGAGCGTCATGCGCAGCGCAGCGGTGGAGGCAGTCCTTTGCCGGAGCGGAATGCGCCGTGGGTTGCTTTTCACAGGATTATTTTCCTCAGGGCGTTGGAGGTTGATTCAATGGCAATGACGACGATGATGACACCAATGACGACGAGCGCGGCTGCCGAGTAGTTCATGCTCTTGTAATAGATGTCGAAGAGAAACCCTATGCCCGTCCCCGTGAGAATGCCGACCAGGGTTGCGTCGCGGATGTTCGTTTCCAGCATGTACAGCATCCAGCTCGTGATCTGGGGGAGGACCGACGGAAAGACAGCCTGCGCAACGGTCTGGAGCCACGACGCCCCCGAAGCGTGCAGCGCTTCCACGGAGCTTTCGGCCGTCTCGTCGATTGCTTCAGCGTACGCGCGCGTCAGGTAACCCACCGTGCCGATAAAGAGGGAGAGCAGGCCGGTGAGGACGTTCTGGCCGAACGAGAGCAGGAATATCATGGCCCATGCCACGACGGGGATGTTCCTGCATACCGAGGCGAAGAGGCGGACGATGGCCGATACGGCGGGGTGGGGCCGCGTGGTCCGAGCGGCAAAGATCGCCAGAACGAGGGCCGCCCCCCCGGCGAGCACCGTGGCCATGATCGACACGAGGATGGTTTCCCCAAGCTTGACGACGATATTCGGCAGGGCCTTGATGGCGCGAGCGCTCGGGATGAAGTTCACGGCCATCCACCGAAAGGCCTTGGGAATCGAGGCGATGCCTGCAGGGAAGCTGAAGTCAGTGGCCAGGGACGAGCCGACGGTGAGCGCGGCGACCATGACAAGGCCCGCAAGGAACAGCAGGTTGCGTCGGACCAGCACCCTGCTCACCGCGCGGGGCGTGCTCACACCGCCTGGTCCTCAAAAAGTATGTCTTCCGCCTCCGAACCGTAGATCTCGGCCACCGTCTTCTTCTTGAGCTTCGCCGCCTCGTCGTCGTACACGATCCTGCCCTCGCGCACGCCGATGATGCGGTCGGAATACTTGATTGCGACGTCGACCTGGTGAAGATTCATGAGGATGGTGATGTTCATGTCCCGCGAAATACGATGGAGCTTGTCCATGATCTTCTTGGCGGACCCGGGATCGAGTGACGCAATGGGCTCGTCGCACAATATCAGCCGCGGCTCCTGGATCAGCGCCCGGGCAATGCCGACACGCTGCTTCTGCCCTCCGGAAAGCTGGTCGCAGCGCTTGTGGATCTGGTCCTCCATCCCCAGCCGCTCGAGGATATCGAACGCCTTCTCTTTTTCCTCCGCGGTATAGAATCCCAGAACCCCCGCGATGGTCGACTTGTAGCCGAGCAGTCCATGCAGCACGTTTTCGATCACGGTCTG
>DATKLB010000067.1:0-34249 GCA_035542615.1 Spirochaetia bacterium | reverse complement strand
ATCATGGAGGAGTTCTTCCACCGACTCGAGGAGCGGAAAAGCGGCGTCGTGTTTCAGTTCTCCCTCGGCGCCGAGCCTCTCCCGGCCGAAACCGCCAGCCGGCTCTCGCAGCGAACGCTCGCCGACCTGGGCAGGATGATCGCCCGGCACCCGAAGCTTCGTTTCCAGTGCTTTCTGGCCAGCGCGCACGCCAACCAGGGACTCTGCACCATGGCCCGTGAGCTTCCGAACTTCTCCCTCTGCGGCTACTGGTGGCATAACTTTTTCCCGACATTCATCGAGCGGGTGATGAGCGAAAGGCTGGACATGCTCTCTGGCTCACGGCAGGTCGGTTTCTTCTCCGACGCATACACGCTGGAGTGGAGCTATGCCAAGTCTCGGATTGTCCTCGCGGCTCTCAGCCGCGTGCTGGCGCAAAAAGTCGCGGCCGGGCAATACGACAAGGCGATTGCGCTTGCCACGGCCCGGTCCATCCTTTTCGACACGCCGCGCGAGCTCCTGCGAATGCAGCCCGCGGTCACCCCCGTGCGAGGCACCGGCGGCGCAAAGGTCCCCTATCGCCACGGCAAGGCCGCGGGCGCCGCCGACAGCCGACCGGCGCTCGCGGGCAAGGCGCGAACCTCGCGGGGGAGCCAGGGATGACCGATGGTGTTGACGTTCTCGGCCTGGGTGCGGTCGCCGTCGACGATATCCTGTTCCTGAAAGAGTTCCCGCGGCCCGATTCCAAGATGCCTGTTCTCCGGGTGGAGCGACACGCGGGAGGGCTGACAGGTACGGCGCTGGTTGCCGCGCGACGCATGGGGCGCAGCTGCGCCTACGCGGGGAGCCTGGGGCACGACGCTCTCTCGGACTACATTGTGCAGCGCTTCAAGGCCGAGGGCGTTTCCGTGGACCATGTGGTTCAAAGGCCCGGTGCCCGCCCGTTTCATTCCACGATTCTCGTGGACGCGAGCAGGACCACGCGCACCATCCTCTTCGAGCAGGAAGGCGTCATCGGCGCCGATCCCACGGAACCGCCCGAGGATTTCCTGCGCTCCTGCCGGGTTTTGCTCGTGGACCAGGTGGGACTGGAAGGGATGGTGCGAGCGGCGCGGATAGCCCGCAGCGCGGGAATTCCGGTTGTCGCGGACATCGAGAGAAGTGAAAACCCGTTGATCGACGAGCTTCTCGCTCTGTCCGACCACCTGATCCTTCCCCTGGACTTCGCGCGCCTGAAGACGGGCGCCGCGGATGCCGCGTCCGCCGTCCGCGCGCTCTGGAGAAATGACAGAGCCGCGGTGGTCGTCACCTGCGGGGTCGAGGGTTCCTGGTATCTTTCCCGCCGCGAGCCCGGCCGCCTGTATCATCAACCCGCGTTTCGTGTTTCCGAGGTCGACACAAACGGGTGCGGCGATGTCTTCCACGGGGCATACGCAGCCGGCCTGAGCGAGGGCATGCGGACAGAGGACCGGGTGCGCCTGGCTGCGGCCGTGGCGGCGCTCAAAGCGATGCAGCCCGGCGGCCAGCAGGGCATCCCGACCCGCGCGGCAGCGGAGAAGTTCCTCAGGGAGCGGGGGACGGACGCAATTGTTTCAGCCTGCTGAAGGGGAACCCTCCAGCCCGATCTCCTTTGCCACGCTGCGCATCCCCATGATCGTGTCGGTGATCAATTCTTCGAGCCCGACGCCGAGCATCGCGGCCCCTTTCTCGATGATGGGTCTTTTTACTCCCGCGGCAAACCGCTCGTTCTTCCATTTTTTCAGCACGGACCGGGCCTCCGTGTCCAGAATGCTGCGCGACGGCCGCATGAGCGCGGTTGCCACCACGAGCCCCGTCAGCTCGTCGATGGCGTAGAGGACTTTCTCCATTCGCTCCAGCGGCTCCACGTCGGAGCAGATCTGCCAGCCGTGGCTCACAACGGCGTGAATGTAGTCCTCGGGCCAGCCGGCCTGCCGCAGGATCTCAGGGCTCTTGCGGCAGTGGAGCTCGGGGTACTCTTCGTAGTCGATGTCGTGCGCAAGGCCGATGACACCCCATTTCTCCTCGTCCTCCCCGAGCTTGCGTGCCATGTGCCGCATGACCGCCTCGACGGCCACAACATGCGCGATGAGGTTCTCGCCCGTGGTGTGCTCGCGGACGAGCGCCAGGGCCTCGGACCGGGTCGGTCTGTGCATCTCTGCCTGCATGGAAAGAGTGTAGCCGTCTCGGGCCGCTGGGGCAATTGTCCCCGTATGCATCGCCTGAGTATCTTATCTGCAGCAGGGAGCCGCATGGAATGCACGAGGGAAACCACGGACAGCTTCCCGCCTCATTCTTCGAGCTGATCCGGACTTCGGAAAAGCCCGTGCTGGTTGATTTCTGGGCGGAATGGTGCGGTCCCTGCAGGATTGTCACCCCCACGATCGAGCGCCTCTCGCGCGAGTATGCCGGCCGGCTGCTCACCGTGAAAGTCAACGTCGACAAGAAGCCGTTCATTGCGCAGGAATACCGGGTCCAAGGCATTCCCACGATCATGCTTTTCTGGAAGGGCGAGCCGAGGATGCGTCTGACCGGCGCGTATCCCTACGAGGCGATCAAACAGAACCTGGAGGAGAACTGGCCCCGGGACGCCGCGAGGTCAAGCAACGGGTCAGGATCAAATGCACGGGCCCGTCCGGGGTCTTCCGGCTCCTTCACTCCAGGCTGAGAACCTCCACCTCAGCGGCCGGCGCCGCTGCCGGAGTTCCGAAGGAATCCAGGAAATCTCCGAGGCGGAACTTTGCTCCGATCCCAAGCTCGATGCGCGCCCGGGTATTGGAGATCGTACCGCTCCCTTCCATGATGATCCTCCTGCGTGATGACTTTTCAGGAACAACGAGACGAAACGAGTCCCTGTCCCGCTGAATAGTCACCGGGGCATGCGCGTCGCGCAGGAAAGCTGCCAGCCGATCCGCCGGCCGGGGGAATTGGAGGGCAGGCAGCGCCAGCGCTACATGGATGCACGTCCATGCGCCGGGAATGAATCCCGGCACTTCTCCTTCAAAGGGCCCGGGAACGCGCCGAACGGCGTCTGAAAACGATTCGCGGTCCCATGCCGTTACAGCGGCCACGGACCTCCCGGACCAGGCCAGGTCTGGCGGAAAAAGACCGGATGGCCCGATGAGGCTCTCCTTCACGCACAGCACGTTCTCCAACTGCCCGGGACAGACAGCGAAAAACCGGCGCATCAGCCAGCTCTCAAGCCATTCGATACCGAGCCCCGCGGCCTCTGGCGGAACGACAGCCTTGACATAGATCGGGTTGAGCCTGTGCTTTCCCTGCGTGATGCCGGCCAGCTCCAGAATGCTCTCGCGGGGAATTGCCTTTCTTTTCGCGACGCCCCAGCTCGCCGCATACCCCGCGTCTTTGCCGGCCCTCGCGCCAAGGTACATTCGGTGAAAGGCTTTGCGGCTCACCTCTGTTTCCAGGAAAGGAAAAGGGAACAGAGTCTCCGCAGGTTTCTCCTTGAGAAGATAAGCCCCCCGTTCTTCGATCCACTTTTCCACCTCGTGCGCCGCCCCCGGCGGCAGCCCATCCGAGGAGACACTCCCTTTTTCCGCAATCCTCCCGAGGAGGCCATGCAGGGAAGAGTCGGGCAGCGCAAGCGCCTGCGTCGCCGCGTGCTCGGGCCACGCGTGCGAGAGACGGAACTCGAAGCCGTGAGTTTCACAGATCGATTTGGCTTTTCCCACCAGAGGACGCCAGGTCGCTTCGGAGAGCAGCGGCGGATCGTAGCGCAGGGGGGTGAAAGGCATGCGCACGAGCGTTCCGAAGCTGAAGACGACCCGCGGGGGAGCTTCGGCCCTGCCCCGAATCTCTCTCAGCCATTTCACGAACGCGGAGAGCTCTGCGAAGTCCGCCTCACTCTCCCTGCCCGTGACGATGTAGAAGAGCTTGATCTCCCTGACCCTTCGCTCATGCAGAGTCTCCAGGGTCCGCGAGATGTCTTCATCAGGCAGGCTCTTGTGAAGGAACCGTCTCTGCCGGGCGCTGATCCCCTCGATGCCAAGGGTGAAGGTGCGCTTGTCAGCCGCGATCTCCAGGTCGAGCAGGCCCGGCGTGCGAGCGAGGACATCCGCCCTCTGGCTCATGAGACCGACCCGGAGGAAGAGCCGGTTGAGTGACACCAGGAGGCGGGGAAGCTCCCTGTGCGTGTTGAAATTGTTGCTCTCGATTTCCAGCGTGCTCGCTCCCGTGTCACGCTTGATCCTGTGTGCCTCCGCGACAAGGGCTTCCGCGGGGATCTCGCGAAAAGGCCGTCGGTCATGCCCCTCGAAGCAGAAGGAGCAAAGGCACGGACAGCCGAGAGTGATCGTCAGGCGCGCGGTCGATGCTTCCGCTCCCGGGAGCACGGGAGGGGAGGCGGCCTCGGGAGGAGCGGCCGCTGGATCGCGTCTCCCTTTTCGGACTTCTCTCGGGGCGTCGCCTGCCGGCCATAAACCGTCAATTTCTTCAGCAAGGGCAGCAACCTGTTGCGCGCGCGGGAGATGCGACAGCCGGTGAAAGCCTTCTGCAATCCGGGCGACGGCTCCTTCACCTTCGCCGAAAAAGATCGCGTCCGCCGCGCAGTCTCCGTTCTCCGACAGGAGCGCGTGGGCGGCCGAGGCATTGGAGCCGCCGAGGACAACCAGGGGCCACCCGCTCCTTCTTTCGCTCGACCAGATCGGAATGGCCGAGCGTGTGAACAGAAAGAACAGGTTGGCAAGCTCCAGGAGGTAGGAGTTGGAAACCAGGAGCAGATCGAAGTCCCCGGCCGGCCGGTGGGATTGCGTGCCGAGGATGAGAGGAAGGCCCATCTCCTCCATCAGCCTGGCGTCGTCACGTCGAGGCAGAAATGCCATGTCGATAAACGCGGAAGCGCACCCACGGCGGACTTCCCCGGCAAGGAAGAGGTGCGGGGTGGATCGCTCGACGTCGGCGAACGTCGACAGCCGAAGAATCAGCACGCGAAGCGTTGCCTGACTCCAGGCCGGATTCAAAAACGTCGGATTCGCCCGGTAGAGTCGAAAGTCGCGAAGCTTGCTCAGGACGGGCTGGAGAGTTTCTTCGTGAGAAGACATGCAGTCTTTCGATTCTATGCCACTTGCCCCAGCACGGAAAAGGGGTCTATGCTCACGCGCATGAAACTGAAAGCTGGACGGGTCGCCCTCATCCTGATCGCTCTTGCGATCGTCGGGTGCGCGCCGGTGACCGTAAGAGACAAGAAAGTCATTTCCATGAATTACAAGGGCACACTTTCGGACGGGTCGGTGTTCGGCCAGTCGGAGAAGGACAAGCCCCTGGAGTTCATGGTGGGTGCGGGGAAGCTGATTCCGGCCCTGGAGAAAGGGCTCCTGGGCATGAAGGTCGGCGACAAGAAGAAGGTCACCGTCAAGGCGGCTGACGCGTATGGGGAATACGACAAGGGTGCGCTCCAGGAAGTTCCCAAGGAGAGGTTCCCCAAGGACGCCGCGCTCACCGTCGGTGAGCGCTTCCTCGTGCAGACTTCCAACGGTCCGTACCAGGTGAAGATCGCCGAGGTGAAGGACAAGACGGTTGTCGTGGACTTCAATCATCCCCTGGCCGGCAAGGATCTGACGTTCGACGTCGAGATCGTGAAGATCCGGGATGCCACCAAGGAGGAGTTGGCCCAGCTCACCCCGCCCGCCGCGGGGTCGACGCCCCAGCAGAAATAGGAAGCCGCCGGGGGCATCGGCATGACGCTCTCGGTCTTCCTGACCGCGGACCTCCATCTCGGGATGAAGTTCGCGGGGTATCCCGAGTCGGCCCAGGCGGCTCTCGTCGAGGCCCGCTTTGCCTGCCTGGAGAGGATGGTCGAGCAGGCGGGCTCACTGGGCTGCGACCTGTTCATCGTTGCAGGAGATCTCTTCGACCGGATCTCGGCCGCTCGCCGGGACATTCAGAGAGCCGCCACCGCGCTTCGTTCATTCTCCGGAAAGCTGGTCGCGGTGCTGCCGGGGAATCACGACTACCTGGGCCCGGGCGACCAGCTGTGGCCGGCTTTCCGCTCGTCGTGCGGGGATTCGGTCCTTCTGCTCGATGAACCCCGGGCCTATCCCCTTGTCCGCTACGACGTGGACGCGTGTCTGTACGCCGGTCCCTGCACCTCGAAGCATTCGCGGTCGAACGCGATCCAGTGGGTGAAGGGCGCTCCAAAGGATCCGGCAGTGACCCACCACCTCGGTGTGGCTCACGGGAGCCTGGAAGGCTTCTCTCCCGACTTCACAGAGAGCTACTACCCTTTGACCACCGTGGAGCTCCTTTCCTCCGGCATGAGCGCGTGGTTGATCGGCCACACCCACGTGCCGTTTCCCGCAGCGCCCGGCCCCCGGGACCGGATCTTCAATCCCGGCACACCCGAGCCCGATGGCTTCGACTGCCTGCACACGGGCTCCGCGTGGCACCTGCAGTTTTCGGCCAAGGATGCCGTGACCGCAACACGAGTGCCGACCGGCAGCCTCCGTTTCATCGAAGAGACGATCGCCGTGCACGGTGCCGCGGACCTGGAATTGCTTTTGCGGCGATACTCGGGACATGATGCGCGCTCCATTCTTCTGCGCGCCAACCTCGCTGGCCGGGTCCCGCACGATCTCGTGTCGGAGATCGGCCGCATCCGCCAGAGCCTCACGGAAGGCCTCCTGTATTCCGAGCTGAGAACCACGAGGCTTTCCGAGGAGATCACCCGTGAAGCCATCGACCGCGAGTACCCCCAGGGCTCCTTTCCCCACCAGCTCCTCTCGCGGCTCGCGGCATCGGGCGACAGCGAGGCACTGTCCGTGGCGCAGGACCTTCTGGAGGAGACCCGCGGATGATCGTATCCCGTCTTCGGGTCCATCCTTTCGGCTTCTTCGCCGACAAAGAAGTCGGTTTTGGTACCGGGCTCAATGTCGTGCTGGGCCCCAATGAGACCGGCAAGTCGACGCTCTTTGCCGCCGTCAGGAGCTCACTGCTGCGAACGAAGCTGACGAGACCACAGTTCGACAAGTACGTCTCCCGCTATCTTCCGGCTGCCGGCGGAGACACGATACGGCTGGAGCTGGAGTTTGCGACGTCCGAAGGACGCTGGGTCCTCAGGCGGCAATGGGGACCCGGTGCGCGCTCAGAGCTTCTGCTGCCCAGCGGCGGAGTCCTGGGAGATGACGAGGCGATCAGGGAAAAGCTCCAGGCAGTGCTTCCGGCGCGCCAGGGAACATTCCAGAAGGTCCTCATGACCGGGCAGGCAGAGCTCTCCCGGACAGTCGAGTCGTTGCGCGCAGACGGGGGACGCGCGGTGTCGGATCTCGCGGGGCTGCTGCGTCGCACGGTGCTCGAGGCCGGTGGCATTTCCGTCGATGAGTTCCGCGGCCTCCTTGCCGCGCGGCTCTCGCAAAGCTTTCAGCACTGGGACGATCGACACAAAGGTCCGGAGGGTGGCCGGGGCATCGAGAGACCGTGGAAGAACCAAATAGGGTCGATCCTCGCCGCCTGGTACGCGCAAGAGAAAATGCGGGCGGAGCTCTCCCGCGCCCGCGCCTTCGAGTCTGCCCTGGATACGGTGAACGGCCGGCTTCGAGAGGTCGAGCAGGCGGCCGGCAGCGCCGACTCCTTTCTGGCTCTGCATCGAAAAGCCCAGGCGGACGCGATAAGCCGCAGCCGGCTCGAGGCTCAGCGCCGGGCGATCCTGCTCGAGCAGGAGACGCTGCACGCCACCGCGCGGGAGTGGCCGGTCGCCCTGACCCGGGCGTTCGCGATCCGGCGCAGGCTCGAAGAGCTGGAAGAATCCCGGCCTCGCCTGGAAGAGGAATCCCGCGCCGCAAAGGCGCAGGAAGACGGCCGCGCTCTGCGGGAGAAATATGCCCGCGTCGAACGGCGCAGGGCTCAGCTCGAGGAAGTCCGCTCGATTGCGGGAACGATTGCGCCGCTGCCCCGTCGTGACCTGGATGAGATCCGCCGGGCAGCGGCTGCTGTCGCGGCTCTGAAGGCCGGCGTGAAGGCCGGCAGGCTCACCATGACAATCACCGGCCGCTCGGGGGCAGACCTCCTGGTCCAGGAGGACTTCGGCCGGGAGGAGCGAAAGCGCATTGTCCAGGGAGAGACCGTTTCCCTGCGCGCTGGCGGCCGCATCCGCGTTGTCTCCGCGGAGGCGGAGATCGAGGTGCGGTCCGGTGAGGCGGGCGCGCTCGCGGCCGCCCGCGAAGAGGCCGCCGTGAGCGAGTCACTGAAACAGCTCCTGGCGCGTCACGGCGTCCAGAGCCCGGAAGAGGCGGAAGATCGCGCCCGCCTCACCGAGCAGCACGCGGCAGCGATCCACGCGGCCGAGAGCAATCTTCGCGAGGAGCTGGGAGGTCAATCAGAAACCGACCTCGCGGCGAGCATCGCTGCCCTTGGTCCCTCGAGATCCACGCGATCCCTGGCAGAGGTCAGCGCGGAGCTCGCCCGGCTCTTGGCCGAAGCCGAGTCGCTGCGCAGGGAGCAGGGAACGGTCGAAGCCCTGCTTGCAGCGTGGCAGGAACGACACGGAACGCTGGACGCGGTTGTCGATCGGCTTGCCGACGCGAGGCTTGGCGACCAGGAGATTTCCCGGCAACTCCAGGACAGCGCCCCCCTGCCCGCGGGATTCACGGACACGGAATCGTTCCTGCGCGCGTACGAGCAGGCCCGCGACGAATCGAAGAGCCGCGCCGAGGAACGAGCCCGGCTCGCTGATGAGAAACACGAGCTGGAGAAGCGCTCTCCTGAGCAGTCATCCGAGGAGCTTGCCTCGGAGCTCATCCGGGCAGAGGAGAGTTTCCAGGCAGAGCTGCGCAGAGGCAGGGCCCTCGCGCGGGTCAGTGCTCTCTCCCAGGAGCTCCTGGGCAGGAGCGACACGGCGGTCATCGCCGGGATGCGCTCGAGGCTCGAGCCACTCATCGAGACGATGAGTCGGGGCCGGCACACGGGGGTGGCTCTCGAAGGCTCGCTGCCACGAGGACTTTCGGACGCCAGCGGCAGGGTCCTCGGCTGGGATCTGCTTTCCGGCGGAACGAAGGACATGCTGGCCCTCGCGCTTCGGCTGGCGATGGCGTCGTTTTTCCTCAAGGACACCGACGGGTTTCTGATGCTGGACGATCCCCTGTCCGAGATGGACCCCGAACGTCAGGAGGCAGCAGCAGCCGCCCTTCGGTCTTTTTCAGAGGACAAGCAGCTCATCGTGTTCACCTGCCATCCGACTATTGCGGGGATGATCGGGGGAAACCTGATCTGCCTGTAGCATGCTCACTCCCCGGCCGGTGCATCCCTTTCAGCGTCCTGGAGGCTCGCTGTGAAATCAGCCAGCCTGATCGGCTCGCGCTTTCGACTCTCGTTGAGGATGCGAACAATTGCCGCGGCGTCCGCAGGACGCTCGTCGACAATACGCCTGAGCACCTGCTTCGAAGCCACCATCTCCGGGGATAGATCGAGCTTCTGCGCGTAGTATTCGCGCGCATACCAGAGGACCCGGGCAAAGTGCCTCTTCTCCCCTCGCAGGGTGTTGTAGCCGGGTATGCGCGTGTAGTTTGCCAGCGGGTTCCATGCCCGCACCCCTGTCTGCCTTTCCCAGTTCTTCCTGAGGAACTGCATCATGAGCTTCTTGCTGGCCAGCTCCGCGAGCAGCTCATCGGCGATCTCAGGAAGCGCAAGAACATCCGACACCGCGTAGTCCAGCAGGTCCGGCGGAAGCGGCCGACGCATCCAGTTCGCTTTCTGGAACCTGTCCTTGGTCGAGCGCGAGTGTCCTGTCGGCGCGAGCGCCGACAGGCCGCCGGGTTTTTTCAGGAGCTGGGCCGCGATAGCCACATCGAGGATTGGAGCGGGATTGATGCCGAGGTCGTGCCGGAAGGCGAGCAGGTCATTGCCGGCGTCATACATCACTTTCAACCAGCTTGATTCCTGCAAGAGCGTTCCCAGCGCGGAGCGCGAAGGCAGGGCGAGCACGTCGATCAGGAAGGCCCGCTTCCCATCGAAGAGTTGGATCAGTGACACGCGGATGCCGTAGGAGTGGAGGTTGTTCTCGCCCTCGATGTCGAGGGCTGCCCTCACGCACCCGGTTTCCCGCAGGTGCTCGGCAAGCCCGGCAACCTCGGCTTCTGTCTGCAGATATGCATATTTGATCAAGCGCAGAGTGTATCAGCCGGAAGCAGCCTTTGCCAGAGTTCGGTCTTTGCGTTGATCCATGTCTTGAACGGCTGTGGAACAATCCGAGCTTGTCCACTGAGTGGTCTCAAGATATCATGACGTTCTATCGTCATAACGATTTGCCGTCACAGACAGGCATCGCCAGGAGGATCGCGTATGGAGCTCACGCCTCGGGACATTGCAGACATGATCGACCACTCGCTCCTTCGTCCCGATCTGACCACGGATGACATCATCAAAGGCTGCGAGATCTCGAAGAAATACAGTGTCATGGCAGTCTGCTGCGCGCCGTCGGACGTCACGCTCGTCAAGGAGCACCTCCGCGGCTCGAAAGTGAGAATCGCGGCCGTCGTCGGTTTTCCCCATGGGTACAGCACCACCGCGATAAAAGTGGCTGAAGCCGAGCAGGCGATGAAAGAGGGCGCCCACGAGCTGGACATGGTCCTGCATATCGGCCGCCTGCGCAGCGGGGATTTCGACTACGTACGATCCGACGTGAAGGCAGTCGTGGATGCCGCGCACAAGAGAGGGGTTCTCGTTAAGGTCATCCTCGAGAACTGCTACCTGAGCGATGAGCTGAAGCGCAAAGGCTGCGTCCTCTGCGAGGAGGCCGGGGCGGACTTCGTCAAGACGTCGACAGGCTTTGCCAGGGGGGGCGCAACGATCGAGGACCTCATCCTCATGAGGAAGGCGGTATCCCCCCGGGTGCAGGTGAAGGCGGCCGGGGGAGTGCGCGATCTCGACACGGCGCTGAAGGTGAGGGAAACCGGGGCCACGCGCTTCGGCGCTACCCGGACCGAGGCTATCATGGAAGAAGCCATGCGGAGGAGCGCAAGCCCATGACCCGGGTGCCCGTCGGCGTCATTGGAATCGGGTTCATCGGCCCGGCGCACATCGAGGCGCTGCGCAGGCTGCCGGACATCGAGGTGGTGGCAATCGCGGCCGGCAATGATGCGGCCGCCGCATCGAAGGCCAAGGCCCTGGGAGTCTCCCGGGGGTACGGCGACTGGCGCCGGCTCGTTTCAGATCATGAGGTCCAGGTCGTGCATGTCTGCACGCCGAACAACCTGCACTTCGAGATGTCGAAGCAGGCGCTCCTGGCCGGAAAGCACGTTGTCTGCGAGAAGCCCCTAGCCACCGAGGCCCGGGAGGCCGCCGAGCTGGTCGAGCTGGCCGCAAGAAAGGGACTCGTGAACGCCGTGCACTTCAACGTCCGGTACTACCCCTTGATGCGGCAGGCCCGGCTCATGGTTCAGAAAGGGGACGTGGGCGAGATCTTTTCCGTGCACGGCAGCTACCTCCAGGATTGGCTTTTCTATCCCACGGACTACAACTGGAGGCTGGAGCCGAAGCTCTCGGGAAAGTCGCGGGCAGTGGCGGACATCGGCTCCCACTGGATGGACCTGGTCGAGCATATCACCGGGCTTCGCATCACGGAGGTGCTGGCGGATTTCGCGACGTTCCACGGAGAGCGCCAGAAGCCGCGCAAGCCGCTGGAGACGTACGCGGGCAAGGTCCTGACCCCCGAGGACTACACCGAGATACAGATCGACACGGAGGACTATGCGTCGGTGCTCCTGCACTTTTCCAACGGGGCGCATGGTGTATTCACCGTCAGCCAGGTCTCCGCGGGACGCAAGAACCGGATCACGTTCGAGATCGACGGGTCGCGCAGGGCAGTCGCGTGGGAGTCCGAGACTCCCAACGCTCTCTGGGTCGGCAGACGTGACGCCGCAAACGAAGTGATGATGAAGGACCCCTCACTGGTGTACCCCGAGGTGCGCCCGCTGATCGGCTTCCCCGGCGGCCACAACGAAGGGTTCCCGGACACGTCGAAACAGATGTTCCGGGAGATCTACGGGTACATTGCGTCGGGAGCGAAGGGAAACCCGACCTTTCCGACATTCGAGGATGGCCTGCGGGAGCTCGTTCTCTGCGAGAGGATCCTGGAAAGCAAGGACAAGGGCGCCTGGGTGAAGGTGTAGCGGGCGCGACCGGCACGCGCGGTGCAAAGGAGATTGCCATGATGAAGCTGGGTTTCGTGAGCGCCATCCTTCCCGACATGAGCCTCCAGGAAGTGATCGGCTTTGCGGCGGAGCAGGACTTTTCCTGCGTCGAGCTGATGTGCTGGCCGCACGGGAAGGCGGAGCGGCGATACGCGGGAGTCACGCACATCGACGTCGATTCATTCGGGGCCTCAGAGGCGTCCGCCGTGAAGAAACTGCTGGCGCAGAAGAAGGTCTCGATCTCAGGCCTGGGATACTATCCCAACCCTCTCGACCCGGACGAGAAGTCAGCAGCGTACTTCCGCGAGCACCTGAAGAAGGTCATCGGCGCGGCGGCCCTGCTGGAGGTCGGCGTGGTCAACACCTTCATCGGCCGGGATCCCGCAAAGACGCTGGAGGAGAACTTCCGGAAGTTCGCCGCGGTCTGGCCCGACATCGTCAGCTTTGCCGAGCGGCAGAAGGTAAAGATCGGCATCGAGAACTGCCCCATGCTCTTCACCGGGGACGAGTGGCCGGGCGGAAAAAACATGGCCATTGCGCCCGCCGTCTGGCGCCGGATGTTCAAGGAGATCCCGTCACCGAGCTTCGGTCTGAATCTGGATCCGTCTCACCTCGTGTGGCAACAGATCGATTATGTGAAGCCTATCTACGAGTTCGCCGACCGGATCTTCCACGTCCACGTGAAAGACGCGAAAATCCGCAGGGACAAGCTTGACGAGGTCGGCATCCTCGCCACACCGCTGGAGTTCCACGCGCCGAAGCTGCCCGGGCTGGGTGACGTCCAGTGGGGGAAGTTCATTTCGGCGCTGACGGATGTCGGGTTTGCGGGCGGAGCATGCATCGAGGTGGAAGATCGCTCCTTCGAAGACGGCCTCGAAAGCAGAAAGGCTGCTCTCGTGTTGAGCGGACGATACATGAGGCAGTTCGTGGCTCGATAGCGGCATGCAGGCAGCCGGCGACGGCGAAGGAGTTCCGAAGTACATCCAGCTCGCGCGGATCCTTCGCGACATCCCGACGGAATCCGCCCTCGGGCAAACCTACCGGGTGAGCCGGATCACCGTCCGCCAGGCAATCGACACGCTGGTCCGGGACAACTTCCTGCAGCGGCGCAATATCGCCCAGGTCTACAGCTTCACGAGCGAGATGGAGCAGATGGGTCTTTCGCCCAGCTCGCGGGTCATGGTGCTCGCGGTGGAGGAGGCGGACGAGGAAACCGCACGCTCTCTGCAGCTTCCCGTGGACGATCGTCGGGTGACGCGCCTCAGCCGCGTGCGGATGTGGGCAGGGAAGACCGCCTCGCGCTTTCCATCTCCATGACATCGGCGCAGGCTGATATCCGCAGGTGTGTCGAGTTCTGAGCGCGCTCAACGACCGCGCACGTGATCCTGAAGCCCCTGCCAGATCCTCTCCGGAGTGAGCGGGAGGTCGCGGATCTTCACCCCGGTTGCCTCCTGCACGGCTGACCCGACGGCCGGGGACGTCGCGAGAAGCCCACCTTCACCGGTCCCCTTCGAGCCGTACGGGCCGGGGCCGTCCTCGTTCTCGATTGCCAGCGAATGCATCTGGAGGGGAAGATCCTTGATCGTGGGAATGCGGTAGTCGAGGGCCCCGAGGTTTCGGATCCGGCCCGAAGCGTCCAGGATCAGGTGCTCCATAAGCGTGTGTCCCAGACCCATGACCGCGGCCCCGCCATCCTGCATTTCGACGTGCTGGGGGTTCAGCGCTTTGCCGACGTCACCGACGGTTGCAAACGTGTGAATGAGGATCATCCCTGTGCCCGTGTCCACTTCGACCTCGGCAGCGGTGCAGGAAAGCTCGTAGAACACGGTCGTGCCCGCAAGCGGGTGCTTCCAGGTCTTCTTTTTCACTTCCTGACCGACCGCGATCAGCTCTCCGCGGGTCGACCCCAGGAAATCGCGGAGGAATGCGAGAAAGGTGAGATCCCCCTTCGGTCCGTGGATGACGCCGCGATCCACGACGACCTCGTTCTCACTCGCTGACAGGGTGTCCGCCGCAAGCCGCCGGATCTGCGCTTTCAGCTCCTGGCAGGCGCGAAAGACCGCGGTCCCCATGATGACCGTCGAACGGCTTGCCGAGGTGGAGGTGTCGTACGGAACCACGGCAGTATCCCCCATCACGACCGCGACCTGGGAGAGCGGGATGCCCATCTCGTGAGCAACGATCTGGGAGAAGACGGTCCGCGCCCCCTGTCCCATGTCCGAGGTTCCCGTCATCAGGGTGGCGCTGCCATCGTAGTGCAGGCGGAGGACCACGTAGGATGCGGCGTACGTCGCGGAGATCTTCAGGCCCAGCGCGATGCCGCGGCCGCGACCGCGGGCAAGCGGGGAGCCCCAGTCCACCGCGGCAGCGGCCTTTCGCAGAGCCTCATCCCAGTTGCCGTCGCAGGGCAGGTCGCCGGGGATGAACACCTCTCCCTTGCGGGGAAGGTTACGCAGCCTGATCTCTACCCTGTCGATCCCCAGCTTCCGCGCTGCCTCATCAAGCTGCGACTCCACCGCCCAGGACATCTGCGGCACGCCGAAGCCCCGGAACGCCGTTGAGGGAGTGGTGTGCGAGAGAAGCGCCCGGGAGAGAATCCGCGCGTTGGGGACGCGGTACGGGCCGCAGGCGGTGTAGCTCGCCTTCTCCACCACGCGAGCCGCAATGTCGACGTATGCGCCGATCATGCAGTCCGCCATAATGTCGTGAAAGACAATAGACCCGTTGCGCAAGAAGCCCGAGCGCACGCGGACCCGGTTCGCCATACGCCTGCCGGCCTGGAATGATTCCTCCAGCGTCAGGACCAGCCGAACGGGCCGTCCCGTTTTCAGCGCGAGAAATGCCAGGAGCGGCTCGAACTTCGGGTAGCCCTTCCCGCCGAACCCTCCACCGGGATCCGGCGCGAAGATCCTCACCTTCGCGAGAGGAAGTTCCAGGACATCCGCAATGATGCGCTGCAGGATGAACGGGTGCTGGATGGGGCTCCAGACCCTGATGCCGTCACCGTCAGGCGCAGCCATGAACGCGTACGGCTCGATCGCGAAGTGAGTCACCATGGGAAAGGTGTACGTGTCCTCGACGACGACATCCGCGTGGGCCTTTTCAACATCTCCCCAGCCGAACTTCAGCTCTTCAAGCGTGTTGGTGTTCCTCAACGGGTCCTTCGGGCGAAGTGAGGGATCCTGCACGAGGGGAGCGCCGGAGTCCAGCGCGTCATCGATGGTGTAGACCCCGCGCAGTTCCTCGTAGCGCACGCGGACCTGGGCGGCGGCCTCCTGCGCCGCATCATCGGTTTCCGCTGCCACTGCCGCCACCGGCTCGCCGAAGAACTTCGCTTCATCCACGGCGATCACAGGCCGGTCCTGGAACGTCGGTCCGAAGCGCGGCACTGGCTGCGGTAGGTCCGCGGCAGTCAGAACGCGGTGGACCCCCGGCACCTTCGCCGCTTCCGAGGTGTCGACCTCAATGATCTTCGCGTGCCCGCAGTCCACGTGAACCAGCCTCACGGAAAGCGTCCCGTCCAACCTGATGTCTGCCAGGAACTGCTGGGCGCCAGTGACCCTCTCGAAGCCTCCGACCCGCCGCGGAGACTTGCCGATCCATTCAGCGCTCATTCCATTTTCCCCCGGGAGGCTGCGTGCACGGCCTCGATGATCCTCGCATATCCGCCGCAGCGGCACAGGTTGCCGGCCAGCCCTTCCTTGATCTGCTCTACGGTGGGGTGGGGATTATGATTCAACAAGTCCTGCGCGGCCATGACCATCCCGGGGATGCAGAACCCGCATTGCACGGCCCCGGCCTCGAGAAAGGATTCCTGCAGCGCGTTCAGCCGGCCGTCCTGCGCAAGCCCCTCGATCGTCGTGACCGTGCAACCGTCGGCTTCGGCGGCGAGCATGAGGCACGAGTTGACCGAGCGGCCGTCCACGATGACGGTGCAGGCTCCGCACTCTCCCATCGAGCAGCACTCCTTTGTTCCCGTGAGCTCGAGCTGCTCGCGCAGGCACTGCAACAGCGTATGGTGCGGCTGCACTTCGAGAGTGCGGACCCTCCCGTTCACGGTCATGGTGACAGAGACAGTGCGCGCCGGCATGGGGTCATTCTCTCCGTTGGGCGCGCAAGATGTCCAGCGCTTCCTGCAGGACCCTGAGGCTCAGGACAAGGAGCATCGCTGAACGGTACTCCTTGCCTGCCCGGACATCCGAGATCGGGCTTGTCTGCTCGAGGAGGCCGAGGAGGAGCCTTTCTTTCTCCCGTGCGTCCATTGCCGGATCCGCCAGCCTGCCGCTCCCATCTTCGACGAGAATGGGACGCGGTCCGACCGCTCCGAATGCAAACCGGATGAGCCCCGCTGCGCTGACCAGGCAGCAGACGTTGATGGAGGCAAGGTCCACCCCGCGCCGTCGCGTAAGTCGTGCAAAGGAAGCCGCGACGCGCTCTTCAGGCACCGGCAGATCGATGGAGGAAACGATCTCCCCGGCGCGGCGCACCGTCTTCCCCGGGCCGACGAAGAAATCCTTCAGTGGCACGGCACGCTCCGCGGTCCTGCTGCTGAGATTGACGATTGCCTGATGCACCAGGAGCGCCGGCACGGTGTCTGCTGCGGGTGACGCGTTGCAGATGTTTCCCGGGAGTGTTGCGCGGTTACGAATCTGGACCGAGCCGACGGTGGCGGCCGCCTGGGCGAGCACCGGGAAATGCCTGTTGACCCGCGGGTCGTCGATGATGTTCGACAGGAGCGTGAGAGCGCCAATCCGTAGCAGGGACTGCGTCTCCGTGATATCACGCCGCAGGGAATCGATCTTTTTCAGGTCGATGACGATGCGGGGCGTCAGCTTTCGGGCCCGCAGCTGGACGATCAGGTCCGTGCCACCGGCAAGCAGGCACGCCTGAGGGCCGTGGTCCTCCAGGAGCTGGAACGCTTCATCGAGCGTGCCCGGACGCGCGTAGATAAATCTCGTGAGCGATGATGTCTGCAGGGTCTCCATTGACGGCCACAGACTATATCACGACGTCCCGCGTGTCGACAGCACATGCGGCCCCGATGATCGCGCATCAAACGAGCGCTCGCCACACGGCGTCCTGCTTGACGTGTTTTTGCTTTGTCTGATATAGAACCGGGTCCAGGGCTTCCCCGCGCAAAGGAGAGTACCCCAGTGCCGAGCTACGTGAAAAATCTGCGCGACATGACAAAGGAAGACTTCCAGGAAACCGGAGGCAAGGCCGCGAACCTGGGAGAGCTCGCCCGCAACGGCTTCAACGTCCCTCCCGCTTTCTGCGTGACGGCCCGGTCCCTGGACCACGTGATAGACTCCAACAACGCGATGCCGAAGATCCTCGAGATCTCATCGACCCTCGACTATGACGACTACGACGGGATGGAGGAAAAGACCGCCCGTATCAGGGAGCTGATCAGCTCGGCCCGGATCCCCCGGGACCTGGAAGCCGAGATCCGCCAGGGCATCGATGGTCTGCGCGGCCCATCCGCAGGAGAGCCATTCGTTGCGGTGCGCTCCTCGGTCGCCGTTCGCGACAGCAGCGTCTCCTCGTTCCCCGGGATGATGGACACCTTTCATTTCCTCAAAGGTGAAGCCCAGATCGTGGAGTACATCAGAAAGTGCTGGGCGTCGCTGTGGACCGCCAGGGCGGCAATGCGGCGGCACCAGATGGGGATCGATCACGGGAAGGGCATCATTGCGCCGCTCGTGCAGAAGATGGTGAACGCGGATGTCGCCGGTGTCATGTTTACCGCCAACCCGATCACCGGCTCCCGCGAGGAAATCGTCATCGAGGCAAACTGGGGACTGGGAGAGTCGCTTGTCTCGGGAGAATCGATCAACGACTATTTCGTGCTGGGGAAAGGCTCTCCGCCTGCGATCAAGGAGAAGAGAATCCAGAAAAAAACCATCATGGTGACCCTGGACAAAGAGAAAGGCGTCGGGCGGAAGAAATACGACGTCCCCTCCGAGCTGAGCGAGGCAGCGACGTTGAGCGACAGCCAGCTCCGGGAGCTTGCAGCCCGGGGCGGGGAGATCGAGAATGTGTTCCAGTTCCCCCAGGACATCGAGTGGGCGTACGAAAAGGCGACGCTGTACCTGCTGCAGAGCAGGAAGATCAAGGGGCTGAAAGCGTGAGCACGAAGACTTTGTCTCAGGAGTTCGAAAGCGGGGCCGGCGTTCTTCGGGTCGACATGAGCGGGGCCGGGGGACGGGAGAGCATCCTTGACGACACTACGTTCCTCAACTACCGGCTTGCGGCGGTGACCATGCGTGCGGCCGCGGCCAAGACCCGGCCCGATATGGTCTGGGACGCCGGAAAAAAGCAAAAGGCTGTTTCCTATGCCAACGAGACCCTGCACCTGAGCGGGGACTGGTCGCAGGGAGAGCTCAACAAAATCGTCGTCAGCATGCTTGCCTTTCAGATGGAAGAAGCGGGCCTGCACCCGTTTCACTCCTCCGCGGTGCGCTACCGCGACCGCACCATCCTGTTTCTAGGCGGTGAGTCGAATCACGGCAAGACGATGAGCCAGATCGAGGGATGCCGGCGCGGCGGGCTCCTGGTCTCCACGGAGACGACGGTCACGGATGAAAAAGGCACCGCTGTCATGGGCTCAAAGACCGTGTACCTGCGCCAGCGCGCAAAGGGGACGGAGCGCTCGGATCTCCCCAGCCAGGATGAAGGGGTTTCCAAGTTTTTCGACAAGGATCCGCCGTATGTTCCGTACACGGCGCCCTCGAATATCGATCTTGTGATCATGCCCGGAATCGACGGGCATTTCGATACGAAGGTCTCGGCCATGATACAGTTTGAGCGCGAGTACCAGACCTTCCATTCGCTGATGAACTACTTCGGCCTGAACCAGCTTCTGTCGGAGAACGGCATCGTCATGCCCATCATCGACACCGAAGCCCGGCGCGCCGCCCGGGGCGCATTCTGCAGCCGGTTCACGGCGGGCCGCCCGTATTTCATGGTCCGGGCGCGCACGCCGCAGGTGCTCTTCGACGAAGTGGAGAAGCTGATCGACCGCGCGTAAGAGGGGGAACTACCATGGAGCAGGTGACGAAAAACGTTTTCGCTGAAACGAAGATCCGCGGATGCAACCCCGGGTACGTCGTGACGTCGGATGGGGTGGTCGTGATCGACACGCCGCAGCTTCCCACCCATGCGGTGAAGATGCGAAAGGAAGCGGAAGCCCATGGTCCCATCCGTTACCTCATCAACACCGAGCACCACGTGGACCACATCTTCGGCAACTACTACTTCGACTCGGCGGAGAAGATCGTGGCCCACCGGGAAACGGTCAACAACTTCATGGTGGTGACGCCTCAGATCAACCCCTACGAGTATGCGAAGGAGGCCATCCCGACCGATGATCCGCAAGGGGCGGAGATCTTCCCGGACTCAAAGGCGTACTTCGCAAAGCCTAACAGGCCCACCATTGTCATCGGCGGAGATACCACACTCCGGGTGGGAGGGCACACCTTCCAGCTCCTGCACACCCCCGGGCACACCCCAGGGCAGCTCGCCGTGGTCATTCCGGAGGAGCGCGTGATCTTCTGCGGTGACACGATCTTCAATCACTGCCAGACATGGCTGTACACCTCGAACGTCAACCAGTGGATCGCGGCCCTGGAGAGGCTTCTTGAGGTTGACGTTGACAAGATCGTACCGGGCCACGGCCCGGTCTGCACCAAGCAGGAGATCTACGTGCAGCGCGCTTTCCTGATGGAATGGGTCACGGCGGTGGCGGTTGCGGTGGGGAAGGGCTGGAGCAAGGAAGAATGCCTGAAGAGGATCAGTTTCATGGACCGGTTCCCCGTCGACATCGGGCAGGAGTACATGGCGGACTCGGTGACAAGCAACAACATCGTCGCGCTCTACGACCAGCTCACAGCGAAGATGCCTGTCATGAAGGGATGAAACAGATGGAACAGCTCCTTGCAAAGTACGAAAAGCTCTTTGACCTGACCGGATCGACCGCACTCGTGGCTGGGGGGGCCGGTGGGATCGGACAAGCTGTCTCGGAGGGATTCGCGGCGTACGGGTGCACGGTCGTTCTCACGAGCCGCACCGCGGAAAAGGCAGAGAAGATCGCGGGCAGGATCCGGGATGCGGGCGGAAAGGCCTATGGCGTTGCCCTCAGCGCTGATTCCATGGAGGCGGTCCGCAGGACGGTGGAAGGCGTTCGCGCGGATCAGGGCAGGATCGATATCCTGGTGAACTGCATCGGCAGCCACATTGAGGCACCCGCTGAAGACTACCGCGAGGAGGACTGGGACAAAATCTTCAACGGCAGCGTCAAGACCGCATTCTTCCTGTCGCAAGCGGTCGCGAAGGGTCAGATCGGCCATGGGGGCGGAAGGCATATCCACGTCAGCTCTGTCAGGAGTCAGTTGGGGCTCCAGGGCAGGGGGTACGTAAGCTACTGCTCCAGCCGAGGCGCTATGAACATGATGATCCGCCAGCTGGCCTCCGAGTGGGCGAAGCATCATATCAATGTGAACGGAATCGCGCCCACGTTCACCCGGACCGACCTCGTGGCCAAATACCTGAACGACCCGGCCTTCTACAACCCGCTGATCGCGCGCATCCCCCTCGGCCGGGTGGCAGATCCGATCGACCTTGCAGGACTTGCCATTTACCTTGCCGCACCGGCCTCCAGCTTCATCACTGGCCAGATCGTCTTTGCAGACGGTGGTGTGACCGCGTGCCAGTAGCCGCGGGAGGGCCCGCGGCCGCCCGGGCCAGACAGGCTAGCGAATCTCCACGACCCCCCGGTTGCCGTCAACCTTGATGGTGTCCCCGGTCCTGATCTCCTTGGTTGCCGAGGTTGTTCCGACGACGGCAGGTATCATGAACTCGCGTGCGACGACCGCGGAGTGCGAGAGCGCCCCGCCGGCATCGGTGACCAGCCCGGCGATCTTGCTGAAGACGACGACCCAGGCAGGGTTTGTCATCACGCACACAAGGATCTCTCCGCGCTGCACCTCGTTGAACTCGGCCGGGCTGTGAACGACGCGCGCAGTTCCTTCGATCACTCCCGCTGACGCAGGCAGACCGCGGATCTCTCCCCGGGTCTTCTGGGCCTTCTGCTCGCGCTCGAACTTCTCGGGGTAGCCCCACAGCGTGTGATACGGCTCTTCATACATGTTCTGCTTCGTGACCGTTCCGACCCAGTCCCGTGGCGTGATCTTTTTCGCGCGCGCCATGGCGTCCCGCGCCTCCGCGATGATCCGCTTTCCGTCATAGCCCTTGGGATTCCCCACGTACCTGCGAAGCTGCTCGTACTCCAGCAGCATGATGTCATCTGCCGCATCCAGGAGACCTTCCCGGACCATCTTCCTTCCCACCGCAAGAAGCACGAGCCGCAGGCGGGCGTAGGTTCCCTGGTCGAAATAGAAGTGGTGGTCGGCGGTGAGCGGCAGCATCCCGAGGTTCAGGCGCAGCGCCTCTTCGAAGCGTTTTCTGTCCGACTCCGATCGGCTTGCAAGCTTCCCTCGAAGATAGTCGATTGCGCCGGCCTGCTCCGTGATGCACTTCCCATAGACCGAGTCGTAATCGAAGTTGGAGGCGTAGTATCCCTTGATCTCTCCGATGATCGGCGTAATGTCTTCGACGTTGAGCTTTCCCGTGTACTCGTGGGTGTACATCGCCTTGTAGCCGAACTCAGCCGCGTACGCCTTGATTTTCTCCAGGAATGCGCGCCCTGCCGTGGTCTTTTCCAGCTCAGCACGGATGGCGTCCGATGACTGACCGCTCTGGAATGCGGATGCGAGTGTCGTGTCGGCCTTTGCGTCCTCCTTCAGGCGCCACAGCGCACGCAGGCTGTCCCAGTTCCTGTCCGCCTTCGACACATTGACCTTGCCCAGGAGATCGGGATCCACGTCGCCAATCAGCTCCTTCACCACGGCGCCGAAGTCCAGGGAAGCCTGGAACTGCGCGAAGTTGAGGATCCAGTGCAGCCGGAAGTGACGCTCCTGGATGTCGATGGCCTCTTCCAGGAAAATCATGAGCTCCTGGAGCGTGGCAGATTCCGTGTCGAAGGTGTCGAGGTACTGGAAATTGTGCTTCACCTCCGGCAGGAAGCGCTCCTGCCACCAGCCGAGGAAGTTTCCAGCGTACGTCGGCATGATCCAGCGGTTGTAGTGAACGACCTCCCTGGCGTCCCTGGACGGCCGGGGAACGACCGCCGTGTATACGTATCCGTTGATCCGGCGCGCGAGCCACTGGACACCGGAGTCGACGTCGAAACGGCGGTACATGTATTCACAGGTCGGGCCCCACCACCCGTGGAGACTGAAGTACATGGGAGAGACGGGGTTGGGAATATGGTTGTCGTCGAAGAACCAGAACAGCTCCTTGTCACGCTCGTTGTCCCACTCGACGGGAAAATCCTTGCTTCCCAGGAATTGGGCCAGAACAGCGTCCGCCATATGCGTCCCCTTTCCGTGTTTTCCGTGGAGTGTAAGGTCAGTGACCAATCTTCGCCTGACCTGATTCGTTTGTCAATGATTTTGCAGGGCGAGGCTATCCAGTCGTGCGCGGCCGGGCGGCGCCCTGCCGTGAGGTGGCAACGATCTCCGAGAGGATCGCAAGAGCAATCTCTTCTGGATTTGCCGCCCCGATGTCCAGCCCGATGGGACCACGAATACGCGCAAGATCGGCGTCGGGGAAACCCAGCTGCCGAAGTCTTTGACGCCGGCTCTCCTGGGACCGCGCGCTCCCCAAAGCGCCCACGTAAAATGCCGGGCTCTTGAGGGCGCCGGCGAGGGCAGGGTCATCGATTTTCGGATCGTGCGTCAACACGGCCACAGCAGTCGCCTGCGTGAGCGTCGCCGTCGAGTATGCCTCCTCGGGCCAGAGCCGCACAAGGCGATCCACGCCCGGGAAGCGATCACCGTCACCGAAGGTCCCGCGGGGGTCGATGACCACAGTCCTGAAACCGACGATCTTCGCGAGCCTGACCAGAGCAACCGCGATGTGAACGCCGCCCACGATGACGAGCGTGGTCGGGGGGGGAAAGATCTCGACAAACGCCTCGATACCCTGATCAACGCTGACGGTTCCCGCGCTGTGGAGACTCTCGCACCTGTCTGCCAGCCGCTGGGCCAGTTGCTGCGGCAGCGTTCCGTGCGGCTTCACTGTCTGAGACCATGCGGCCTTCTTCCCGAGCACCTCCGGGGAGCCCTTGATGACCGTCAAGGATGATGCGGGCTCGTCTTTCTGCAGGGCTTCCCGCAGAAACTGGAAGTTATCCCGGTCAAGGGGCTCCAGCAGCACGTCGATGGCGCCTCCACAGGGAAGACCGACCGACCACGCGCGTTCGTCCGATGCCTCGAAGTGCAGCACCTTCGGTTCGCTGCCCGCGCTCATCCCGGCTGCCTCTTCGATGACAGAGGCCTCCACGCACCCGCCGCTGAGCGAGCCTGCGATCTTCCCGCTGGAGTTGATGGCCATCTTTGCGCCTGCCGCGCGCGGAGCGGAATTGAATGTCCTGATGACCGTTGCAAGTCTGACCCGCTCGTCTCCTGAGTCGAGCCAGCGCTGAACCTCATTGATGATGTCCCTCATGGCTCTAGCAAAATACTACGCGCCGCCGGCGCAAAAATAGTGGCGTTCACGGCGCAAAAAGAATTGACAAAATCATATATCATATATAATATAGCAGGCGCTGTGGCATCAAATGGCGTGAGCGCCGCAAAGCGCTCTTCCCTGAGCGAACAGGTCCGAAATCACATCTTGGAGAACATCGCGACCGGCAAGTTTGCTCCCGGAGACCGGGTCATCGAGGCGAGGATCGCCGAAGATCTGGGGGTCAGCACGATTCCGGTCCGCGAAGCGATCCGAGACCTTGTGGCGCGCCGTATCCTGGAATATGTCGTGCACTTCGGTGCTCGTGTCCGCGAAGTGAGCATGGCCGAGACGGCGGACGCGTTGAAGGTCAAGGCTGCGCTGGAAGCTCTTGCCAGTCGACTGGCCGGGCCGGGGCTCTACGAGCGCATCGCCGAGCTGGCACGGTACATCCAGGGCATGCTCGCTTCAGCCTCGCGCAGAGATTTCGTTGTCTACCAGGAGCAGAACCAGCTCTTCCACCGCACCATCGTGAAGGCATCCGGGAACCAGATCCTTCTGAACCTGTGGGACTCGCTCGCCTTCGAGGTGCGCACCCGGTTCATTATGGACTACCTCAGGAGCGTGGATCCTTCTTTGCTGGCGCGGGAGCACGAGGGCATCATGGCGGCCATCGGGGCGAAGGATGCCGAGCACGCGGCCGTACTTCTCACCCAGCACGCGGACCACCTCGTGAGCTCCATTGAGGCGCAGATGAAAGCCAACGCGGCGGACCGGTCCGTCGGGCATGAAGAAGCCGCAGGGAAGGACGGACGCCGTCGGCGTCCCTGAGATCACGGTCGAGCGCCACACCAGGAGCACCGCATGAAACAGTCCGCCCAGTATCCGAATCTGTTTTCCGCGATCCGCATCGGCAACTTCGAAGCGCCCAACCGGATCTGTCACGTGCCAACGGACATCTCTTCCGCAAATGCCGACGGCTCGGTCAACCAGAGGGTCATCACCTATCACGAGGAGATCGCGAAGGGCGGGTGCGGATTCATCATCGTCGGCGCATCCACCCCGGACAGGAAGACGGGACGGCCCACGGTGGGCTGCATCGCCGTCGACGAAGATCCCATGATCATGGGGCTCGCCGAGCTGGCGGAGGCCATGCATCGCCACGGGGCCATGACATCCGTCCAGATCCAGCACCCGGGTCGCCAGGCGGCCTGGCCGCGCAAGGACCTCATCTCCGCCTCGGACATGGTGGTCGATATTCCCGGCTCGGCGGGCCACGAGGTCGTCTATGCCCAGGGTCACGCCCATGGCAAGTCGATCCGTGCCATGACGATCGAGGAGATCTACGACCTAGTGGAGAAGTTCGCCGAGGGAGCGTGGAGAGTCCAGCAGGCCGGCTTCGACTCGGTGGAGCTGCACGGTGCTCATGGCTACCTCATCTCCCAGTTCATGAGCCCCTACGTCAACAAGCGCAACGACCGCTTCGGCGGCAGCTTCCTGGGCCGCATGCGCTTCCCGCTGGAGATCATCGAAAGCATCAAGTTCAAGTGCGGCAGGGACTTTCCAATCGGGATCCGCTATTCCGCCGAGGAGTTCATCGAGGGAGGCCGGCACCTGGAGGAAAGCGTCAAGGTCGCAAAGCTCTTCGAGGAGCACGGCGTTGCTTTTCTGGACGTGAGCGCAGGGATCTTCGAGCTTCCCGGGCCAACGATGGACCCCATGTACTATCCCCAGGGCTGGAATACCTACACATCCGAAGAAATCAAGAAGCACGTGACCATACCCGTCATCACGAGCCACACGCTGCGCGACCCTGACTACTGCGAACGCATCATTGCTCGCGGCCAGGCCGATATGGTCGGACTCTCCCGGCAGCTCATCGCTGACCCCTACTGGGGAGACAAGGCGCGCAGCGGCAAGAAGGAGGAGATCCGCAAGTGCATCTCCTGCTTGGTGGGATGCTGGCAGGAATCTCTCATGATCAAGCGGCATATGCGCTGCGCCATCAACCCCGCTGTTGGCGATGAGAGATTCCTCCACATCTCCCGAGCATCACGCGAGCTCTCGGTCGCGATCGTGGGAGGCGGCCCCGCGGGGATGGAAGCCGCGCGCATCGCCACCCTTCGCGGTCACAGAGTCACGATCTTCGAGAAGACCAACGAGCTCGGCGGCGCAGTCCTCCTGTGCTGCACGGTGAGCGGGAAGAACAAGATGCGATGGTACGCGGACTGGATCCGCCAGCAGATCGCGAAGATGGGGGTGGAGGTGCGCTATGGCCACGTGCCGGAGCCCTCAGAATTGTCCGGCTACGACGCGGTCCTGGTGGCCGTCGGTGGCTCGATTGTGCGACCCGGCATCCCGGGTATAGAATCCAAGCGGGTCTGCACCTTTGAGGATGTCCTCCGCTGCGCCCTGAAGAAATGCGAGTACTACCCCAAGGAGGGAAAACCGGAGCCCGTGGAGGTGGGTGACACGGTCCTCATCTGGGGAGATCACTTCGGGGCCGCCGACGCCGCGGAAAAGCTTGGCGTGGACGGGAAAAAGGTGTATATCGTCACGGAGAACCGGGCGTTCGCGTCCTGGCTGGAGCCCTGCAACAAGGATGTCATGGACAAGAGATTCAAGGGCGGCAACGGAGAAGGTCTCACGGGCAGGACGTTTGCTCACCCCGTGACAATCATACCCAGCTCCACGGTACTGTCGATCGCATCGGATGGTGAGGTCACTCTCGTCGACAACACCTTCCGGCGCTCGACTCTGAAGGTGGACAACGTCGTCCTGGCCACCGTGCAGGCGGACGACTCTCTCTACCGGCGGTATCTCGCGGCGGGGCTCATAGCGGGCAGGATCGGGGATGCCAGGAAGGTCAGGAATCTCCGCGGGGCGGTCACCGACGGGGCCGGTATCGGATTGACCCTGGACGGGGACCTGCAGCTCAATGCGAACTCCGCGGTTGTCTCAAATCTTCCCACGGAGGTCCAGCTCTGAGCCGGAGGAAAGGAGGCAGACGGGAGGTCATGAGGTGGGGCAACCTCACGGGGCTTTTCGAAGCCGTCACGGCACACCGTGACATTTTTCACAGGCAGGAAGGAGGAACCTGTATGAAGAGCAAGATAGTAAAGCTTCTCTGCATCGTCGCGGCTCTCTTCCTCGTTTTCTCGATGGCCCTCAGCGCGCAGATGAAGAAGCCGCCGGTCGTCGGTATCTCCACCGGCTCGTCCGGAACGTCCTGGCGGAACATCATGATCGACGCGCTGAACCAGGTCGGCAAGGAATACAAGGCCTCGGGGAAGATCAAGGACTACAAGCTGGTCAACAACGTCCAGAACGGTGACGCGACCGAGCAGGCGAACATCATCCGAGACTTCATTTCCCAGGGCGTCGACATCATCATGCTCAACCCAAACTCCCCTGATGCGCTCAACGGAGTCATCAAGGAGGCGCAGGACGCGGGCATCCTGGTGCTGGCATTCGACGCGACGGTGACCGCCCCCAACGTGGTGAACGTCACGCTGGATCATTACGCCTGGAACCTGAAGAACGTCGAGTGGATCGCCTCCACGCTGAAGAGCGGAAACATGATCCAGATCTACGGTCTGGACGGCCATCCCGCCAACAATGACCGCATCAAAGCGACATCCGACGTCCTGGCGAAGTATCCCAACATCAAGCTGATCGCCAACACCACCGGGTACTGGGACCAGACCAAGGCCAAGGAAGTCGCCACGCAGATCATCGGGTCGGGCCAGAGGATCGACGGCGTGATTACTCAGGACGGAGAGGCCTTCGGCGTCCTGTCCGCCTTCTTGGACGCCAACAAGCTGCCCAAGGTCATGTTCGGCGACCCGGGGACCGCGTTCTTCAAGGAGTGGAAGAAGCTCCGCGACAAGGGAGCGAACTTCAAGGCCTGCACGCAGCCCAATCCCCCCGGGATAGGTGGCACCGGGTTCCGCATGGCTCTGAGCCTCTATAACGGCAAGCAGTTCAAGCCCGGCGTCCTGAAGAACAACACCTACTTCTACAAGGTCGGCATGTTCATCACGGACAAGAACTTCGACGAGGGCTGGCAACTGCTCAAGGACAAGCCGGACGATTACCTCCTGAGCGAGGTCATGCCGCAGGCCAAAGTCGACGCGCTCTTCCAGTAGGAGCCGTTTCGACTCGCGCATGATTCGCGCACGAAAGTCGGGAGGCGCGAAATCCGCCTCCCGACGCATGTCAGAACGGACGAACACTGTGAAGGTTCTGGAAGCACGAGGCGTCAAGAAGAACTTCGGAGGCGTGGTAGCCCTGTCCAACGGCAATCTCGAGTGCGAGCAGGGGCGGATCACCGGCCTCCTGGGAGCGAACGGCTCCGGCAAGAGCACGATCTCCAAGATCATTGCCGGCGTCTACCGGCCGGATGCCGGAGAGATCCGGCTGCACGGGAAGCCGGTGCACTACCGCAACCCGAACGAAGCCCGGCAGGACGGGATCGCGATGGTCTACCAGAACCTGAGCCTCGTGGCCGATCTCACGGTCTGGCAGAACATCGTCCTGGGCGGTGAAGACAGCCGGGGCCCTTTCCTCGACAACCGGAGCGCCAAGGAAAGAGCACGGCAGATCGTTGACCAGCTCCTGCCCGGGCTGGACATCAGGAAGACGATCTATGAGCTGGCGCCCGGCCAGATGCAGATCGTGGAGATCGCCAAGGCGATCTTCGCTCAGCCGAAGCTCCTTATCCTCGACGAGCCCACCGCCGCGCTGGAGAAGGCGCAGGTGAAGAGCCTCTTCGATACGATGAGAAAGCTCGTGGCCGGCGGCGTGGCAATCGTCTTTACCTCGCACCGGCTGTGGGAAGTCCTGGAGATCTGCGACGATGTCACGATATTCCGAAACGGTGAGAACGTGGGGAACATCGACTTCGCCAGGGACGGGAAAGACGCGGCGAAGATCGTGAGCCACATCACCGGGGAGGAAATGAAGGCGCGGGCCCGGAAGCGTCGACAGATCGCGCAGGGTGAACCGATCATGAGAATCAGGAACCTGCGCTACGGCGAATTGTTGAAGGATGTCTCTTTCGAGCTCAGGAAGGGCGAGATCCTGGGGGTGGGGGGACTTGCGGGCCAGGGTCAGCGCGAGCTCCTCCTTGCCCTTGCTGGCAGCTACCCGGGGTCGACTGGGGACGTCGAGGTGGCCGGCCGCGCCGTGCGGCTGACCAGGCCATCGACGGCAATCCGCAACAGTCTCCTCCTCGTCCCCGGCAACAGGGAGCAGGAAGGCCTTTTCCTGAAGCACTCCCTTTTCACGAACATCGTCTTTCCCAAGCTCGGCCTGAGCCGCCAACCTCTCTTTACGCCGCGCAATCGATATGCAGAAGAATGCCGCACGATAGTTTCCACGTTGTCTATCAGGACTTCGGGCCTGGACGCTCCCGTGAGAACGCTGTCGGGCGGGAACCAGCAGAAAGTCGTCGTCGGGAAATGGCTCACCTTCGAGACGAACGTGCTCCTCCTGGCTGACCCAGCGAAGGGCGTGGACGTCGGAGCAAAAAGAGACCTGTACGACTACATCCTTCGCCAGGTGCATGAGGGCAGGATGAGCGTGATCCTGTACGCGAGCGACAACGAAGAGCTCGTCGACTACTGCGACAGGCTCCTGATCATGTACGAGGGGGAGATCGTGGCAACCCTCGAAGGATCGGAGATCAACGAGGACGCGATTGTGGCCGCCTCCATGAGAGTCAGCAGGAGCGCGCATGAGGCATCCTCATGAGCCGCCGCGCGAGCTCCCTCCGGCGGGCTATCAGCAAGCCCGAGTTCTCCATCTTCCTCATTTTCGTCGCGATGCTGATCGTGACCGCGCTTCTGCAAAAGAACTTCTTCGAGACGAAATCCGTCGTCCGGAACATCAACGCCTTCGCGCCCATCATCCTGGTCACAATGGGCCAGGCGGTGGTGATCATTTCGGGAGGGATCGATCTCTCCGCCGGGACCGCCGTCTCCCTGATCACGTGCGTGCTGACAACGGTCATGAAGAAGGCGGACCCGGTGAGCGGGGTTTGGGCGCTGCTTGCCGCTCTTGCCGTGGCCCTGATGATGGGCGTGATCAACGGCATCGGCATCGGTTACCTGCGCATCCCTCCCGTCATCGTCACCTTTGCCACCTCTTTCATGTGGCTCGGCTCAGCCCTTTTCCTTCGGCCGACGCCCGGGGGAGAAGCGGTCGACTGGTTCTACGTGTTCTACAACGTCGGCTCCATGCAGGGTGTCTCGGAGGGGCTCAAGGCATTTACCGCGATCTTCCCCCCGGCTCTTTTTCTCATCCTGATCGGCTGCGCGCTCTGGTACCTCCTCTCCCGCATGCGCATAGGCCGCTACATCTACGCGGTCGGCAGCAACAGCGACAGCGCGTACGAAAGCGGCATCGATACGGCACGGGTGCAGACAGCCGCGTGCATGATCAACTCAGTGTTCCTGTTCCTCGCGGCGCTGTTCTTCGTGGGGCAGAGCCAGTCCGGCGATGCCCGGTTGGGAGACCCGCTCACGCTGCGGGCCATCGCGGCGGCGGTCGTCGGCGGGATAGCGCTCACGGGCGGCAGGGGCAGCGTCTACTTCGCCCTCGTCGGAGCGCTGATCCTCAGCCTCGTGAACAAGATCATCTTCTTTGCCAACATCTCCTACGCGTACCAGACGCTCGTCGGCGGGGTGATCGTGATCGTCGCGATCGCAGCCTCCCAGGCGTACACGCTCTACAACAGAAGAATCATTGCAGGAGACGGCGTGACACTGTCATGATGAACGCAGCAGGGATCGCCGTCCTCGGCGTCTACGACCGCTACAAGAGACTGATCATCGCCTTTCTCCTGATCCTCTTCCTGTTCGTGCTTGGCCAGGTCACGGTCTCCAATTTCCTCAGCCTGGCGCAGATCCTTCTCACCGTGAAACTGGCCTCGTTCATCGCCCTGTTCGGCCTGTGCCAGATGATCGTCATTGCCGCGGGCGGCAGCGGGCTCGACCTGTCCGTCGGATACACGGCAACCATCACGGCTGTCCTCACGGCCAGCATCATGGACGGGCAGAATGAGCACCTGTGGATCGCTGTGCTCGTGGCGCTGGGCATCGGGATCGTCGTGGGACTGATCAACGGCGTGCTGACCGCGTACGTCAAGCTTCCTCCCCTGGTCGTCACGCTGGCCATGTCGAATATCCTCCAGGGAGCCATCAACGTCTACACGGCCGGGAAGAACATCACGGGCCGGCCTTCGCCGGTTCTCCAGATCATCGCGGCAAAGTCGAGCGGCATTTTCCCGAACATCCTTTTCATCCTGCTGATCGTGACGCCTATCGTCATGGTCATCATGTACAACACGAAATGGGGCCTCAAGCTCTACGGCTCCGGCGCCAACGAGACCGCGGCGTACCTGAGCGGCGTGAACGTGAAGCGGGTGCGGTGCGTGGCTTTCCTGATCAGCGGCATCCTTGCGAGCCTCATCGGCCTGCTGCTCGTCGGCAACATGGGCATCGCGTTCAAGGACATGGGCTCCAACTACGTCATGCCGAGCATAGCGGCGGCCGTCGTCGGCGGCGTGTCCCTGTCGGGCGGTGACGGCAACTACCTCGGCGTGATCCTGGGGGCCGTGTTCCTGCAGACTCTGACCAACCTCCTCGTCGCGCTCGGGTGGGGCGACGCCGGGAAGTGGCTGGGGTTCGGCATCGTGCTGTTCGTCCTTTTAATCGTCTACGTGAGCAATCGTCGCGGCAGATAGGGACTTCCCGCGCCGCCTGACAGAATCCGACCTGTCCCGAAAGGGGTGACACGCATGAAAACAGGCTTCAACCTGCTGCTCTGGACGTCTCACGTGAAAGACGAGCATTTCCCGATCATCGAGAAGCTCGCGAAGGCCGGCTACGACGGGGTGGAGATCCCGGTCCTGGAAGGAGATCCGAAATACTTCGGGAAGGTGCTCGGCGTCCTGAAGGGAAACGGCCTTGAGTGCACCGTGGTGACGAACATGCCCGACGACAGGCACAACCCCGTGAGCCCGGATCGTGCGCTGCGGGACAACGCCCTGGACTTCATGAAGCGCGTCATCGACTGCACGAAGGCGCTGGAGTCAAAGCTGCTCTGCGGCCCGTTCTACCAGCCCGTCGCCGTGTTCAGCGGCACCGGCCCCACGGCTGAGGAAAAATCCCGGGCAGCAGAGCATGCGCGCAAATGCGCCGAGTACGCGGCCGGGGCTGGGATCACGCTGGCCGTGGAGTTTCTCAACAGGTTCGAGGCGTACGTTCTCACGACAATGGACGGCGTGGCGGAGCACGTGACGGCAGTCGGGATGCCGAACTTCAAAGCCATGTTCGATACCTTCCACGCCAACATCGAGGAGGACAATCCGGTGGCTAGCATCCGCCGCCACCGTGACATCATCACCCACGTGCACATCTCGGAGACACACCGCGGGGTGCCCGGCAGGGGTCACAACGACTGGCCGGGAATCTTCACGGCCTTGCGCTCGACCGGATACGACAACTGGCTCACCATCGAGTCGTTCGGCCGCGTCATCCCGGCCTTTGCCGCTGCCACGCGCATCTGGCGCGACTTGTACGAGAGCACGGACGTCGTCTACACGGAAGGCCTTCGATTTCTGAGGGAACAGTGGCAGGCAGCCTAGGCTCCGCACGGCTTCGAGGAAAGGACAGACATATGGGTAAGAAGAAGATTGCGATGATTGGCGCGGGGAGCGTCGTGTTCTGCAAGACGCTCATGGCCGACATCATGGCCACTCCTGCCCTGGCAGGCAGCGAGTTTGCCCTCATGAGCAGGACAGAGCAGAAGCTTCGCGCAATGGAGGATTTCGGCAGGCGCATGCTGAAAGACAACGGCGTTGCCGGATCAGTCTGGGCCACTCTGGATCGGCGGGAAGCTCTGAAGGACGCGGACTTCGTTGTCGTCATGATCCAGGTGGGAGGAGTGGAGGCGTTCGAGATCGACTGGAAGGTTCCCCTGAAGTACAAGGTCGATCAATGCGTCGGAGATACTCTCGGTCCCGGCGGAGTTTTCCGCGCAATGCGGAGCATTCCCGTGCTCCTGGATATTGCCCGGGACATGGAGGAAGTGTCCGCGCCAGGTGCGATCATGCTGCAGTACGCCAACCCCATGGCAGGCAACTGCCTGGCTCTCGGAAAGGCGAGCAGCGTCTCGTTTGTCGGGCTCTGTCACGGGGTCCAGACGACGATCGAGCAGATCGCGCAGTTCATCGACGTTCCCAAGGACGAGATCCAGTACACCTGCGGCGGCATCAACCACATGGACTGGTTCCTGACCCTGACGAGAAACGGGGAGGACCTGTATCCCCGGCTGGAAAAGGCCGTGGAGCGCCCCGAGATCTACAAGAGCGAAAAAGTGAGGGGCGAGGTCTATCGGCATTTCGGCTACTTCATGACGGAGACAACGGGGCACCTGGCCGAGTACGTGCCGTGGTTCCGAAAGACGAAGGCGGCGCTGGACACATACTGCGACGAAGCGGGTTTCGGGGGACAGAGCGGCGCCTACTACACGTGGTGCGACACCGTTGCGAAGAAGTACGAGGGAAAGAATCAGCTGGACTGGGAGTCGACAAAGCTCGGCCAGCGCAGCGTGGAGTACTGCTCCTACATCATGGAAGCGGTTGCCACGGGCAAGCCTTTCAAGTTCATGGGCAATGTTCGAAACGACGGCTACATCGATAATCTTCCCTCGGATGCATGCGTCGAGGTGCCCACGTTCGCCGACGACACTGGCCTGCATCCTTCCCGGGTCGGCAGGCTGCCCACGCAGTGCGCTGCGCTGTGCATGACGAATGTAAACGTGCAGTTGCTCGCGGCCGAGGCCGCGATCGAAGGGAACACGGAAAAGCTGGTGCAGGCGATAGCCATGGATCCGCTCACCTCAGCCGTCTGCACCCTGAAGGAGGTCCGCGAGATGACATCGGAAATGCTGGAGGCCCAGCGCCGCTGGCTGCCCCAGTTTGCCGGGAAAAAGGTCACTCCGCGGGCAGCCGTGAGGATCCCCGCCGGCTGCAAGGCCATCGACCTTGCCCAGGATCCTGCCCAGGCGATCCTGAAGAGGTTCATGGACCTGGCAGCGGAAAAGAAATAGTCAGCGACAGGAAGTCTTTCGAACGCCCGGTCTGCCCATGACGGTATGCTTCGGGCGAGCCACCTCGTGGAGCGCTTCAGCTCGTGACTGTGCGAGAGAGGCACGACAAAGAGGCCTCTCTTCTTTTTGCTGCCGGCGAGCATCTGCGCGGCGATCCTGGTCGCGTGGACATTTGCTCCGGCGCGCAACGGGTCACCGTCATTTGCCGGCCTCATTCTCCAGGCGGCACTCTTCGCGCGTTCCGCCCCCCGCATCGCGGCAGGCCAACCCGATTACCTCGCTCCGCCGCCGCTCACCGAGGACGAGGGTATCGTCGGACCGTGGCGCGTGGGCATCCAGGTGGGCCACTGGAACATCGACCAGATGCCCGACGAGCTTGCGCGACTTCGGACGGACACGGGGGCACGCTCGGGAAGCGTGGAAGAGGT
>DATKLB010000066.1:0-15437 GCA_035542615.1 Spirochaetia bacterium | reverse complement strand
CCGGGGATTCTTCAGCGAGAGCATGGAATCCCTCGGGGATATGTATATCATTGCAAATGAAGTCACGATCGGGCTGGCGGAGAGAGAAATCATCGGGAACCTGGGCCGCATCGCGGTCCAGCTCGCGGGCTATGAGAACAGAACGAGAGAGGAGCTGATGGACAAGCGGCGCGTCGACATCGAAGACAGGGTTTTCCGGGCATGGGGCATGCTGATTTGGTGCCGCTACCTCACCCACCGCGAGGCCATCGAGTCCCTGTCGGCGCTGCGCCTGGGGGTTGCGCTGGGGCTGCTGACAGCCATCGATGCGCCCACCATCACGGCGCTCCTTTTTCTCTCCCAGAAGTCTCACATCCAGCGGGTGCTCCAGACTCAGTCAGAAGCGGTGGACGGAAAGCTCATCGACTACACGAGAGCCAAAATCATCCGAGAGGCGTTGACGCAGGGAAGGGGAGGCTGACGCCATGTTCAAGGGTCTTACACAGAGGGCTCAAAAGGTGCTCACGATACTTGCGCAGGAGGAGGCCAAGCGGTTTCATTCCGACCAGCTCCTGCCGGAGCACATCATCCTCGCCCTCCTGAAGGATGGCGAGGGAGTGGCCGTCAAGGCGCTGCAGCGGATCAAGGTGAGCATCCCCGAGATGCAGTCGGAAATCGAGAAAAGCCTTCCCAAGGGGAAGGGAGGGCTGATCCTGGGCGACGTTCCGCCGTCGAAACGCGGACAGAAGATACTGGAGGACTCCGCCGAGGAGGCCCGCAACATGGGCCACGAGTACATCGGCACCGAGCACCTTCTGCTGGCCTCCGTCAAGGAGCAGGGAAGCATCGTCGCCCGTTATCTCGCGCGCTACAACGTCACACCGAACGGCCTCCGGGAGGCTATTCTCCAGATCAGCGGGACGGGAGACTACAAGGCTGGCCAGTCGCTGGCCGGCAAGAAGAAGCCGCAGACGCCCACCAAGAAGCCCACTCCGACCCTGGACGAGTTCGGCCGCGATCTCACGGCCTTTGCGCGTGACAACAAGCTGGACCCCGTGATCGGACGGGAAAAGGAGATCCAGCGCGTCATCCAGATCCTGGCGCGCCGAACGAAGAACAATCCGGTGCTCATCGGCGAGCCCGGAGTCGGGAAGACGGCCATTGTCGAAGGCCTGGCGCAGAAGATCGTGGACGGCACGGTGCCCGAGGTGCTGATCGGCAAGCGCGTCCTCACGCTGGACCTTGCCTCTCTGGTCGCGGGCACGAAGTACCGGGGCGAGTTCGAGGAGCGCCTCAAGAGGGTGATGAAGGAGATCCTCTCGGCGGGGAACGTGGTGCTTTTCATCGACGAGCTGCACACCATCATCGGCGCGGGGGGCGCGGAGGGGGCCATCGATGCGTCCAACATGCTGAAGCCCGCCCTGTCCCGAGGAGAGCTGCAGTGCATCGGCGCCACGACTCTCAACGAGTACAAGAAGCATATCGAAAAGGACGCCGCGCTCGAGCGACGGTTCCAGCCGATCTACGTCAGTGAGCCGTCGGTGGAGGAGACCGTCGAGATCCTCCGGGGCATCAAGAAGAACTACGAGGAGCACCACCACGTCACCTACACCCCGGCGGCAATCGAGGCGGCATCCACGCTTTCCCGGCGCTATATCACGGAGCGATTCCTGCCGGACAAGGCCATCGACCTCATCGACGAGTCCGGGTCCCGGCGGCGCATCCGCAACTCCATCCGCCCGCGGGAGCTGGCGGATCTGGAGAAGGAGATCGAGCGCCTGAACGCGGAGAAGACCAGCCTCGTCAACACGCAGAACTACGAAAAGGCGGCCGCGGTCCGCGACATGGTGCGCCAGCTCAAGGTCAAGGTGGACGAGATCAAGAAGAGCTGGGAAAGCACGATCGCGGTGGAGGAGAACGTCGTGGATGTGGAGGACATCCAGCAGGTGATCTCGGACATGACCGGCATCCCCCTCTCCCGTATCGTGCAAAGCGAATCGGAGAAGCTCCTCCACATCGAGGAGGAGCTGCACAAGAAGGTCATCGCGCAGGAGGAGGCCATTTCCGTCATCGCCTCGGCAATCCGCCGCTCGCGGACGGGGCTGTCCTCGGCGCGTCGACCGATGGGATCATTCATCTTCCTCGGGCCGACCGGCGTCGGGAAGACGCTCGTTGCCAAGACCCTGGCCGAGTTCCTCTTCGGGGACGCGGACGCGCTTGTCCGCATCGACATGTCTGACTTCATGGAAAAGCACAATGTGTCCCGACTCGTCGGCGCGCCCCCGGGCTATATCGGATACGAGGAGGGCGGGCTTCTGACGGAGAAGATCCGGCGCAGGCCCTTCAGCGTGATCCTCCTTGATGAAATCGAAAAGGCGCACCCGGACGTGTTCAACATTCTGCTGCAAGTGCTGGAGGAGGGGCAGCTGTCGGACAACCTCGGACACTCCGTGTCCTTCCGCAACGCGGTGCTGATCATGACATCGAACCTCGGCGCCCGGGAGATCAACAAGGATTCCTCCCTGGGATTCCAGTCCGAAGAAGGCGGAATGAACTTCAAGGACATCCGCAACTTCGTCATGGGCGAGGTGAAGAGGGCCTTCAACCCGGAGTTCATCAACCGCATCGACGAGATCGTGGTGTTCCACAACCTCGACAAGTCGCACCTGGGCCAGATCTTCGAGCTCATGGTGAAGGAGATCTCCGACAGGCTCGTGGAGCAGAAGATCACGATCTCCGTGAAGAAAAAGGCCCGCGAATACCTCATCGAGAAGGGGTTCGACGAGAAGTTCGGCGCCCGTCCGCTGCGCCGCCTGCTGCAAAAAGAGGTCGAGGATCCCCTTTCGCTGGAGATCCTGAGAGGCAAGTTCAAGCCGGGTGACGACATCGAGGTGGACGTTCGCGCGGAAAAAATCACGTTCCGAAAGCTGGAGCCGCGGAATGTCCTGCCCCTCTCAGCGCAGCCGGCCGGCCTCTTGCCGGGAGAAAAGGAGCCGGAAAAGGTCACGACGTGAGATTAAGCCAGGGACGGCCGAAGTCGGCCGAGGCCAGGGATGGCCGAAAGGCCGACAAGGGATTTGTTCCTGCTTTCCTGCTTCTCGCGCTTTTCGCCGCCGTATCCTCCAGTGCCCAGTCCGCGGATGAGCTTCTCGGCGCCGGCCGGAAGGCCTTCTCTGACGGCTTCTACCCGGTTGCCGCGGATACTTTCCAAAGGGTGCTTTCTGATTACCCACAGGCTCCCGCCGCCATCGAAGCGGAGTACCTCCTCGGTGTGAGCCAGTACTACGCAGGCCGGTGGCGGGAATGTCTGGCGGTCCTGGAGCGCTTTCGAGAAAGACATCCCGGATCCGGCCTTCTTTCGCGCGTGCCTTACTGGCTCGGGGCCGCGTACCTGCGGCTCGGCAGCTATGAGACGGCGTTGCAGTATCTCAAGGCCCAGGCAGGCGCCTCCGAGAGCTCCGCCGGTGCGGCGGGGGAGAACCGGGATGAGGCATTTGCGCAGCACGCTGTTCTGCTGAGCGGGGTTGCACTCGAGGGTCTGGGAAAGGACGCCGAGGCCGGCAGTTGCTACCGCCGGGTGATTGCCGGTGGAAATGCGACACTCGCCCCGGAGGCTGCCTACCGGCTTGCGGGAACCGAGTACCGGGCGGGACGTTTCCCTCAAGCCCGCGAGCTTTACGGGCGAGTGCTCATCGGCTTTCCACAGTCGCAATTCGTGCGCGATTCCCTTTTTTTCCTGGCTGAATGCGATCTGGCCCTCGGGAACCGGGACGCGGCGGAAAAGCGGTTCTCGATGGTGATTTCGCTGTACCCGGACTCGCCCTACCGCGAGGCAGCGCTTTTCCGGCTGGCGGACACAGCCTACCGGAGCCGCGACCTCGCGGCCGCCCTCCGGCGCCTGGACAGTCTGCAGAAACAGTTCCCGAGAGGCGCGTACCGCGGCAGCGGCCTGAGGATGCGCGGCGACATCCACTTCGACCAGAAGAAATATGAAGAGGCCATCGCTGAGTACCAGGGATCGACAGCCGAGCTTCCGGACGGAACAGAGCGCCAGGCTGCGTGGTACTCCCTCGGGCTCGCCGATCTGATGCTTGGCAGAAAAAGCCAGGCAGCCGAGGCTTTCGCGAAAGCGGGAGGCGGCCTGGCAAAGGACGTCGGAGAAAAGGCCGGGTTTCAGCGATGCCTCCTGCTCGCCGGCCTCGGGCGAAACGACGAAGCCATCGCCGCGCTGGATGAGCTGGTTCGCTCGTTCCCCGAAGGCCCCCACGCCGAGGAAGCGCTCAAGCTTCTTGCTTCGATCCTGGATTCCCGAGGGGACCATGAAAAATCGCTTGCCCGGTGGGACTCCCTGGTAAAGTCCTTTCCGCGCTCCCCGGCTCAGCCGGAATACCTGTATCGAAGAGGCACCGTTCGCATGCGCATGGGGAGCTCCGCGGCGCTGGACGACTTTCAAAGGGTCCTGAAGAGCTTCCCTTCCTCCGAGTTTCGCGATCAGAGCGAGTATTCGGTCGGCTACGTGTACTCTCGCGGAGGTGAGTACGCCCGAGCTCTCCCGTGGTTCGAGTCTGTTGCCGCGCGGGCAGCCGGCAGCGAGATCGCGGATCGCAGCTCGCTTGCCATCGGAGTATGCCTTTTCGACATGGGCAGCTTCGAAAAGGCGCTGATGCGCCTCGAGGAGCTGGGCGCCCGCAAATCGAACGCCGAAACCCACGCAATCGCGGTCCTCTACCAGGGGAGGACTTTGTATCGCATGGAGAGGCTGTCCGAGGCGGCGGAGCGCCTTGCGGCTGCTTCGACGCTGCTGGACGCCCTCGAGCCTCGGTCGGTGCATTCGGGGGAAGCCGCGGATGCTCGCTACTGGCTCGGCTGGTCCCTGTATCGCACGGGGAAGCTCGCCGAGGCGAGAGACGCGTTTCTGTCCCTGGCATCGAGCTATCCGGCCGATCCCAGGACAACCGAAGCAATGTATCGGGCGGGCATCTGTGAAACACTCCGCGGTGATGACGGAGCGGCCGTGGAGCTGCTCGACGCGGCGCACCGCGCCGAGCCGAGTCAAGCCGGCGATGCGTGGCGTGAGCAGGCTCTGTACGAAAAAGGCTGGGCTCTTGCCCGATTGGGAAACCGGCAAGAGAGTCTGGAGACATTCCGGCGCCTTGCGGCTGAGTTTCCCGACGGAAAGCTTGCCCCCGAGGCTTCCTTCAAGGTCGCCATGAAAGCCTACGACGAAGGCCGATACGCGGATGCGAGATCTGGATTTCAATCCGTGGTTCGCGATTACCCGAAAAGCGGCCTGGTGAAGCAGGCTCTGTATTGGACCGCCGAATGCACGAGGCGCACGGGAGATCTCCGGGAAGCGCTGAATGAGCTGTGGACCAGCCTCTCCTCTGACCCCGGCCCGGGTCTTCTCCCGATGGCCCTGCAGCGTTTCGGCGAAATGCTGAGATCGTTTGCAAGCCTCGAGACCGCGAGGGATTTCGCGCACAAGGCGAAGGCCGCACCAGGGCTCGACGTGCAGGTGGTCGCGAGCGTCGAGCTCGACTATGCCGACATGCTTCTGCCGCAGGAACCCTCGGAGGCCCTTTCAGTGCTCGACGACGTACGTCGCCTCTCGCCTCCGGAACCTCTTGCCGGAGAGGCCGCCCTCATCATGGGAAGGGCGTATGCAGCCCGGTCTGAATGGCAGCGAGCGGTTGACATCCTTGCCGCCCTTTCCGATACGCGGGGGGACGAAGTGGGCGCCCGAGCTACGCGCGAGCGAGCGCGGGCGCTGGAAGCGACCGGTGACGCGCGGGAAGCAATCAACCAGTACCTGAGGATCGGGTATCTGTTCCCGGCGTATCCGGACCTTGGTGCCGAGGGGATGTTCAACGCCGCACGGCTCGCGCTGCACAACGGGGACAAGGAAAGCGCCGGCCGCATCACGGACGGGCTTCGAAAGCGCTACCCGGCAAGCGTGTGGGTGACCCGCCTGGACGAGCTCAGGTAGAGGCGACTGTCCACGGCCCTTCAATACCCGAACCGGGCGGCATAGAGATCGTCCTGGAGGGTCCGGGCAATCTCCTGCGCCGCATCGCGCGCCAGCTGGTCGAAACCGTTCTGGAGACTTTCCTCTGACATGCTCGCCAGGGCGGCAGTCGTGACGAAGTTCCCGACCGTGGGATCGAGGCCGAACATCGCGGGAGTTGCTTCGCGCTCGACGTCGACATCCCTCCGCCACACCACGACCCTCTCCTGATTCTGGTACAGGATCGCTGTCAGCTTGATGCGAAGCTCTACCTCGCTGGTCCACGAGCTCGCGTGGATACCGTAGCGGTGGATATCGAGGCCCAGCAGGTACTGCGCTGATCCGGGATCGCTCTCTTCCTGGGCGCCCAGCACGGTGAGACAGGTTGCATACGATTCGTCCCGAACGATTGCAGGAACATCGACAACCTGCAGGGCCTCGCGCATCAGCCGATCGACGCGGTTGGCGTTGGCAGCCTTGGCGATGTTCGACCCGACGTTCATGGCAGTGCCAAAGAGGTTGGAAAAATCCAGCTTGAGGTTGAGCTGCACATCCATGTCGGGCTCAGGCGGGAGACGCATATCCGCAGCCAGGGTCTGCCCCTGGACAGCGAACTCGGCAAGCCTGTTCACCGAAGTACAACCGGCGATCATCAGAATTGCAGCCGCGGCAATCGGGATGCCGATTCTCGAGGCTGCTGGAGGGCTGAGCTTCATGTCTTTCCTCTTTGTCAAGTGAAACACCGTGCCCCCTGTTTCCGGCCACCCTTCAGTCGCCGGAGGTCACTGTCGTCGCGAGGGCCCGGGTCCGCGACATGAGAGTTTTCCACGCAGAGTCGTCGGCAGCCAGTCGTACCGTCCTGCCGCGCAACCGCACCGAGCTGGCCTGCAGGTAGCGTATCTTGCCCTGGAAGATCCCAAGCCTCAGAATGACTGAATCCTGGCCGCCCGGGGTGCCCTCCATCCCGGGGAAAAGGAAGTTGCCCAGCGAATACGCGATCAGCCCGCCATCGACAGCCTCCATGCCCTCCAGAACATGGGGGTGAGCGCCCAGGACGAGGTTCGCCCCGCTCTGCACCAGCGCCCGGTAGAGCCGTTGCTGGTCGGCTGTCGGAGTCGTTCTCCATTCTTCCCCTCCGTGGACAAACGCGATGGTGAAGACAGGGGCGCCCCCGTTCGTGACGGCAAACGCCCGGGCAGCTTCCGCGAGACCTTCCTCGTCCAGCCACAGGATGCCGGGTTTCGCGCTTCCCGCGCGCTCGCTGACCCTTCCGTCGAATCCGGTTCGGTCAACGGGGAACGCCCCGAAGGAAAGAATGCGGATCTCCTGCGAACCGATCCTATCGACCGCCGGATGGCTTGCTTCTTCCTCGTTGCTGCCGGCCCCCGAAGTTGTGATGCCCCAGCGGGAAAGCGTGTCGAGAGTCTGCAAAAAACCGTCAGCTCCAAAATCGAAGGTATGATTGTTCGCGAGAGAGAGATAGGAAAAACCCGCCTCCCTGAGCTTCCGTACGGCTTCCCCCCGAAACCGGAAAGTGTAGCTCTTGTCTTGTGGCTGGCCTCGCGTTGCCGTGGAAGATTCCAGATTTCCCAGGAGCAGATCGCTGCCGCGCAGCAGCGCGAGGGTGTCCCCGAAGACGCGCTCCAGGCCACCGCCCGCGAGGAGCTCCTCATCCACCCCACGGGCGGGCATAATGTCGCCGACAGCCTCTATCCATGCGATCGCTCTGGCCGCCCCCGCACCAGGATCGGCCGGCGCCTCAAGACTCGTGTACCAGGCCTGCAGAAGGGGATCCGGGGTATCGAGCGCCAGCATGACCTTCCGCGAGAGAGGGTATCCGGCCTGGTCGGGGAAAAGGCCGTCGAGGGGGAGTGCGACGGTGGGAAGCGATACCGAGCACAGGGGAAGAAGCTGTACTTTTCCGCGTGAGACATCACCCTGCGTCGCCGAACGCCGCTCCTCTCCGAGCCGGGATGTGGGCACCATCGGCATTGTCCCGACAACCTTCCCGGTGTCCCCCAGGCTCAGGACGATGAGACTGCCGGAGGGAGACGTTCCCGGTTGTACATGAAACACCTCGATGCCGGGCGGCAGCGGAAAGGAATCCGTCAGCCTGATCCACTCCGGCCACAGATCGTCGGAAGCCTGCACGAACAGAGGCAAGCTGAACGCGCTCAGCGACCCGACGGCCAGGGCGAGGATGACGACCACGATGCGCGGCATAGCAGGCGCCCTACCATAGACCGAAGCCGAACAGGTGACAAGACGGAAACGGGAAGTTATCATGGATCATGGCCCGACGCATCGAAATCTTCGACACGACTCTCCGCGACGGAAACAAGCTGCCGTTTGTCGTGCTGTCCCCTGATGATCGCGTCATCCTGGCCCGGCAGCTTGCGGCGCTGGGCGTGGACGTCATCGAGGCCGGATTCCCATCGGCCTCGGAAGAAGAGGCAGACTGCGTGAGCCGGGTCTGTGCCGAGGTGGAGGGGCCTCACGTGGCCGCGCTGGCCCGCGCTCTCCCGTCTGATGTCGAGAAGGCATTGCGGCTCCTCTCCACGGCGGGCAGGCCGTACCTGCACATATTCATGGGAGTGTCACCAGAGTTCCTCAAGCATGTGCTCAAGATGCGGGAGGAGGAGGCGCTCTCGAACATTGCCCGATGTGTGCGCACGGCAAAGAGCGCGGGCGTGCGGGTGCAGTTCTCCCTGAGCGAGGCGCCGCACGCCGCGGAAGGATTTTTCCGGGCAGTCTGCGAAGCGGCGAGGGACGCGGGCGCCGACGTGATCAACCTTGCTGATACGAATGGCATCCTCACCCCGGAGGATACCTCTGCCATGGTGCAGGAGCTGCATTCTGTCCTGGGCGATGCCTCGACGACGACGATCGGCATCCACTGCCACAATGATCTCGGCCTCGCGACCGCAAACACCATGGCCGCGCTGCGCGCGGGCGCCTCGCATGTGGAAGTGACGATCGGGGGGTTCGGCGAGAGGGCGGGCAACGCACCGCTCGAAGAGATCGTCTTTCTCATGACTGCCTACGGAAATCGCTACGGCCTCGCGCACGGCATCAGGCTGGAGGAGATCGGTCCCGCGGCGCGGCTGTTCGACAGCCTCACTGGCGTTCGCACGCATCCCAACAAGCCCATCATCGGCCAGTGCGCTTTCGTGCCGGCCCCCGGAGGCTTTCCCGGTCGGTCCCTGTCCCCTGACTTGCGCAGGCTCATGCGCGAAACGACCATTGGCAGAGTTCCCGAAGAGAGCTCCCACCTGCCCCCGCTGCGCGAGCGCACCGGCCCGTACGAGCTGGAGTCCTTCAACGTCATGACGGCGTCCCATTCTCCGCCTGTTGGCGTGGTGGTCATCAGGAGGGACGGGAAGACCCTGACGCAGACGTCCCATGGCAACGGACCCATCGACGCGCTGTTCCGCGCAGTAGACAAAGCCCTGGGGTTTACGACGCGCATGGTGATGTACTCGGTATCCACAATGGGCTCCGGGACGGACGCGCTCGCCGAGGTGATCGTGACCGTGGAGGTGCGGGGACGGCGATTCCACGGGCGTCACCGCAGCACGGACGTCATCGAGGCCAGCCTGCGGGCCTACATGAACGCCTGCAACGCGATTGGGGAATCGGGAATCCTCGAAGGACCCACAGACTTCCATGTAGCCGGCGAATACCTCTGGGAGTAGCGACTTCTCAGGTCGGGCGTGGAGCGGCCTGATCGCGGGGAACGCGAAGGCAGGAAACGGCAGAGATCAGCGGGAATGCGCTTGCCGCGGCAAGCGTCCCCTTGATCCCGACCAGCTCACCCAGCGCCCCAAATGGAACCATGAGCAGGCCCGCCATGCCCCAGGAGATTCCCATGATCAGGGACGAGGCGAGCGCCGGCGAGCCGCCGGAATGGTCCTGCGCGGAGAGTATGAGGAGCGGATTCGAAAACGTCAGGGCGATCCCGCCCAGGACGATCAGAAGGGAGCCCCCGGGGGACGGCATGAGGAGAAATCCGGCGATGCACAGGGGGACGCTTGCCGTCAGGGAAACAAAGATCAGCGCTCGCTTTCCCGTTTTTCTCGAGAACGAGCTCACGAAGATCGAGATGACAGCTCCCAGGGCCAGCATCACCGTGAAAATGACTCCGATCTCGGTGACGGGCATGGAGAGGCCCGACATGTAGACGGGCAGGTAGGTCTGGAGTCCCCTCACGGCTGCTTGCAATGAAAAGTTGATGAACACGAGGCGCACCAGGATCACGAGCTCGGCGCGATTGGACAACAGGCTTCGCCACGTGACGCGTGTCTCCGTCCGGGTTCTTCTCTCGATTTCCCGTGCGGGCAGAAGGAGGAAAAGGATCAGGGCAACGGCTGCCGCGGGCGCCGCGAGCACGGGGGTCGACCGAAAGCCCCACACGGAAATGAAAAGGGCCATGACGGCGGGCCCTGCCGCGAAGCCCAGGTTGCCGCCGGCGCTGAACACGGCCATGCCGATCTCGGGATGGCGGCCGCTCAGCGCGGGCGTCACAGAAGCGCCTTTCGGGTGGAACGCGGCGGATCCCAGGCAGCCGAGAAACAGCAGCGCGATGAACAGGGGGTAGCTGGAGACGACTCCCAGGGAGCTGATCAGCAGGCCGGTGAGAAGCGGGGCCAGGTACACGGAGGCCGTGATGCCGAACTTGTCGAACAGAGTGCCGAAGAAGGGCTGGCTGAATGCCGAGGCCAGCGCCGCCACCATGGAAACTGTTCCGATCATCGAGAGGCTCAAGCCGAACTTCTGCATGACGGTCGGAAAAAGCGGGGTCAGGAACCCCATGTAGATATCGTTGAAGAAATGGGCGGTGGAAATGAGATACAGAATGGGAGAGATTGGCATCTAGGAGTTGACTCGCTCCTGGTACTCTCCCGTTTCCGTGTTCACGAGGATCCTGTCGCCCGTCTTTATGAACAGTGGCACCTTGACCTTCAGGCCGGTTTCGCAGGTGACGACTTTCGTTGCTCCGCTGACCGTGTCTCCGCGCTCCGCTTTCTCCGCCTCTGTGACGGTGAACACCATCTTGGTCGGCAGCCTGATGTCGATGGGCGTCTGCTCCCAGAAGACCACCTGGTAGTTCTCCCCGTCCTTCAGGTAGTCCCGCTTTTCCTTTTCCCCCTCGATGGGGATGGAAAACTGTTCGTAGGTCTTGGTGTCCATGAACACGAAGTTCTCCGCGTCGGCGTAGAGGTACTGCACTTCCTTGAACTCCACCGACACGTCTTCCAGGTTGTCCTGGACCTTGTTCGTCTGGCGAAGGACGCTGCCCGTCTTGATGTTCTTCAGCTTCAGGCGGACGAAAGCCGACCCTTTTCCCGGGTTGACATACTCCCGTTCGACGCAGATGTAGGGTTGGTTGTTGATGAGGATGAACGTTCCTTTCGCAACATCGCTCGCCTTGATCATGTGCTCCCTTTCAGGATGTCCTGGATTGTCGAGGCACTATACCGGAAAAGCCGAAGAAGATCACCCCCTCCAGGGACTCTTCCCCAAAAAAGACCATTTCCAGCCGATCTACCCCGAGAGCCGTGCCGCTCACCGGGGGAAAGCCCGGAGGAAAAACGGTTGCCAGGCCGGAGTCGATGCGATGATGAACGCGGCAGGCCTTCTTTCTCTCCTGTTCCTCGCGCAGCAGCGCCCCCAGGGCCTGCTGATCCGTCTCCTCGGTGTAGCAGTTGGCGATCTCCACGCCGCCGACGTAGAGCTCCCATCGCTCTGCCCAGGGCGTCCCCGGCCTTCGTCGAGCGGTCGTCGGGATGAGAGCGGGGTAATCAAGCAGAACGAGAGGCCGATCGCGCGGCAGCGCCGGCTCCACGGAGGTGAGGAAAACGACGTGGAAGGCCTCCTCCCATGTGCATTCCGTCGGCATGCGAACGCCGGTTCGTCGGCCGGCGGAGACCATGCTTTCCGCGCTCTGGCAGCGCTCGAGGTCGATCCCGGCAAAGCGCTCGAAGGCCTCCTGCATCGTCAAGCGGTCAAAGGGCGGGGACAGCTCCCGCGAGGATGCCCAGCCGCCGGAGCTGCCCGCTGACAGGAGGCGGTCGAAAAGTCCTTCCAGCACACCGATCGATTCGAGGTATCCGCTTTCCACCGTGTACCATTCGAGCAGCCGGAACTCCGGGTTGTGCAGGGGGCTGCCGAAATCGCCGTTCCTGAAGCTTCGGCTGACCTGGAAGATATTGCCGGACCCGCTTCCCAGGAGCCGTTTCATCCACAGCTCGGGGGAAGGAGCAAGCCAGAGATCCCGGCTCTGCCCGCCCGGCCCCACGTACCGGGTTTGAAAGACCTCGATGGCCGGCTCGGGAATGAGAAACGGGCAGAGCACCGGGGTGTCCACCGCAAGGTAGCCGCGGCCGGAGAAATACTCCCGCATTTCGCGGTCAAATCGTTGATGTCTCTCCAGCCGTTCCCTCAACCGCGCGTCGATCACCGCGCGAGTATACCATGGGAAAAGGACGGAATAGACACGCCGCGGCATGGTTCGTATATTGGTACAACAATGACGACCCCTGATTCGATCGGCGCCTTTCAGGTGCTGGCTCGTCGGGAGCTGCCGGAGTACCGCTCCAGCGCCCTGCATGTTCTGCATGTCGCAACCGGTTGCGAGGTCCTGCACATCGCGTCGGCAGATACGGAGAACCTGTTTGCGTTCTGTTTTGCCACGCCGCCCCGGGACAACACCGGGGTCTCCCACATCACCGAGCACTCGGTGCTGAGCGGCTCGCGCCGCTTTCCGTTGAAGGAGCCGTTTTCCGCCCTGATGAAGGGCAGCATGAATACTTTTCTCAACGCGCTGACCTATCCCGACAGGACCGTGTACCCCGCCGCGAGCTGCAACCGGGCGGATTTCTTCAACCTCCTCGACGTCTACGGCGACGCAGTCTTCTTCCCTCTGTTGCGGAAGGAAACCTTCATGCAGGAGGGCTGGAGGCTCGAGCCGGTGGACGGCAGTCAGGACGAGTTCCGTTACGCGGGGGTGGTCTACAACGAGATGAAAGGCGCGTACTCGAGCCCCGAGTCGATTGTCGGCGAGTGGGCCTTCCGCTCGCTTTTTCCTGACACTCCATACGGGTTCGACTCGGGAGGAGACCCGCGGTTTCTCCCGTCCTTGACCCTCGAGCAGGCGCGCGAGTTCCACCATCGCTACTACCATCCCTCGAACTGCCGTATTTTCTTCTATGGCAACATTCCCGCCGAGGAGTCACTCCAGGTTCTTCACGACCGCTTCCTCTCGGGATTCTCTGCCCTGAAAATCGACTCGTCCATACCGGTTCAGCCCCGCTGGACCGAGCCGCGAACGCTGGAGAAGAGCTTTCCCGTGAAGCCGGACACCCCGGTTTCGGCTCGCTCGAGCGTCACGATGAGCTGGCTGCTTCCTGCCGCCGCGGAACCGTTTCCCATCCTCGCCCGGGAGATCCTTTCCGAGGTCCTGATTGGCAGCGCCGGCTCCCCGCTCAGAAAGAGGCTCATTGATTCCGGGCTCGGACAGGATCTTTCACCGGTGAGCGGACTGGAGACGGATCTCAAAGAGCTGGTCTTTGCCGTCGGGCTGCGCGGCACGGACCCGGACCGTTCCGGGAAGATCAGCTCCATCGTGATGGAGACTCTATCAACCCTCGCGGCGCAGGGTCTCGATCGCGGGCTCGTGGACTCAATAGTCAACCGGGTGGAGTTTCGTCACCGCGAAATCCGGGGCAACGGCTCCCCGTACGCGCTTCGGCTCATGGGGAGGGCTCTGCGGGGATGGGTTCACGGCGTGGATCCCATCTTTTCCCTGGAGTTCGACACCGTGATGGCGGAGACAAAATCACTGCTTGCCCGCGAAACGCGGATGCTGGAGCAGATGATCGAGAAAGAGCTCCTTTCCAACCCGCATCGCGTGACGCTCGTGGTGGAGCCGGACCGCGGCCAGCAGGCGCGTGACGCGGCGGCCGAGAAAGCTCTGGTGGACGAGGCTGTTCGGAGGTTGTCGCCGGACCGGAGGGCGCGCCTTCTCGCCGATGCAAAGGATTTCAAAGCGTACCAGATGACGCCGGATTCCCCGCAGGCTCTTGCCGTCCTTCCCCGGCTGAGACGGGCGGATCTTCCCCGGGAGATCGAGCGCATTCCAATAACTCAGACATCCACCGCTTCGAATGTCGCGCTGTCGCTGCACGGCATCTTCACGAACGAGGTCGTGTATATCGACCTCTGTTTCCCCACGGAACGCATCTCAGGGGAAAAGACCCTACTGCTTCCCCTGTTCGGCAGGGCGGTCACCGGCTCCGGTCTGCCGGGGAGGAGCTACGACAAGGTTGCCCTCGACCTGTTCCGCCTGACCGGAGGATTTTCCGCGTCCCTCGACGCGGGGGGAATCGTGGGAAAACCAGAGTCCTTCGCTCAGCACGCGTTCTTCAGGATGCGATGCCTGAGGAAGGACGTGTCGGAAGCGGCGGCTCTGATTGCGTCGCTCCTGGCGGCCGCGGATTTCCGGGATCTCGCGAGGCTGCGCGATCTGGTCCTGGAGCTTCGAAACGGAATGAAGGCCTCGATCGTTCCCGGCGGCCACCAGTTCGCGATGCTGCGCGCGGCGAGCATGCTCTCGCCCTCGGTCGCCCGCGAGGAGGAGTGGAGAGGCATCACCCAGCTGCTCTTTCTCGAAGGCATGATTCACGACCTCGATGCCCGGCTGCCGTCCATCGCGGAGAACCTGGAGTCGATACGGTCCGACCTCCTGGTGCGCTCGAACCTGCTGGCAAACGCCACGACTGTGGAGGAAGCATTCGGGGAGAGCTCCCGAGCCGTCGACCTCATCGCCGAGGCCCTTCCCCTGAATCCCCGCTCGGGTCCTCCGGCGCAGACGCAGGCAACACATCAGCGCGGTGTCCGCGCGGAGTCTTTTCTCTCCAGCGCCTCGGTCGGATATGTTGCCCGCGCCATTCCCGGCTTCCGCTACGAGCACCCCGACAACGGGCCGTCCGCGGTTCTCGGACACCTTTTGTCCACGGGGTATCTCTGGGAAAAGGTACGCATGGAAGGCGGCGCGTATGGCGCGTTCTCGTTTCCCCGCAACATGGAGGGTCTCTTTCTCTTCGGCTCGTATCGGGATCCTCACATCACCGGCACGCTGGTGAAGTTCCGCGAAGGCCTGACGTTCATCGAGGGCGGGACAGTGGATGAAGACGAGGTGGAGAAGGCCGTGATCGGGAGCATCGGCCGGGAAGACAGGCCTCTTGACCCCGGCGAGAGGGGCTTCGTGAGCCTCCAGCGCCGGCTTCACGCGGTCACCGACGAGATGCGGCAGGAGCGCCGGGACAGGCTCATCGCCACGCGCAGGGCACAGGTCGTCGAGGCGGCTCGCGAGCTGTCACGGACGTACGACGACGGGTTCACCACGGTGATTGCCAACCGCGCATCGCTCGGCGAGGCAGCCGCCGCAATGCCC
>DATKLB010000065.1:0-8815 GCA_035542615.1 Spirochaetia bacterium | reverse complement strand
TGGAAAAAGGGCTTGGCATCGGTGTTCGTCCTCACCACGCAGACCGCAGACTGGTTCGAGAAGCTGGGTTTCGAGGAGGCCGATATTTCGGTGCTGCCCGAGAAAAAGCGCCTCGTGTACGACTTGAAGAGAAAGTCCCGGATATTCGTGAAGCGGCTTCCGGGGACCTGAAGCCCTCCACGAGAGGACATCCTGCGACGTCTGCCGGGTCGCTTCTGACTTTTCGGAAATCTCTTTCGGCTTGACAGCGTGTGATCGATTCACTACGCTTGGCTCTGTTATCCACAGACTCGTACGGGAGACACATGTCGACGGAAATCGATGTTGAGCAGATAAAAAGAGCCGCGCAGGACGCGATACCCCTGACTTTCAAGACCTACACACTCCCTCACGAGACCGAGATCTATCTGGACAAGGTCCTGGAAAGTTTCCTTTCGGAGCTCGGGCAGGAAAAGCTGAAGGAGCCGCTTTCGTACTGTCTTCGCGAGCTCGCCGTGAATGCGAAAAAGGCCAATACCAAGCGCGTCTATTTCCAGGAGAAGAAGCTCGACCTTGGGAAGGATCAGGACTACGAGCTGGGGATGAAGACCTTCAAGCAGGAAACCTTCGACAACCTCCAGTACTACCTGCAAAAGCAGAAAGAGGCTGGCCTCTACATCAAGGTGGTCTTCCAGACGAAAGCGAAGACCCTTACCATCATGGTGCGCAACAACGTGGAGATCACGAAGAAGGAGCAGATCAGGGTCTTCGACAGACTGGCTCGCTCACGAGCCTTCTCCTCCCTGGAAGAGGCGTTTGCCACGGTCCTGGACAGCTCCGAAGGTGCGGGCCTCGGCATCGTGATCCTCGTTCTGATGATGAAGAAGATCGGGTTGACAGAAGACTGCTTCAGCGTCGACATCGAGAACGGGGAGACCGTCGCTTCCATAACCATCCCGTTCTCCGAAATCCACCTCGAACAACTGGACACCCTCACGCAGATCCTCGTGCGGGAGGTCGAGGCCCTCCCGCAGTTCCCTGAAAATATCATCAACCTGCAGCGTCTCCTCGCGGACCCCAATCACGAGATCACCGACATCGCCCGGGAGATCAGCGTCGACCCCTCCATGACGGCGGACCTGCTCAAGCTGGTCAACTCGGCGCAGTTCATGCTCCCGAAGCGAGTGGACAACATCGTGGAAGCGGTGAAGCTCGTTGGCACCAAGGGAGTCCGCAACCTGCTGTATTCCTACGGCACCCAGAAGGTGCTGGGAGAGAAATACAGCGAGATGCGCTCCATGTGGACCCATGCGTACCGCGCGGCTTTCTACGCCTACATCCTTGCCAAGAGCTTCAAGCGCAAGAAGGAGATGCTGGACGATGTCTACGTCGGCGGCATCCTGCACGACCTGGGGCAGATCGTGATCGCGTCTCTCCATCCCGATCTGCTGGACAGGATCACGAAGGTCTGTCGGGAGAAAGGCATTCCCGCCAAGCTCCTCGAGGATTTTTCCATCGGTCTGAATCATGCCGAGGTGGGAGCTCTCATTGCGAAGAAGTGGAACTTCCCCGAGCAGCTGATTTCGGCCATCCGCTACCATCACGAGCCAACGCAGGCACCCGCGGCGCATCGCGACATCGTCTCCAGCGTCTACCTTGCGAACGTGATCTGCGACATGGAGCGGGAGCGAATGGGCTTCGATCAGATCCAGACGTCCGTGCTGAAGGATTTCGGGATAGAGACCGCGGAGCAGCTCGCGAGGATCCAGGAGAAGCTCTCCAAGGCTTTTGAGGACCAGCGCGCAAAGTTCCAGTAGGTCTCAGCCGCACCCGGGGCCTTGACAGAGAACCCAACTATATATTAAAATCTATATATAATTGGAAGAGGGAACCGGAGGATCTCATGGCAATCACGATCTATACGACGCCGAGCTGCGGGTATTGCAAGGTGGCGAAAGAGTTCTTTCGATCCCAGCATGTGCCCTTCACGGAGTACAACGTGGCTTCCGACCAGCGCAAAGCCGATGAGATGGTGAGAAAGTCGGGCCAGATGGGAGTGCCGGTGATCGACGTGAATGGAAAGATCATTGTTGGATTCAACAGACCCGAGATCGAAAAGGCCCTGAAGCGATAGGGCTCCCCCGGCCTTGCTGGCCCTGGGGCGCTGCGGCCCAAAAAGCACCCGACAAGCAGTCCGCTGAAAGTCTCGTCTAGAGCTCGTGGAGCCGGCGATACGCAGGTCTTCAAGGAGGCTTGTATGACGAAAGGCACGCGAGGCACGGTGGTCAGCGTTCACGCTGAGTTGCTCAAGCAGCGCCTCAAAGTCGTGGCAACGATCAGGACTGACTCGGGAGCAACCATTGATGCCCATATGCCGGACAGGGAAATCTCGGCCATCCTGCCGAGGTCGGTCCTGCTGGGACAGGCGCGGACCGCTCCTCCTTCTCTTCTGGACACACTGACGCCCATCCTTGCGCGAATGACGGAAGGGCGCCTCGTGCGCGTCTGGCAATACCGGGAGAGATGGTTTTTCTCCTTCCAGCAGTGGAAGGGGGTCCGCTTCCTCGAGGCCGGAGAGGAGTCTCTCTCCGGCGGGCTTACGGGTGATGAAGGGAGAACCGCCATGCATGCATGAGGATCCCGAACGCCACTGCAACATTCAGGGACTTTTTTGCACCCACAAGGGGGATGCTGACCCGGCCGGATCCGCTGTCCGCAAGGCGCAATGCCTCGGGACTCAGACCCAGCTCTTCTGATCCTAGAAGGACGATGCCTGGGCAGGGAAAAGTGAACTGATCCAGTGGCGTTCCTCCCAGCTCGAGGGCGAAAACTCCTTCGCTTCCGCTGAGGGACTCCAGGCCGGTCACGTCCCAGGGGAGCGCGTGTTCAGCCTTCATTGCGGCCCTGATGGCTCGGGGATGGGTCGGCGCGGGAGTGCGGGGTGAAATAAGAATCTGCTCCGCACCGAACGCTTCCGCGGTCCGGAAAATGGACCCTACGTTGAACGGGGACCGAACGTCTTCCAGGTATACCCTCAAGGGGCGCACGGCCACCCCGGCTCTGCTCAGCCGGCCGCTTTCGGGGTCAATGAAGTCCCACTCGGCGGGCTCCGCGTGCAGCTCGCGGAGAATGTCGTTTCGCAGAATGTTCAGCCTTCTCAGGACGCGCTCACGATCGACGGCAGCCGTCGACAACTGCTGCTCGAGGAACGCCGCATCCTCGCGGATGAACGCGGAAGTATCCCTCAGAAGGAGCCGGGCAAGCTCATGCAGGTATTCGAGGTCGCAACGGCCCGTGCCTGCTAGCTCCGCTTCGGCAGCCTGCAGTATACGCGCCACCTTGCGAAGCCGGGTCTTCAGTGAGAGCTCGCCGAGTTTTTTCAGCGCAAACATGGCAACCGCCCCGCTCTGACGGTGAGTATCAGAAAGCCGACTTGATCAGCTCGTAGATGTCCTCGGTCGATACGACTCGAGGCAGGTAGTTCATCATGTCGAAGCTGCGGGCGACGCCGGCAACCTCGATCATCTCGTCCAGGGTGAGGTCGAACTCGCGCAGCCTCGTGGGAAGGCCGAGGGAGGAAATGATTCGCCGCACGGCTTCGATGGTCTGGGTGGGAGCCTCCACGGAAGAGGCGTCGCCCACATCCTCCCCCAGAAGCTTTCCAATCTGCCCGATGCGGTCGCCTCTGACGTTGACGGCAAACTCAAGCACGTACGGGAGCAGGATCGTCGAAACCCACGACTTGGGCACCATGAATCGCGAGTTCAAGGCGAAGGACAGGGCCGACCCGATTCCAAGCTTCGAGGTCGCAAGCCCCAGCCCCATCAGGAGCCCGGCGCTGCTCGCGTTCATCCTCATGCGAAGGTCATCGACATTCTGGACCCCCTCCTTGAGCAGCGCGCCAAGGATCTCGATTGCCCGGGTGATGTACGTATCCGAGATGAAGTTGGCGCGGGAGGAAAGGAACCCCTCGACGCAACCGAGCAGCGTGTCCATCACGGTGGTCGCCGTGTATTTCGCCGGCAGGGTGAGGCTCAGCTTGGGATCGATCAGGACCGCCCGGGTGATCGCTCTCTGCGTCCGGCCGACGCGTCCGGTCCTGTCCCGGCCGTCGGTCATCAGGTATTCGTCGACGAACATGAAAGGATTCCGGCAGGTGGTCGGAAGCTCGATGTACGGCAGCGGAGCTTCCTGGGGGAGTACCCCGGAAAGATAGTCATCCATGTCGTGACCGGACGGAGCGGTCATCGCTATGCATTTGGCGATTGACAGTGTGCGCACGCCGCCCAGCCCGACCACCACATCGGCGTGAGAACCCCGGGCCAGTGTGACCCCGTCATCGACGGTCTTGCTGGTGGCGTTCGGCACCACCTCGTCGAAGACGATGTTCTGCACGCCTTTCTTGTCCAGCAGCTCCTGGACCCTGCTGATCACTTTTCCCTCATACAGGATCGCCTCGGTGACGAGAAACGCCCTTTCTCCGTATTCCGCAACGAGCTGGCCGACGCGGTTCACGGAATCAAGGCCGAATACGACGCGCGCTGGTATGTGGAAAAGGACGTCGGGCATTGCTCACATCCCCCTCGATGAAAAAAAGGCGGAGAATCCCGAAGGATACCTCCGCCCACACCACACGTTGATAAGGTCTATGAGATACCGAAGGACTTCAGAATTCCGTCGGCGACCTTCTCGATGATCTCCTGCGAGGGATAGGAAGGATCCTGGAGCTTGCGCTTCATCTCTTCCACCCGGTCGATGCGTACGTCCGGAGCGCTCTTCGCCGCCTGAGTTGCCTTGAGCACTTCCGCCTTTGACCGCGCCTCCGGGGAGACGTTGATGGAATCGACATCGCTCTTTGTCCTGAGCCGCGAGGGCTTCTCGCTCTTCTTCACATTTGAGGGAGGATCGAGCGGTCCTATTCTCTCAACGGTCATAGGATCTTCCTTTCACATATCCTTATCGACATGCCCAAGAGCCAACTTGAACACATAAGGGTATACGGCGGCTCCTCCCTTTCGTCAAGCGTTTTTTCACAGGGTGATGATTTCCACCTCCATCCCGCGAGTTTCGACGATTGCGACTGTGGCGCGTTCGGCGAGGTATCCGGATGCGGTGCCGGGATTCAGGAGCTTCTTCTGTCCTCCTTCGACTCTGACCTTGTGATTGTGGCCATAGACCACCAGGTCGTAAGCACCGAGCCGATGCAGGTCCTCTCCGAGATCCGGGTAATGAAGGACGATGATCCGTTTGCCGTCGAGAGTAACTATCAGGGAACCGTCGGCAAATGTGCAGAACCCTTCACCGCGGCGCGACAGGAGCACGCGGTCGCCGTCGTTGTTGCCGAACACCGCGTGCATCTTGACGCCTTTGTCCGAAAGCAGCTTGAACTCGGGGATGGTGAAAGGAGAGCAGAAGTCCCCGCCGTGTATGAGCGCCTCCACGCCGTTCGTCGAAAAGACCTGAACGGCTTTTCGGATATTGGGAAGGTTGTCGTGTGAATCCGAGATGACCCCGATCTTCATGGTGTCCCCCTTTTCCTTTCATCGGCGAGCGTAACGTTTCTTTACAGCGCCCCTGGCGGCTGCTACACTGCCGACCATGAAAAGAATCGGCATCGTCGGGTTCGGCGTCATTGGCGAAGCGTTCGCCGTCGGGCTCAGGAAAAAGATGCCAGACGCCGTCCTTGCCGCGTTCGACGTCAAGCATGACCTCATCGAGGCGGCCGTCAAGACCCTGGGCGTTCAGCCCGCGCGCGACGCCTCCGAGGTTTTCGCTTCCGACATCACGATTCTGTGCGTGAAGCCGCAGGATTTCGCCCAGCTGGCCACTGAGGTGAGGTACGCCGCGAAGGGGCGGCGAGTCATCTCCGTTCTGGCCGGTCGAAGGGTCCATGCGATCGCCGAAGCGCTGGAAACCGAGAACGTGGCGAGGTTCATGCCGAATATCTCCGCTTTGAAGGGAACATCGGTTGTCGGTATTTCCCTGCACGTCGGAGCGGATGAGCAGACTCGGAAAGACAGTCTTGCCGTTGCAGAGGCGGTCGGAACACCCTTCGAGATTCCCGAGAGGCTGATGTCCGCCATGACGGGCCTCTCGGGATCCGGACTTGCCTACGTTCTTGCCTTCGTGCACGCCATGACCCTGGGCGGCGTGGCGGCGGGTTTCGATTACCGCACCGCGCTCTCCATAGTGGTGGCCGGACTGGAGAGCGCTGCCAGCCTGCTCAGGGACGGAACGCATCCCGTGGAGCTCGCAAGCCGCATCACTTCGGCGGGGGGGACAACGATTCAGGGCATCCGCGCCCTGGAGAAGGGGGGCTTTACGGCGTCCGTGATAGCGGCAGTGGAAGCCGCCGCCCGCAAAGCCAGCGAGATGGAGAGCTGAGAGCCCCGACTCGTCGCCCGCAGCGCGAAAGTCGCGCCATAGACGAGCCCGCTGCCGTCGTCTATCATCCCGTCATGCTCGATCTGAAGTTTGTCCGCGACAACATCGATGCGGTACGAACAAACACTGCCAACCGCCACGTCTCTGCCAATCCGGACCTCGTCGTCGAGCTGTACGACAAGCGCAACAGTCTCCTGAAGGAGCTGGAGTCCCTGCGCGCATCGCGCAACGCAAACGCGGACAAGATGAAGGCGAAGCTGTCCGTGGAGGACCGCTCACGGCTCATCGAGGAGGGCAAGCGGCTGAAGGAAAGCATCGCCGAGCTCGAGAAGCGTCACGAAGAGACCGAGAAGCGTCTCACGGAAGAAGCCATGAAGCTGCCGAACATGTCCCACCCTGATGCCCCGGTGGGGGAGGGTGAGGCGGGGAACAGGCAGCTTCGCACGTGGGGGACGGTACCCACGTTCTCATTTTCTCACCGCGATCACGTGGAAATCGGACAGAGCCTGGAGCTTGTCGATTTCGAGTCGGGCGCGCGGGTAGCGGGGCAGAAGTTTTACTATCTCAAGAACCAGGCCGTGATCCTCGAGCTGGCCCTCGTCCGCTACGCGATGGACGCGCTCATACGGGAGGGTTTCACGCCGTTCATCACTCCCGATGTGGCACGGGAGGACATCGTTGCCGGCCATGGGTTCAATCCCCGGGGCCCCGAGAGCAATATCTATTTGCTGGAAGGAACCGACCTGTGCCTGATCGCAACGGCGGAGATCACCCTGGGGGGATACAGCGCCGGCAAGATCCTTTCAGCCGATGCGCTCCCTCTCACCTTTGCGGGCGTCTCGCACTGCTTCCGACGGGAAGCCGGCTCAGCGGGTCAGTTCTCCAAGGGGCTCTACAGGGTTCACCAGTTCACCAAGGTCGAAATGTTCGTGTTTTGCCATCCGTCTGCCTCGGAAGCCATGCTGGAGCGGCTCATCGGCATCGAAGAGAGGATCTTCCAGGGGCTGGAGATCCCGTACAGGATCGTCGACACCTGCACCGGCGACCTTGGAGGCCCCGCCTATCGGAAATTCGATATCGAGGCGTGGATGCCCGGCAGGGGAGAGAAAGGGGAATGGGGGGAGATCACGAGCGCCTCGAACTGCACTGACTACCAGGCGCGCCGCCTGGGGATCCGCTTCAAGGACAGTGGCAGGAACGCGTTCGTGCACACCTTGAACGGCACGGCGCTTGCCGTGTCACGAACCCTGATCGCCCTGCTGGAGAACTTCCAGAAAGAAAACGGGAGCATCGAGCTTCCAGAAGCGCTTGCCGCCTACACCGGCTTCACGAGAATTGCGCCGCGGCAGCAGTCCTAGGGTGACTTGCCGAGCAGGCGCCCGGCAGGGTCTGACGCCCTACCTGGCGGTCATCTTCCCGAGGTTCTTCGTCAGTGTGTCGTAGTATTCCTTGAACGTGTAGGGCTGTCGGGCGCGCATCAGCTGCTTCGTTGCGTCCTTCAGCTCGTCATGGCAGTTCTCGCAGAGGTCTTTGTCCAGGATCGTGAAGTAGTTGACTTCTCTTCGCGCCCCGGCAACGGGTTTCTTGCAGGAATCACAGACGATCGCTGTCATGGTCTCACTCCTCTCTTCCCATTGTAAGGAATAATCCCCGGCTTGTCGAGTGGACGCGTGCCCACCCTTCTGTGTAAGATTATAGCCCCGGGGGAGTCGTATGACCGATGCCCTTGCTCGTTTACAAGAAGAAAATATCCCCTACCTTGTCTGCAGCTATTCATGCCTGGATCGTTATTTCCGATTGCGGGATCCCGGCTCCATCTACCTCGCAACCGATTCGTCCCTGGTCGCCCTCGCGCGGGCTTTCGATGAGCTGCAGTTCCCGGGCCTCCCCCTGGAGGACGCCACGGTCCAGAACGGAGCCAGCAGGCTCGTGTTCCGATGCGTCGAGGATCTTGCCGTGCCGCCATCAGCTCCATTCACTGTCCAGCGCCTCCTCTACGATCCGGCCCGCAATGTCTTCATCGACAAGCTGGACATGTATCACGATCTGCGCTCAAAGAGCCTGACCTTTGCTCCCGATTCGTATCCGCGGTGGCTCGGGTTGTGCGAAGCGGCCAGGCTTGTGTCGAGGTATCATTACAGCGCGGAGGACATCCACCTGGGGTGGGAGCCGGGGAATGAGCTGCCGCCGATCAGCTATCAGAGAGACCTGATCGAGAGCCTCCTGACCTCGAGCGCCCCGGAAAAAGGGTTCGCTCTGCTGGAAATGAGCGGCTTTCTCGGGGCAGCATGGCCCGAGCTGTACGCCATGGCGCGCGTTCCCCACGTGAAGGATTACCACCCCGAGGGAAACGTCTGGGAGCACACCCTTGCGACCTTCAAGCATCGAAAGCATCCCGAGCTCACCCTCTCCCTTTCTCTCCTTCTTCACGACAGCGGAAAGCCCGTTTCGG
>DATKLB010000064.1:0-2688 GCA_035542615.1 Spirochaetia bacterium | reverse complement strand
CCGCCGGTTTCACGGGCTGTGCTTCCGTGCCTCCCGCGTAGGGAAACCCGTACCACGCGACCCCCGCGGAGAAATCGGAAATTGCGGGGAGGAACAGCATCGTGTACCTGCCCCCCGCGCAGAAGCCCGTGAGACCGATTTTCGACGCCTCCACGTCATCCCGCGCCCGCAATACCGCGATGGCGTCCTTCACCAGCGCCGCCATCACCGCGTCTGACGGCCTTTTCTCGAAGGTCTGCCAACCCACCGCGAGCACCACGAACCCCTGTGCCGCAAACCTGTCCACCAGGTCCTTGTAGCCCTGCTCCAGCCCGTTGAAGGAGTGTACGAGGACGATTCCCGGTTTCCTGCCGCCCGTCGGCGGAGCGCTAATGTAGGATGCATAGTTTTTTCCACCGCTTGCAACGTCGATCAACTGGCCGGTATTCTGCGCCCACGCGGAAAAGACCAGGGCAGCGATCATCGCACAGGCTATCATCGCAATTCTCGATCCCATCGGTCGCCTCCTTCCTTCAAAGATACGAAGGAAGGCTGGACCGCGGCGCGCGCTTCCGGCATAGTCGGCTTCGGAGGGGGAGCATGAAAACCATCGGCCTTATCGGCGGCATGAGCTGGGAGTCCTCGATCGAGTACTACCGGATCATCAACGAGGAAGTCAGGACCAGGCTGGGGAAGCTGCACTCGGCGCAGAGCCTCATGTACTCGGTGGATTTCGCGGAGGTCGAGCTCCTGCAGCGGGAAGGTCGGTGGGATGAGGCCACCGTGTCCATGATCGACGCGGCGCAGCGCCTGGAGAGAGGCGGCGCGGACGTCGTGGTCATCTGCACGAACACGATGCACCGGATGGCGGACGAGGTCCAGGAAAGCATCCGGATACCGGTGCTCCACGTGGTCGACGCCGCCGCCGACGTCGTGAAAAAGCGCGGCATCCTCTCCGTCGGGCTGCTGGGAACGCGTTTCACCATGGAGGAAGATTTCTATCGCGGCCGCCTCCAGCGGAAGCATGGGCTTGCCGTCGACGTCCCGGATGCCGCTGATCGGGAGCTGGTGCACAGGGTGATCTACGAGGAGCTCGTGGCTGGCGAGATCAATCCGGAGTCCAGGGAATCGTTCATGCGGATAATCGACGGACTCATCCAGAAGGGCGCCCGGGGGATCATCCTGGGGTGCACGGAAATCGGGCTCCTGGTCAAAGACGGGGATTGCGCGGTGCCGTTGTTCGACACGACGAGGATTCACGCGCTTGCCGCAGTGGACTGGGCACTTCGCTGAAGGACAGCCGGGCCCACGGCTCAGGGACTCGAAGACGGGCTCAAGGTAAAGGAGAACCGGGTTCCTTCGTTCACTCTGCTCTCGACCTGAAGCGCGCTCCCGTGCAGCTCGACGATCTCTCGGGCGATGGCGAGACCCAGACCGGCGCCTTCCCGCGAGCGGTCCCGACTCCTGTCGGCCCGGTAGAACCGGTCGAAGATGTGAGGGAGGTCGTCGGGTCCGATCCCGGTTCCCGTGTCGGTGACGCTCACCTGCACGGCACCGTCCTCCCCGGAAAGCGCTACCCGCACCGAACCCCCCGCGGGGGTAAAGGTGAGCGCGTTCTCGATCAGGTTCGTGAGCACTCTCTCCACCAGGCCGATATCTCCCCGCACGAGGGGAAGATCGCGCGGGCTGTCCACCATGAGGGACACTCCGGCTCCATCCGCCCGCGGCTTCAGCTTCAGGACCGCGTCCTGAGCGAGCTCGGCAGCCTGGAACGCTTCCTTCTTGAGCTGGACCTGGCGGGTGTCCAACTTCACCAGCTCGAACAGCTCTTCCACGAGCCTCTGCAGGCTCGCCGCATTCTTCAGGCTGATCTCGAGAAACCGGCGCCGCTCCTCGGGTGAGAGCAGGGCGTCCTTCAACAGTATCGTTTCCAGGTAGCCGCGAATGGAAGCGAGCGGGCTGCGAAGATCGTGCGAGATGTTGCCGATGAGCTCCTTGCGCATGCGTTCCGCCTCGCGCAGCTTTTCCATGTCGGCCTCGATGGTGGCGGCCATGTCGTTGAATGAGCGGCCGAGCCCCGCAACCTCATCCCTTCCGTGAACCGCGACCCGTCGAGCGAGCTCTCCTTTCTCGAAGGCGCGTACCGCTTCGCTCAGCGACCGCAGCGGCCGGGTCAGGAGGAAGAAAAGCGACAGCCCGACGATGAGCGTGGACAGGAGAGCAAGGAGCAGGGCGACCATTCCGGCGCGGAGGATGTAGCTCTGGCGGATCATGCGCAGAGTGGCATCGTAATGCTCTCCTCCAAGGATGATATAGACATAGCCGTTCGCGCTGCCCATGGCGAGGGGAGCTGCGGAGAACGGCTTGGTCCTTGCGGTGCTTCGCGGATCGTCCCCGAGGATGAGCTTCTCTCCCCCCGACTGGACGAACCGTCGAACCGGTCCCATGTCAACGGTGCTTCGCACTACGCGATCCGAAGGCCCGGTAAAGTACGCCAGGATCTTCCCTTGCCCATCCAGCAGGTAGATCTCCACCATGGGGTTCAGGACCATCATGTAGTGGATTGCGCTGCTGACGCGCCGTTCGTCGAATCCTCCTGCCACCATGGGCTGGATCTCCGATGCGATGCTGCTCGCATACTCGCGATTGAGAACCTGCTCGACCTGGCTGAAGAGGCTGCGCGCCGAGTTGAATGCGATCGCAACCCAG
>DATKLB010000063.1:0-7891 GCA_035542615.1 Spirochaetia bacterium | reverse complement strand
GCATTTCCGTTCGTGTCCAGGACGCCACGCCTGATTCTCAAGCCGTACAGGGTCCCCCAGACAAAACGTTCCTTGGGTACAAGGATGAAGCGGTCCCAAGGCGCGCCGGCGAGATCTATCTCGAAGCTCCAGGCGGGCTGGAGATCAATGAATGACTCGATGTTTTCACGGGACACGGGCTCCGAGAACTGAAGCTCGACACCCCAGGTTGTTTCGAATCCCGAGTTCACCTGGAGCACGGTGTCAGCAGGATCTTCCGGAGTCAGCGGCGTGCCCGGGGGCACGCCGTTCACGGTCGGTCGAACCGCAACAAGCGTCGGCCGGACCGTCTCCGCGCCTGCAAAGAAGCGGAATCGAAGGGTGTCCGGGAGAGTGTTGCCGGAAAGATCTTTGACGGAGTTGGAGACGACGACGTCGTATTCAGTGCCGGGAACCCAGGGGGACGTCGGGGTGAAGGTAGCCTGCGAACCGGTGGGGTCGAAAGACAGCGATCCCCCGGGATCAGGCGAAACGGAGAAAGCCGCGATGAAGGATGCCGGATCGATAGGCTCAGAGAAACGCACGACAATGGGAGACAACGGCACCGTTACGGCGCTTCCGTCCGATGGCTCCGTGGAGAGCATCGCCGGTCTGACAGATTCGTTTTTCGTTGTGAACGCGAACCTGAAGTCCTTGGCCAGCGAGTTTCCCTCCTCGGTCTCTACGGTAGAAGCAACGGCAATCTCATAGTCATTCCCGGCAGACACGGGCCGAGTCGGTGTAAACACGAGGCGCTCGCCCTGCCATGCATATCTGCCCGGCATGGCGGCGCCGTTTTCCGAAAGCGAAAACGCCTGCTCGGCTTTTGTGCGATCCACGGGGCTGGAGAACTCAACCCACGCCGCGCTGACCGTCGAAGCTGCGATCCTGGCTTCATGGGGGTACCAGTTCTTGATCTCCAGCGCCTGAAGGCCGAGGATTAAAGAGCACGAAAACAACCCAGCGCCGAGAGCGGCCGTAGCGCCGGCAAACGCGGACACTGGCCTCAGGGACTTGTAAAAAAGTATAGCCATACATCTTCCTTCAGAAACGAGCCAGAACCATTGTCAGAAGAGAGAGCGCCGCCGGGCAACGTGAGCTTGTAGTACCTGCTGACGTCGGTCGTGCTCTTCTGAAGCCCCGTGTAGACGAGTGACAGCGTCTGACTGGACCACAGAGCGGACACGAGGGAGGGATCGGACAGGGACGAAGGGAAGCAACCGTCGAGGAGGACCGCGGCGACGTACCGAGCGCCGCTCTCCCGCGAGAAGGGCTGAGCAAAGCGGATCACGAGGCTGAGGACGCCGGTCGCATCGATGGATACGGACTTTGCATCAAGCGTATTGAAGGCTGTCCACTCATCTTCCGTGGAGGCATAGACCGCCTTGATAGATTGGACCGCCTGGAGAGGAATGTCGGGCGTGAAACTCTGCTCGAACGGCTGGGCCATCTTGTTGCCCGCCAGATCCTGCACTGTTGCCGCGATGCGAAGGGTATACCGCTGTCCCATGACGAGGCGTGAGTCGGGAATAAGCGCAAAGACCCCGGCGCTGACTCTCAGCAGCGCGCCCTTGATGGTGGGCGTGGAGGTGAGAGCGGAAGACAGGGTCTCCGCCTGAATATCCTCTGAGAAGGTGAAGAGCAGAGCGTCATCCGCGCCGGTGTGGTCCAGATCGTTTCCCGTTGACCGAAAAGTGGAGCGGATGCCGGGCGCAATGGTCACCACGGCCGGCGCCATGGAGTCCTCCTGCACCCGGAATCGGCCGGTGCGTTCGATCCCCAGAAGAGTGCCATCCGGCGCGGCCATATTCTTGCCTGCCTTCCAGGAATACGTCGTCAGATTCGCCCAGGCCACCTTTGGCGCCACGGTGACCACGCGGCCTGATGCATCCCAACTGACCGTAGTCTCGGCTGAAGGTTGGAGGCCGAACTCGCACGCGAAGCTGTTCGGGTCTACTTGCATGGAGAAACTCAGGACGAGCGGCCGATTGACACCAGAAATTCCCCCGTCCGTCGGATCCGATGAGACGATCGATGGCCCCGGCCCCTTGTGCGCCATATAGAAAGGGACCTCCTCATCTGAGTCGAACGCCTGTCCGTTTTCCAGGGTGACCCGGCCCCGGTAGGAGAGCAGGTATCGAACTCCGGGGCGCAGTGGCGGCGCCGGATCGAAGTACATGCGCTTGCCTTCCCAGCGGAAATCCCCGGTTGCCGTGCCGTCTGCGGAAGACAAGGTAAACAGGCGCTGGGCCGAGGCGCGGTCAGGAGAATCCGGGAATTCTACCCACGGTGAAGCGCCGGCGGAAAGGACTGCCTCCCGCTCGCTCGGCCAGACCGTCACGGTGAGCCGCTCGAATGAAATGAGGGCGCAGCCGCATAAAAGGAAGCCGAGCGCGCCGGCGACGCTAGTTCGACATCTCCACATTCATTCCCTCCCGCAGTGTCGGCGGAGGCGACTCGATCAGGACCTCACCCTTCGCGAGCCCCTTCTCCAGGGCGTAAGAGCCGCCGATGTCGCTGCCGAGCGTCACCTGCTTGATGAATGCTTTCCCATTGACGACGCTGAAGACCTGCGCGGAGAAGCCCTTCTTCTGGAAAATGCACTTCTCGGAGACAACGAGAGAGAGCTTCGGCTTCTCGTAGGCGATCGTGGCGCGGACGAACATGCCGGGGCGCAGCTTGCCGGCAGCGTTGGCAAGGGCGGCCTTCACCAGGAATGCTCCGGTCTGGGGGTCTGCGGTTGGTGAGATCGAGTCGACCCTGCCGGCGAGCGGAACCGGGGAAACGGCCTCGACCAGCAGGGTCGCCGGCATTCCTTCCCGCAGAAGCGGCATCTCCGACTCCTGGACGGAAAGCGCTGCGTACACGTTCTTCGTGTCCATGAGCGTCAGCAGCTTCCCATTCTGTGAAACGTACTCTCCCTGCTCCACGTACTTGGCTCCGACGATACCAGGGGCCGGAGCACCGAGTGCGAGCGCCTTGAGAAGCTCCTCTGATGCTTCCAACTCGCGGCGCGCGGACTCGTACCGGGCCCGGGCGGTTTCCACCTCCGCGACAAGAGTTTTCGTATTGAGCTGCACGAGCTGCCGCGTCCGCGCGGCGAGATCGGCGGCCGGCACGAGCCCGTCCCGTTGAAGGTCCTCCTCCCGGAGGCCGATGCGCCGGGAGGCCAGATCCTTCTCGATCATGGCGCACTCGTTGCGGGCCGCCTGCAGCCGCAGGCGAACTGCGGCGAGAGCCTCGGCAGTGACGCCGCCGACCTTGGAAAGCTCCTCCTTGTTTGCGAGCGTCTGCGCCGCGTCATCCACCTCCAGGCGCTTCTGCTCGCGTTCGAGCTCGGTCCGCTGGACCGTAACCAGGCGCGCCTCCACGGCAAGCTCTCCCTCCCAAAGCCTGGCCCGCGCTAGGTCAAGGGAGGAACGCGCGGAATCGATGCCGCTGAGCGCCTGCTGACGACGCAGCTCGAGCTGGACGTTCCTCAGCGTCAAGAGCTGCTGTCCCTCACGGACCGTCTGTCCCTCTTTGACAAAGAGGCGGGCCACGGTCCCATCCACCGTCGCCGAAAGATCGATCTTCCTCAGGAACGTAATAGTCCCGAAGCAGGAGATCTCCCGCGGCACGGACTGCTCCTTGACGACGTACGTCGTCACAGGAACGCGCTCTTCAGTCCTCTCCACAGGCTTCTCCCGTGCGCAGGAGACAAGCCCCCAGGTCACCACCAGCGCGAGGGCGGCCCGCACTGCATTGCTCATTTGAACGCTCCGTTTTCCTTCGCGGTGATCCGGCGCAACCCTCCCGACCGAAGGCCGAGGAGTGTCTCCCACTCGCGCTCGCTCTCCAGTAGTCGGAGCCCGGACTCGTTGAGCGCGATCTCGGCATTTGCTGTTTCGATTGCTCCCTGCAGGTAGTCGATCCGCTTCGCTTCGCCGATGTCCATTTGCCGCTTGAGAATGGCCTCCTTGCGGCGCTGAACGTCGAGCTTCCTTCGCGCCAGCTCCATTGCCCTCCCGGCCTGGGAGTACGAGGCCATCATGCGCTTGACCTGGAACCTCAGGTCCTGTGAAATCTGCTCCTTTTTTCTCGCCTCCGCATCGAGGGAGAGGGAGGCCGTTTTTCTGTCAACCCACGCGCTGACGCTCTCGAAGGGGGATGTCTTCACGGACATGCTTCCACCCTTGTCTTTGCCAGGCGTAATCGAGGCTCCAGCCGAGTACTTCGTCGGCGACTCGGGTATGGGGAACGAGAAGGTAAGCCTTCCTGAATACTGGGGATTGCTCAGCGGGAAGACCTCTCCAGTGAACGAGGCGGTAAGCTCGAGGTCCACGTCCGGGATGAAGGGAAACGAGGCGGCCTGCGCTTGTATCGACGCTTTCTGCATGGCGACGTTCTGGCGCTTGAGTTCGGGGCTGTAGCCGGCCGCCACGGTATAGAGCCGCTCTTCCAGGCCGGAAAGGTCGACCCCGGCATACTGCTGGTCCACGCTTCCCGCAAGCTCGAGGGGATCCGCGGGATCCAGCGAGAGCAGCTTCTTCATCTGATAGCGGCAATCCTCCAGCGACGCCTCCGCCTGCGAAAGGGTGATCTCAAGCGAAAGCAGCTCCAACTCCGCCTGCGCATGATCGAGCTCGAGCGCTTCGCCGAGACGTACCTGCGTCTGGAGGATGTCGATGTTCTCGTGAGCCAGAGTGATCGTCCGTAGAAGAATCTCTCTCTTCTGCTCCACGACGAGCACTTCCATGAAGGTCCGCCTCAGCTCGTACTCTAGCGCGCGATACTGCTGCTCCAGGTTCTCTCTCTCCAGGGAAAGATTCAGGCGGCCGATGCTTCGTTCGGAGGGCTTTGTGCCGCCGCGCAGGAGTGGCTGAGTGGCACTCAGCGAGATAGTCTTTCCGCGGGTGTCCGGCGCGCCCTTGGTGACTGTGGTGTTGTCGTCAAAGCCAATGGAAAAACGCGGAAAGTACTCACGGATCCCGAGGGAGAAGCTGAGCTCCTGGGCCGAAAGCAACGCGCTCTGATACGCGAGATCCCGTGACAAGGCGACCCCGCGCTCCACGGCCTGGTCTTCCGTGAGAGGGTTGGCCGGGGCAGTCGTGCTGCCGCACGTCAGCAAACAGGCGGTCGTGATGAACACAAGCGTCCGGCGGCCCACGGGAACGAGCTCACTTGCCGCCGGCGGCAAATGCCCTGGCTGCCTCTTTGAGGCAGTCATTGAGGATCCGCTTCAGGATCCACGGAGAGGAGATACTGTCTGCTGACTCGCTCGTATGAACGACAGTCAAGGACGGCCGCTCCGAGCCATTCGACACAAACATCTCGAGGGAGACCATGATCGCGTACTGAGGGGTGAAGTCCCGGATCGTCTCCCGCTCGACGACGTGAACGCGAAGCGGACAGCCATCCTTGTCGGAGGCTGCGGTGACCGCGAACCCGTTTTCGGGAGCCAGCACGACGAGAAGCGCCTCGACGTCTCTGCCCACTTCGCGCGAAAGGACCCTGCGGTCGACGTCGACCTTGTCCACGAACACGCCGGCGGGCGCGGGACCGGGGCCGCCCTCCATCGGGTATGCAACCGTGTCTTTCCGCTGGAGAAGAGCGCAGGAAACCACCAGGAGTCCCGTCGCGCATGCGGCGAGAAAGAGAAAGAGCCTGAGCTTCATTGCCGAGCCTCCTTGATGCGTCGCTCGAGGTCTTCAAGCGGCCTGCGCATGGTGCTGTCCGGCGGCAGGAGCGCTTTGGCGGTAGCCAGGTCTGCGAGCGCCGGATCGGTCATGCCGAAGCGATAGAGGATCCTTGCGGATTCGACATACGATTGTAACAAATCGACTGAATACTCCTGGGAGCGCCTGAAAAAGGCCAAGGCTCCGCCGATATCGTCTCCCGCAAGCCTGAGCATTCCTGCCTGGTGCAGGAATCTCGGGTCTCCGGGATTGAGCTCCAGGATTGCGTCGAGCAGGTCCTCCGCCTCCCTCGTCCTCCCCTGGGCCTGTAGTGAGCGGAGCAGCCAAAGCTGCGCTTCGGTGTAGCCGGACAATCGCCTCGTCAGCTCGCGAAAGATGTGCTCCGAACCCGTCATGTCGCCTTTGAAATAGAGAATCTTCCCTTCCAGCAGCCGCGCTTGGTGGAACCCGCTCGTTCTGCCGTTGATGTGCGAAACCAGCTGGGCGGCCTGGTCCACGGCACCGCGGAGGTAGAGGTCCCGCGCTTTGATGTATACGTCCAGGTCCCCATTGCTGGGCCTGTCGGGACCGCATCCGGTCATCGTCGCGGAAGCAAAGGGAAGAGAAGCAAGCAGTAGACCCAGAAACGCCAGACGGTGGTTGATCTTCATTGCCGGATAGCGCCTCCCGCACTCTCAGCTCGACAAGATGTATTTCAGCCTTTCCCTGGTCCGGCCGACTGAGGTGTTTGCCTTGTCGATGAGGTAAGGGCGATGTCGAGCGTCCTTCGCGAACGCGCGCAGAACTCCCACCGCGATCAGAGTGGTCCTGTTGTCCTTGAGCTCGAGCGTCCCCACGAGCGGATCCAGGAGCGCGGATTCCCCCATTGCCGCGGCCTTCTGCGCCGCGGCGCTGACCTCCGCACGGGTGAGAAGCTTCGTCCCGTCCTGCGGCGACAGGCCAAGGACGCCCGCCAGTTCCCTTCGATAGGCGCCCGCTGATTCGGTGTGCGGCGCAAGGTTGATCGCGCCTTCGAGAAGGTCGGCAAGCCTGTCGGGGCTGCGGCTGGACGCGCTTTTCAGCCCAAGGTATGACCGGTAGAAGTACTGCGGCAAGCTGCGCATACTTGAAAGCAAAGCGGCGAAACCATCAAGATCCAGAGGCGTTGCGCGTCCTGTTTCTATGCGCGCAGAAAGAAGAAGATACCGTTCGAACGTGCCGGCGTCGCGCCGCTGCTCAAGAATCTTCGCGGCCGCGCTCCAGTCCTGCTTGGCAAAAGCTGTGACAGCCTCAAGAGCTTCCTTCCCTTTGCCTGAAGGATTGAATGCCTTGTCATCAAGCTTTCGGCCCAGAGCAACCAGATTCTTCTGGATATCGAGGGCTCTCGCGGCCCCGTAGCCTGCGCTGTACTCGGCCTCCTTGAATGCCGCGAAGACCGCAGCATCGAGATCGCCGACACGCTCGTACGCCGCTGATTGCATCAACCCGAGCCCGGGCTCATAGGGGTAGGACGCTTCGTACGAATCGAGGGCGGCTATCAAGTCCTGATCCCTCCCGGCTGATTCGAGGACGCGCGCGTAGGCTCGGTAGTCCTCCCTGGTCATCGACGCCCTGGCTTTGGCCCATGCAGAGTCAAAACACTCAAGCGCTTCTTTTTGCTTGTCCAGAGCAAGGAGCGCTCGGGCGGTGATAAATCCGTAGGGGGCGGCATCATCGGTTTTCACGGCGAGCGCCTGTCTTCCGTATTGAACCGCGTTCGCGTACTCACCGCGTGAATACGAAACGATGGCCAGACCACCATACAGCGTTGCCTTCTGCGACGCCTTTGCGCGATCACCTCCCAGCGCGAGCGCTCGCTGCAGATACGGCGCGGCTGAGGCGGGATCACCCATTTCCAGATAGAGAGTTCCGATTTCGTGTTTGATTTGAGGGCGATCCGGAAACTCCTGGTCGACCCTCACCAGGTCAGCGACGAGTCTGTCAGCGCCATGGGTGCGGTCGAGTGCTTCGTAAGCCTTCTTGAACGCAGTGTCCCCAGAGCAGGAGAGGGCTAAGGCTGCAATGAGGCAGAGAAATGGAAGGAGGACCAATGATCGTCGGCGGGACAGATCAAGACATCGCAGTACATTCATACTTTTTAAATAGCTTCAGCTTATGGTACACCAATCAATTTAAAATATCAACCGAAAAACTGCCGGAAGCTTGAGGGAAAGGCC
>DATKLB010000062.1:0-6065 GCA_035542615.1 Spirochaetia bacterium | reverse complement strand
CGACAGTTCCTGGCCAAGCTTTTTCTCGAGCTCCTTCAGCCTGGTTATGTCAACCACGTTCACGAGCATGTAGGGGTAAGGGTCCCGCTCAGCCGGGATGATTGCCCGCACGAGGACGGAGAGCGTTTTCCCGCCGAGGGTCAGTGCGGTGCTCTCCTGCTCGACTCTTCCGCGGCCCTCGGCAACGGCCATGAAGAGCTCAATAAAGTCGTTCAGGGAAGCGGCATCGAGCCTGATGTCGAGCGGTCCCAGCAGGTCTTTCCTGCTCTTCGCCTCGTACAGGGCAAGAGTCGCCTCATTGACGTCGACGACTCGTATCGCCTTCAGGCCTTTGCGCACCTGGACGGGATGCGCGAGGAGATACGAACGGAGGTCGGGAATCTTTCGCGACTGCCATTCGCGAAGGAGGAGGCGCAGGCCCGAGATGTCCTCCTCCCAGAGGGAGACGGCGGAATGATCGAAAATGCTGCGGTCCTTGCCCGGCGCGCGGGTGAGTGAGCGGTGCATGGCTTTTGGCATAGAACGATTCCTTGAGCGGGGGTTCCGCTAGATGACGGTCCCCGGCGGGAGGACCGTGCCTTTCGGAATGACGATGATGCCATCCCTGATCGAATACCTCTCGAAGTCACCGTCCCGCCTGGCAACCGGGTCGATCCCGATGCGGCAGTTGTCGCCGATGCGCGCATTCTTGTCGATGATGGCCTTCTTGATGATGCACCCCTGACCAATGCCGATGCCCGGCTCCCCTCGGGTTGCCTCCCGGTCTTCTTCCGTCTCGTAGAAGTCCGCCCCCATGCAGACTACCCCATCGAGGTTTGCGCCGCTCTCGATGATCGTGCGGATGCCGACGATGGAGTTGGCGATGTTCGCGTTGGTGATAATGCTCCCCTCCGCCGCCAGGGACTGAGAGATCGTGCTGTAGTTGATCTTGGACGGCGGGAGGTCGCGCCGATGCGTGAAGAGGGGGGCATTCTCCTCGTAGAGGTTGAAGGCGGGATTGATCGAGGCAAGGTTGATGTTCGCCTCGTAGAAGCTCCTGATGGTCCCGATATCCTCCCAGTATCCGTCGAAGACGTAGGCGGATACCTTCACTTTCCCGATGAGAGCCGGGATGATCTCGGAGCCGAAATCCGTGAGACTGTTGTCGAGGGCCTTCGTGAGCGCGGCTGCGGTGAAAATGTAGATCCCCATCGACGCCAGGTACAGCTCGCCGTCCTCCTCGAGCTCCTGCTCGGCGCGGATTTCCGCTGGAATGGAAAGCGCGGAAATATCCTGGTCCAGCGCCGGCTTCTCGATGAACGCGGTGATCCGGTAGCGGTTGTCCGCCCGCAGGATTCCCAGGCCGCTCGCCTTGTCCCGCGCCACGGGGATGGAGGCGACCGTGATGTCCGCCCCCGACTCCACATGGCGGTCGTACATGTCGCGCAAGTCCATGCGGTAGAGCTGGTCCCCGGAAAGGATTATGTAGTGAGTGGGGGAGTGGTCGAGGAAATGGAGGATGTTTTTCCGCACGGCGTCCGCCGTTCCCTGGTACCAGTCGCTGGTCTCCAGGGTCTGCTCCGCGGCGAGCAGCTCGACGAAGCCCCGCGTGAATGTGTCGAAGCGGTACGTGTTGTTGATGTGCCGGTGCAGCGAAGCAGAGTTGAATTGCGTGAGGACGTAGATCTGCCGCATTCCCGCGTGCATGCAGTTGGAGATGGGAATGTCGACAATGCGGAACTTGCCGCCGAAGGGGACCGCGGGCTTGGCGCGCTTGGCCGTGAGTGGATACAGCCTCTGTCCTTTTCCGCCGCCAAGGATTATCGAGATGATCTTTTCCAACTCGCTTTTCCCCCAGGGCAATCAAGTTTACGACGGCGGCGTCGAGCGGTCAAGGACGCTGTCCGAGCGTTTGAAACGTACGCAAAGAATGAATATATTCTGGCAGGTAGCTGGAGTGAGCAACACGAGACGCCGCGCATGGTCGCGACGTATTTTCCCCGCCCTCCTGGGACTCTCTCTCCTCATCCTGGTTTTTGGCATCTGGACCGCTGCCCTGCGCAATGCGGCTGTCCCGCCCTACGGGCCATTGGCCGATGTCGTGGCTGGCCTGGCGACGTGCGGGCTCCTCGTCGCGGCCTGGCGACTCGCGATCCAGGAAGGAAAAAACAGGAGCACGTCAAGGGGGCCACAGAGCTCGGACATCCTCAGGAGTCTCCTCGAATCGTCGTCGGACACGATCTTCGTCAAGGACACGTCGCTTCGCATGGTCTTTTGCAACCCCGCCCTCTCCAGGGCAGTGGGGAAGGCGCCGGAGGAAACATATAGCAAGACGGACATCGAGAACGGCTGGAGCCGCGAGCAGGTGAAGGGGGACCCGGAGAAGGGAATCAAGGGTTGGGAGAAGGATGACCTGGCTGCGCTCGCCGGTGCAACGATCCGAGTCGAGCGCGAACCTTCCGATTTCGGAGGCGAGACTCGCTACTACGACACCGTGAAAATGCCGCTCCGCGACGCAACGGGAACAATCACGGGGATCCTCGGCGTCGGAAGGGATGTCACGGAGCGCACCAAGGCCGAGTTTGCGCTGCACGAGAGTGAAGAGAGCTACAGATCCCTCTTCGAGAACATGCTTGACGGATTTGCTTTCTGCCGCATGATTTTCGAGAACGACTCCCCGGTCGATTTTGTCTACCTGAAGACAAACACTGCCTTCGAAAGGCTCACTGGCTTGCGGAATATTGATGGCAAAAGAGTCAGCGAGGTGATTCCTGGCATCCGCGAATCCAATCCCGAGCTGTTCGAGACCTACGGTCGAGTGTCACGAACGGGAACACCGGAAAAGCTCCAGACGTACGTGGCCCCGCTGAACATCTGGTTTTCGATTTCCGTCTACAGCCCGCAAGAGTACCACTTCGTTGCTGTCTTTGAAAACATCACCGCGGCCAGGCTCATGGAGACGAAGATCGAGCACGAACGGGCTCTCCTGACTACCCTCATCAACAGCCTGCCGGACCTCGTCTACGTCAAGGACCGCGAGAGCCGCTTCGTTCTGGCCAATCGAGCGCTCGCCAGGTTCATGGGGGCGGCCGAGCCGGACGATATCGTCGGGAAGTCGGATTACGATTTCCACACCCGGGAAATGGCGGATAAATTCCGCGCCGATGAACGCCGCGTCATGGAGCAGGGTGTCGAGATGATCAACGGGGAAGAAGTGAGCAGGTCCGCCACCGGCGGCATGCGATGGCTGCTCACCACCAAAGTCCCCCTTCGTGACGAGAAAGGTTCGGTGATCGGGCTTGTCGGAAGCGGCCACGACATCACGCGGAGAAAGCTTGACGAGCTGAAGCAGAGAGAGCAGGCCGCGCTCCTCGAGATTGCCACCGATGCGATCGTCGTTCGAGACATGCGCGGCCGCATCCTCTTCTGGAACAGGAGCGCCTCGCGGATCTATGGGTGGACCCGTGAAGAGGCGGTGGGACAGGAAGCAAACGGGCTCATGTTCGGCGCGGCAGCGAGCGAGGAGGCTGCAATCGCCGCCTCGGCTGTCCTGGCGACGGGAGAGTGGTCGGGAGAGCAGCATCACAGGAGGAAAGACGGCGCCCAGATAATCGTCGAGGCCCGGTGGACGAGGGTGGCGGACGCCGAAGGCAAGCCATCGGGCGTTCTCACCGTCAATACCGACGTCTCGGAGCGAAAGTCCATTCAAGCCCAACTCCTTCGCGTTCAGCGGCTGGAAAGCCTGGGCACGCTTGCCGGGGGCATTGCGCACGACCTCAACAATGTGCTCGCTCCGATCCTGATGGGAATCGAAGGACTGGCCATCGAGCACACGGACGACAAGACCCGGAGCATCCTGGACATCATCAGGGTCTCAGCCGAGCGCGGGGCGGGAATCGTCCGCCAGGTCCTCAGCTTTGCCCGCGGCGTGGAAGGCGCTCGCGGTGAGGTGCAACTGAAGCACATCCTGCGGGAGATCGAGCAGATGGTTGCCGAGACTTTCCCGCGATCCATCCAGATCGCGACTCGCGTGCCCAAGGACCTGCCTCCCATTGTCGGTGACGTGACTCAACTCCACCAGGTGTTGATGAACCTCTGCGTGAACGCCCGTGATGCCATGCCGGACGGAGGAATGCTCACCCTCTCCGCTGAGGTCATATGCCTGGATGAGACCTATGCGCGGATGCACGTCGACGCGCGGCCGATTCGCTATGTCGTGCTGCGGGTGGAGGATACCGGAACCGGAATGCCCCCGGGCGTGATGGAAAGGATTTTCGATCCGTTCTTCACCACCAAGGAACCCGGCAAGGGAACGGGCCTGGGACTTTCGACGGCACTGACGATCGCAAGGAGCCATGGGGGCTTCATCAGTGTCCACAGCGAAGTCGGCAGGGGCAGCTCGTTCGAGGTCTTCCTCCCTGCGGTAGAGCAGGATGCGCCCGAGGCGGGAGAGCAGGCCGCGGAGGGACTTCCGATGGGAGAGGGAGAGTTGATTCTCGTCGTGGACGACGAGGCCGCGGTGCGGGAGATCACGCGGCAGATCCTCGATTCCTATGGCTACCGGGCTCTCACCGCCGCTGACGGCGCGGAGGCCCTGGCTCTGTTTGCGCAAAGGAAAGCAGATGTCAGGGCCGTTATCACCGACATGATGATGCCGTACATGGACGGGGCTGGGATGATCCGGGCCCTCAAGCGGATGGACCCGGGCGTGAAGATCATCTCAACGAGCGGTATGGCTGGGGATGAACGAGGAAAGGTCGTCGGTTCCCTGGACGTGGCAGCTTCCATCGCCAAGCCATACACGGCGCAAACGCTTCTCGAGACCCTGCGGCAGGTGCTGCAGAGCGCCTGAGGGCGCCTAGTGCCTGCCGCCGCCCGTCCGTGGTAGAATGACGGCGGGAGGCGGTCGGCAGGTCCGCCGCAGGGAGGGGCGAATGCTCACGGACGTGATCGCGCAGCTTCGCGCGGACCGCGAGTTCACGGACAGGGTCACGCACTGGGAAGTGGTCCCCGCGCGGGAGGGGAAGTACGCGGAGATTCCCGCCGGCGTGGATGGGCGCATACGCGCCGCTCTCCAGGGGCGCGGCATCACCAGGATCTACAGCCATCAGCTCGCCACGTGGAACCTCGTGCGCACCGGCAGAAGCGTGGTGCTGGTCAGTCCCACAGCCTCTGGGAAAACCCTCGCCTATAACCTCCCCGTCCTCCAGGCGCTCCTGGAAGACCCCGATGCAAGGGCGCTCTACCTCTTTCCGACCAAGGCTCTCTCCCAGGACCAGCAGTCGGAGCTGAACGAGGTGGTGCTCGGCGGCGAGATCCCGGTGAAGGTCTTCACGTACGACGGGGACACGCCGGGCTCCATCCGCATCTCGGCCCGCGATGAGGGACGTATCATCATCACGAACCCCGACATGCTGCACACGGGGATACTTCCCAACCACCCCAAGTGGATCAAGGCTCTGAAGAACCTTCGTTACGTCGTGATCGACGAGATGCACTCCTACCGCGGCGTGTTCGGATCCCACATGACGAGCGTGCTCCGGAGGCTGAGGCGGATCGCCGGCTTCTACGGCTCGTCTCCCGTCTTCATCTGCTGCTCAGCGACGATCGGAAATCCTCACGAGCTGGCCCGCCGCATATTGGAAAAGGAGGTGACGCTCGTGGACGACAACGGCGCGCCATCCGGGGAGCGACACTTCGTGCTGTACAACCCGCCGCTGGTCGACAGGGTCCAGGGCATTCGCAGGAGCGTGGTGCTGGAGAGCCAGCGCATTGCCACGCGTCTTCTGAAACTGGGAGTGAAGACGATCGTGTTCGCGCGATCCCGGGTGAGGACGGAGCTGATCGCCACCTACATTCGGGACTCCCTGAAGAACTTCTACAACGACAACCACGGCATCACGGTGCAGTCGTACCGGGGCGGCTACCTCCCCAACGAAAGGCGGGCCATCGAGAAAGGTCTGCGGGACGGCAGCATCCAGGGAGTCGTCTCCACGAACGCCCTCGAGCTGGGCATCGATATCGGGGGGTTGGATGCCTCTGTGCTTGCAGGCTTTCCCGGAACGATCGCCTCCTCCTGGCAGCAG
>DATKLB010000061.1:0-7960 GCA_035542615.1 Spirochaetia bacterium | reverse complement strand
CGAAATCCACGATCGGAATCCCCGCGTCGCGCCAGAGTCGCTTTGCGGTTTCCTTGTCCATGGATATGGAGCTGCCGAGGACACCTGCCCCGACGTAGGGCAGACCGGCGATCTCGAGGAGCCCTTGGACAGTCCCGTCTTCACCGAAGGTCCCATGGAGAACCGGAAAGACGCAGTCGATGGCGAGCTTCTTCCCCTGGTCGTGCACTCCGTCTGCAGGGACGACGGAAAGCGGATGGTCAGAAAGAACGAGGGCAAGGATGTCTCCCTGTCCAGGGACCTCCTGCATGGCAATCCTGCTCTGCAAGTGCCATTGTCCCTTCCTGTCGATGCCGATCGCGATGATCTCATAGCGCCCGCGATCGAGATTCCTCACGACCGAGGCTGCGGATCGAAGGGAGACCTCGTGCTCTCCCGATCTCCCGCCGTACAGGACGCACACTTTCATTGCCGCCACTGCAAGCGTTCTCCCTTCTGCGGCACCGTATCCGAGGGTGTCCGCGAACTGAATGGCCATGGGTGCAAGACCCTCATCTTTCGAGCGCTGCGCGATGGCGAGAAACACCTCCGCCGAGAAGCAGCGCGAGGAGCAGGATGAGCACCGGCATCAGGTTCCATATCCAAGGGAACGCAAAGCTCTCTCCGCTTCTGTCCTCTCATCCCACGGAGCCGGACCCGAGGGGCCGATGATGCTTCCCTCATGTCCTTTGCCCAGGAGGAGAACGACATCCCCAGGCGATGCTTTCTGAAATGCCAGGCGGATTGCCTCGGGCCGATCCGGGACGAGGAAGAGGTCGTCGCCCCTCTTTCTGTTCGCGCAGCCCGCGGCGATCTGCTCGAGGATCTCGACCCGGTCCTCGCCGCGCGGATCCTCATCCGTTATCACAAGGGTATCAGCGTAGCGGGATGCCGCCTCTCCCTGCATGGGCCGCTTCGCCCGGTCGCGCTCTCCGGCTGAGCCAAAAACGGCTGTGATCCTGCCCTGGACAGTTTTGCGGACCCAGGGGAAGAGCCTCTCGAAGGCCGCGGGGGTATGAGCGTAATCGACGATTACCGTAAACGGCTGGCCCAGGTCCACGCTCTCCATTCTCCCCTTCACGCCGCTGAGCTCTTGCAGAAGCGGAGCAAGGGAGAGCGGATCGAGGTCCAGAAGCCGGGCGACCGCGAGACACGCTGCCAGAGTGTTCTCCACCCAGAACGGGCCGGGGATCCTGAGACGCGCAGGCGCTTCCCGGTTGGAGTCCGTGAGGATCAGGCAGGTCCCCGTCATGTCTCCCTGCACGCCGCCAGCGCAGAGGTCGGCCTTCGATCTCAGTCCATACGAGAATACGGGTACCCGGCTCGCTGCGCGGAAATACGCGGCGCTCGGATCATCCGCATTCACCACGCCGAATCGAGGGAGGGAAAGCGGGGTCCCCCGCGGGTCCCGCTTCCGCTCCGCGATAGAGAGAGATCGGAACAGGTTCGCCTTGTCGGACCTGTATTGCTCGAAGGACCCGTGGAACTCGAGATGCTCGTGCGTGACGTTCGTAAGCACGGCGGCATCGAAGATCACGTCCCCCAACCGGTTGTTTCTCGAGGAAAGCCCATGCGACGTGGCCTCGACGACCGCGAACTCCTTGCCGATGTCCACCATGTCGCGCAGCATGCCGTGGATCTCGCTTGCCTCGGGCGTCGACTGGCGGAAAGGGTTCTTGACGATCTGCTCCGCTGTCTGGAAGGACACGGTGGAAAGGAACCCGGCGCGCCGGTTCAGCAGGGAAAGGAGCTGGGCGATGAACCACACCGTGGAGCTCTTCCCGTCGGTGCCGGTGACTCCGATCACCCCGAGGGAGCGCGACGGGTGGCCAAAGAACTCGGCGGCGACGGGCGACAGGGATGTGCGGGGGTTTTCGACGCGAATGTATGTAACGCCAGGCGCTGGACCTTCCACCGGTTGTCGATGCAGGACAGCCGAAGCTCCGCGCGCAACGGCATCGTCAATGAACCTGTGCCCATCGGAATGGTGTCCGTCCATGGCAACAAAGAGAAAACCCGACCCGACATCGCGCGAATCATAGGCCAGGCCCCTCACCAGCCTGTCCATGTCCCCCTGGGTCTCAAGCACGGGGAGGCCGGCAAAAATCCTTCGAAGGGATTTCTCCCGCATGACGTCGATGCTACCGGCGCGGACCACGGGGTGCAAGACCGTTGCCCGGCCGTCGCACCGTCCGATTTGATTTCAGAAATCCAAAACGCTATGCTGGAGACATGTATACGGTGCGGATCGAGGACGGCTTTGCCGCCGCCCATTTCCTGACTCGCTACCACGGCAAGTGCGAAAGGCTGCACGGCCACAACTACAAGGTGCTCGTGACTGCCGCTGGCACAGTGCTCGATGACGGCGGCATGCTTTTTGATTTTGGAGTCATGAAGCAGGCCCTGCGAAACGTGGTTCGCGAGATCGACCACACAAGCCTGAACGACCATCCGGCTTTCAGCGACGGGTGCCCCAGCGCGGAGCGGATTGCCCATTTCATCTATGATAGAATGCACGCCGAGCTGCCGGATGCGCCACTTACTCTCGTCGAAGTCTTCGAAACGGACAGGAACAGGGCAACTTTTTCTCCCGATTGACCACTCGGTTGACTTTGGCCATCCCTATCTCACGAGCCAGCTCATCGCCTACATCGGGAACAAGCGAGCTCTGCTGCCTTTCCTCCGTGATGTTCTTGCCCAGGTGGCGCAGGATCGGCACGGGTCGGGCCCTCGCACGGGGCCGCTGGCTTTTCTCGATCCTTTCGCGGGCAGCGGCGCCGTCTCGCGCCTTGCGCGGGCGATGGGATTCTCGGTGGCCGCGAATGACTGGGAACCCTATGCCTTCGTCATCAATTCCTGCCACATCACTCTCTCGCCCGGCGAGCTGGATGCTCTTTTCGGCTCACGCGGTGGCCTTCATCGAGTGCTGGCCGAGCTGAACAGCCTTCCTGCTCCGCCGGAAGCCGAACGGTACATCGCGCGTCACTATGCGCCCCGCAGGACCGAGACCGCGGACTGGATGACCGAGAGGCTTTTCTACACCACGGAGAACGCGCTCAGGATCGACGCCATCAGGGAGAGGATCGAGCAGATGTATCCGCGGGACGTCGAGGCGGACGCCGCGCGGGCAAAGGCAGCGCTGCTTGCTCCGCTTCTCTACGAGGCTGCCACCCACACCAATACCTCGGGAGTCTTCAAGGCGTGCCACCGGGGGTTCGGCGGCCATGGCCGGGACGCCCTGACGCGCATCATGGCCCCGATACGGCTGGAGCCTCCCGTTCTCGTCGAATCACCGTTGGCCTCCAGTGTTTCTTGCGAGAATGCGGCGACATTTCTCAGGGCGCGGACGGCCGACATCTGTTATCTCGATCCCCCGTACGCGGTGCACCAATATGGAAGCAACTACTTCATGCTCAATTCGATTGCGCTCTGGGACCGTCCCCCGGTGAGCGAGGAGCGCGGAACGGACGGCAGGCTCGTGCACAAGGCCGGCATCCGGACTGATTGGGCGCGAACGCGCTCCGCCTTCTGCTATCCGGCGACTGCCCTGCGGGCCATGGCAGAGGTCGTGCAGGCCGCGGATTGCCGCCATCTCATCGTCAGCTACAGCGACGAGGGCCTGATCGGGCTGGAGGAGCTGTGCGATCTGCTGTCGGAAACAGGAAGCCTCTCCGTGCGCTCCCGCGGGTACCTGAAGTACCCCGGGGGCAAACAGAGCATCGGCCGCAGGACGAGCAACGTCGAGCTTGCTCTCGTGGTCGACCGCCGCAGCCGATCCGTCCCCGGGCGAACGCGCGAGACATTGTTGCAGGTGGAAGCCGCGCGCCTGCTCGGTCGGTCTTTCAACCCCGAGAAGATACGCCGTTCATTCAGCGTCGAGCCCGGCGGGATACTCGTGGACGCCGGCGGCTCGCGCTTCCATCTCCCGATGGATCACCACTGGAGGTTTGCTCGCGATGCACGTCGGCCGTCGTGTGTTTCCGCGCTGGAAGCCAGCCATTGCATCGAGCTGCTCGCCTCCTGCGAGGTGACCGATGCGAGGGAAGAGATCGAGGTCCTCATGAGTGTCGCGGGAGCTGAACGGGACGGGGGCGAAAAGAATCGGCTCCTTCGGGAGATCCTCAGGCTCTTGAACAAGCTTGCCCATCGCAAGTATGCGCGCGAGTTCGCCGAAACCCTCAGGGTCCTGGAAAGCTTCGCGACTGGGCTGGAAGAGGACCGCGCCTTTCGCGCCGGGATAGCGAGAATCGTGGAGACCGCCGCGCGCAGAGCGCCTCGCTGATCGCGCGAGCTCGGCGCGCGCCACGGGTGCTATCGTCCCCTCTTGTTGTACAGGTACTTGTAGAAATCCGCCTCCGTCGTGAGCGTCTTGTTGAACTTGGGGAGAAGCGTCTTGTACTCCTCCAGCGCCATCCAGTAGTCGGCAAACTCCGGGTCCTGGCTGTACGCCCGGTTGCGGATGGCAAGGGCCTCCGCGTCCGCCTTGGCTTTGATCTCCTTGGCCTTCCTTTCGGCGTCGGACTGGATCTGAAGGAGCTCCCGCGTCATGCGGCCCAGCCATTTCGCCTTTTCTCCCTCGCCGTCCGATCGGAATGCCTGCGCGATCTGGTTTCTCTCCTTGATCATGCGGTCGTAGACGCTCGGGGTCAGGTCGTCGGAGTACTTGATCTGGCGAATGAGCACGTCGATGAGCTCCATCCCGTACTGGGGCATGATGGTCCTGGCTTCGTTCAGCATCTCGATGGACAGTGCGCGGCGTCCCGTCATGATCGGTTCGTACTGGATCTCGGCAAGCGTCGAGATGTTGTTCAAAGTCTGGGTGCTCTCCGCTGATCCCGCAACACTTGCAAAGGCGTTCGTTCTCTTGATCTGGCTGATGACGTTGGAATCACGCACCGCTTCCCGCAGGGGGTTTTTCGCGATGATCTTTCTCACCTCTGAGTCGATCACGTCGTCCAGCCTGCCCTGCGCCTGTGTCATGGACCCGACCGACTCATAGAACTTCTTCGGATCGACAATCCGCCAGCGCGCCGTGGTGTCCACCCAGATGAACTGGTTCTCCGAGGTGGGAATCCTCTGGGCATCGCCGTCCCAGGACTGGACCTTCTTGGAGTACTTCACGACGCTTTCCACGAACGGCACCTTGTACTTCAGCCCTGCATCGGTGTCGACGCGAACGATTCTTCCGAACTGCACGACGACCGCCTGCTCGCCTTCCATGACGATGAAGTACGGGCCGAGGATGGAGATGATGAGCAGGACCACGCCGACGGCCACGAGAATGATGATTGTCTTTCTCATTGCTGGCCTCCCTGCTGGGTCGTCGACGAGGTGCTTGACGATGGCGTAATGCTTGATGGTGCCGGGGCCTGCGTCGGGCCTTGTGGCGAAACCGAAGCCGTCGGTGGCGCTCCCCCCATGCTCTTCAGGGGAAGGAAGTTCTTCAGATTCTTGTCGATGAGGTCGGTGCCATCCGCGTTCGCGAACACGCGATCATACATCTCGTAGTACAGGCGGGTGCGAATGATGTCGGGCGCCTGGCGGTACTGGCCGAGCACCGCGCTGAACCGGGCCACATCCCCTTTTGCCTCGTTCACTCGCTGCACGGCATATCCTTCCGCTTCCTGGATGGTCTGCTCGGCCTGGCCGCTTGCCCGGGGAATCGCCTGGTTGTACGCCTCCTTGCCCTCATTGATCATGCGGCTCCTGTCCTGGATGGCTTTGTTCACGTCTTCGAAGGCGTCCTGCACCGCCCCCTTCGGGGGCACGATGTTCTGAAGCTTCACCGTCGTCACTCGGATCCCGAGGCCGTAGGTCTTGTACAGCTGGTTCATCATTTCCTGGCCCGCCAGCTCGATGTTGGCCCGCTCCGCGCCGATCACGTCGAATATCGTACGGTCGCCGACCAGCATGTTGATGACCGACTGGGAGATGTCGCGTATTGTCTTGTGCTGGTCCTGCACGTTGAAAAGCCACGCCCGCGCATCCGTGATCTGGTACTGGATGATCCATTCCACGTCGATGATATTCAGGTCTCCGGTGAGCATGATGGACTCGGAGGAGTAGTCGGCAGTGGAATAGGTCGAGACAATGCCGGGCATCTCGGTCCGAAACCCGAACTCTTCCTTGAGGATCCTCTGCGTCGGAACGTTGTAGTTCTTCTCCACGCCGAAGGGCGCCTTGAAATGGAGACCTGGCCCCACCATGCGGGAGAACTTTCCGAGATTCAGAACCACCGCCTCTTCCTTCTGGTCAACAACGAAGAAGCTGGAGAAAAAAAGGATAAGGACCAGGACCACGCCAATGGCGATCAGAAGCAGCGTTGGCGTGATGTTGAATCCCTTGCGCGGAGTGACGTCTGTCATACAAAGCCCCTTTTCCTGCCGTGAAGGCAGGCCCCGACTATATCACAGCAAACGGCTGCTTGGAATCAATTCCCGGGATGACTTTCCCAGGATTGAGCACTCCCATCGAGTGCAAATCAGCCCAACCGCGACGGTGAGCAGAACAAGGGTTTCAAGCCGTATTCCTCTTCCCTGATGAAGGTTGCGGAATGACCTTGTCAATTGCCTGTCGCCGCGCGTGCACATCGAGCTTGGCGTAGATGCTCTGCAAGTGGCTCTCAACAGTCCTTTCACTGATGAAAAGGCTCATGCCGATTTCGGGAGCTGTCAGGCCGTCCACTAGGAGAGCGAAGACCTCTGATTCCCGCCGAGATAGTCTCGGAAACCTTTCAGAGATCTCTTGCGGGGACGGACGTATCCGAGATTGCGCCTTCGCCAGGTGGTCATAGAGACGATACATGTTGATAAGGTGCAGATGGATCACCGAGAGAATGTCGCGTTCCCGATCGGAGAACTGGGACACCCATTTTGACCTGTGAAGGCCCAGGTACATGGTGTCCCTCGGATCCCCCATACCGAATCGAAGTCCGTTGGGCCGGGCGAAATCAACGACATATTCAGAATCGCCGTACTCTCTCCAGTCGACTCTCCAAGTCAGCCAGACTCTGGCCAGGCCAAGGGGATTCATCCATGGCACTTTTCGCCGGAAATATCCATTGTACATCCTGTTCGTTGAATCAGAGAGACCTTTTCCGGCGAGGAACTCTGCGGTAGCTGTGTCAAAGAAGCCGGCGGCGACATCGTAGGGGATCAGTCGTTGAACCCCATCGAATACCCGGTGGGCGAAATCACTTCGCGTTCGCGCGCTGCCCACTTCCAGCAGAACGTCGTGTATTCGTGACCAGGGCAGAGCCTCGAGGTTCATCAGCCAACGCCCCCTTTGCCCAACGAGGGTTGCGGAATGATCTTCGCAATTGCCTGCCGCCGTTCGTGCACATCCAGCTTGGCGTAGATGCTTTGCAGGTGGCTCTCAACGGTCCTCTCGCTGATAAAAAGGCTCATGCCAATTTCGGGAGCTGTCAGACCATCAAGGAGCAGAGCGAAGACCTCCGATTCCCGTCGAGACAGCCTTGGTAGTCTCGTAGAGATCTGATCGGGGGAGGGACGTGCGCGAGATTCCGCCTTTGCAAGGCAGTCGTGAAGGCGATAGAAGTCGACGAGGTGCGGATGAACTACCTCGAGAATGTCGCGTTCTCGATCGGAGAACTGGGACACCCATTTTGATCGATGAAGAGTAAAAAAAGTCGTGCCTTGAGGAATCGGATATGCAAGAGCGAATCTGAGACCGTTGGGCCGGGCAAAATCAACGACGTATTCTGAGTCGTGGTATTCTCTCCAGTCGACTCTCCCCCCACTGATGTAGACCCTGGCCAGTTCCGTCGGGGTCATCCATGGCTGATCCCGACAGTAGTGCACGTTATACGCCTTGTTCGCCGAATCGGGGAGACCTTTTCCGGACAAGATCTCCAGCGAGCGCCAATCAAAGAAACCAGCGGCGACATCGTAGGGAATCAGGCGCTGAACCGAATCAAATACCC
>DATKLB010000060.1:0-20327 GCA_035542615.1 Spirochaetia bacterium | reverse complement strand
TGATTCTTGCCTCCGCGGTCGCCGAGCGCTCTGCCGCAGTCCCGTTACCGGAAACGCCGCCGGATTGCCGGGTGATTGCGCGCTCCTCATGGAGCATCGCGGACCTCACCGCGGAGTTGGAAAAGGCCAGCCAGGGCTTCGAAGACCTGTTCTATTTCTTTGCCGACAGCCCGTTTCTCGACCTCTCCATCGCGCAGCGAATGCACGCGAATCATCGCAAGTACTGGGCCGATTACTCGTTCGCCGACGGCTTCCCGCTGGGTCTCGCGCCGGAAATCCTCCGGCGGGAAACCGCGAGCCGTCTTCGAGTAATGGCCTCGTCCGACGCCGCTGCTCCCGACCGGGAAACACTTTTTACCGTCATCAAAAGGGACATCAACTCCTTTGACATCGAGACGGAGCTTGCGCCCACGGACCTGCGCCTCCTGCGCGTGTCGCTCTTTGCCAATACGGAGAGGAACTTCCTTCTTCTTGCGAGGATCGTGGAAAAGGGGGGCCGGGAGGCCGAGTCGATCTGCCGCGTCGTGCAGACGGAGCCGGGCATCCTGCGCACACTGCCGGCTTTTTTCCCGATACAGGTCGTTGAAAGATGCCCCTATGCCTGCTCCTATTGCCCATACCCGGTTTTCGGCGGGGACGTGGCAAGCAGGGGCGGTGAGATGGAGCCGGAGAGGTTCTCCCACCTCGCCGAAAAGATCGCCGCCTTCTCGGGGGACGCGGTCATCGATATCTCCCTGTGGGGGGAGCCATCCCTTCACCCCCGGATATTCGAGCTCATCTCCTCAGTGCTCGGCAGGCAGGACCTCTCCCTGGTGATCGAGACTTCCGGCGTGGGGTGGAACCCGGACGTTTTTGCGCGGGTCCGCGATGCTTTCGCGAAACCGCCGACCTGGATCGTTTCCCTCGACGCGTCAACCGAGGAAATGTATCGGCGCCTCAGAGGAGCCGGCTTCGCGCAGGCAGTCAAGACCGCGGAGACCCTCCTGGCCGCTTTCCCTCGCACGACCTGGGTCCAGGCTGTGCGCATGAAGGATAACGAGGACGATCTGGAGATCTTCTACAAGACATGGAGGACAAAGACCGAGAACGTCATTATCCAGAAGTACGACTCCTTCAGCGCCCTGCTGCCTGACAGGAAGGTCGCTGACCTCTCTCCCGTGAGAAGGTTTCCCTGCTGGCACCTGAAGAGAGACATGGCGATTCTCATCGACGGTACGGTTCCCCTGTGCCGTGAAGATGTGCGCATTGAGCACAGGCTCGGCAACGCGTTCGAGGATGACCTGGCTGTCATCTGGGACCGCGGGGAAGAGCCGTATCGACAGCACGTGCTGGCGAAATACCCGCGGATCTGCGTGGGTTGTGATGAGTACTACACGTACAACTTCTGAGGCACCGGACCCGTCTTCCGGCGCGCCGGCCAGGCACGGCAACAAACGTTCGGCGTTCCCGGAGACTCCCGGTGTTCGAGCCTTCTCCGCTCCCTATACCGTGGTCGGCGGACCCCGCTGGGACAGGGTGCGCAAGTTCCCCTACGGCATGACGCTGCTTGTGCTCAGCAGGGGAGACCGGCTGTTCCGGGCAGACCTCCTGAAAGACCTTCTGGCCCGGGGGCTCGGCGAGGTGGTCTGGGTCGAAGCCGAGGAGCCCTCCGCCGATGTCGAAGCGCTCACGAAAGACCTCCCCGATGTCCGCTTTCTTCTGATCAAGGGCCCCACGACCGAGGGAGAACGCATCAACATCGGAATCGCGGAGGCGCGGGCCCCCCTGGTCATGTGCTTCTGGAGCGACATGCGGCTGGCCAGCATCCCCCGGGGGATTGCGGAGGCGGTTGAGAAGTCCGGCCTGGTCTGCACTATTCCCGTCTCGAGGAACTCCCGGCAGCAGGCCATCCCGACGTGGCAGTCGCCGGTGTGGAGGAAGAGGAGGTTCTCCGTCGCGTTTCGGATCCCTCGGCGCGACGGCGAGTTCAATCTTTTTCCGTTTGACTTCTGCGGAATCTACAACACGGACAAGTTCATTCGTTCGGGAGGATTTGATCCCTCGATTGCAAACCCCTATTGGCAGAAGCTCGATTTCGGATTCCGGTGCTTTCTCTGGGGGGAGCGGATAATCGGCTCTACAGCCGTTGCCTTCTCCTACACAGCGGGGACTCCGGAAGACGATGCGACTCCGGACCGAAGCTACAAGGTCTTCTATCTCAAGAACATGGCCGTGCGGATGCGCCGGGAGATGGGCGTCCTGCCTCTGTGGCACGTTGTCGACTACGTCGTGCACTCCGACGCCAGTCCGCTGGACTCCGTGCGGGAGTTCAGCGCTGTGCGCGACTGGGTCCGAACCCATCGTTTTCGATTCCGCAGGGATCCTCGCGATCTGCTGCTCAGATGGGAGAGCGGTTGATTGCGCGTGGGAATCTTTGTCCAGGTCAGACTCGGCTCGACGAGACTGCCCGCGAAGGCGCTGCTCCCGCTGCCTGGCGGAACTGTGATCCAGCACGTCATGAGGAGTCTCGTCGGAGTGCCTGCTGATGTGCGGGCCCTGGTGACGGAAGCCGGAAGCGCCGAGGCGCTTTCTCCGCTGGCGCGGCGGGAAGGTTTTGCCGTCTTCGTCGGGTCCGAAGAGGATGTGCTGGAGCGGTATTGCATGGCCGCCAGGGAGTACCGCGTCGACACTGTCATTCGCGCTACCGGAGACAATCCGCTCACGTCGACCGCTCTGGCCCGCAGCATTCTCACGGCCCACCGGGAGACGGGCGCGGATCTGAGCCACTACCTTGGCATTCCCTGGGGAAGCGGAGTCGAGGTGATCCGTTCAGAAGCGCTGTTCGTTGCCGAGCGGGAGGCGACGGATCCCGAGGAGCGGGAGCATATCACGACGTTCCTGTACCGACATCCCGAGAGATTCAGAATAGAAGAACCTGCGGCTCCTCCCGAGCTGCGGCTTCCCGAAGCCAGGGTCACCGTGGACACGGAAGCCGATTACGCTCTGGTCACGCGGATATTCGAGGACCTGTACGCGGGAGAGCCGGTCGAGGTGAGCGAAATCGCGGCATGGTTTGCGGAGGCAAAGACATGAGCCGCCGAAGCGTGTCCGACCGTACGCAAAGGAAGTATCTCCTGGCCCCCGCGGGCGGAGCCGGCGAAGGACTGGGCCATCTGGCGCGGTGCGTGCGTCTTGCCGCACAGCTCGACCGCGGTCGCGGGTCCCGGCCGCGCGTCACGTTCATGACGTCACGAATGGATGCCGCGTCTCTCGAGTACTTGCGCCGCTCGGTGAATGGCCGCGCCGAGATTCTCCGCGAGCTCGTGCCCGGCAGGCGTTGGGATCTCATCGTGGTGGACGACCGAAAAACAGAGCCGTCTGAGCTCCGGAGGCTGCAGGAGTGCGGTCCCGTTGTCTGCCTCGACGAGGGGGGCCGCGCCCGGCAGTACGCTTCCTTTCTCATCGATTCCATTCCGCGTCTGTCCGGGTCCAGTCCGCCGAATCTTTCCTCCACTGCCTTCCTCGATCTCCCCCGGCGGGCGCGCCATACGGTGAGGTGTCCGCCCCGGAAGGTTCTCGTCAGCTTCGGGGGAGAAGACAGGGAAAACCTCAGCGGCAGAATGCTCGACGCCCTGCTCGGGGACGGTCTTTTCTCTTCGTCCCAGGTCACTGTCGTCGAAGGTCCCCTGTTCCCGGCGCGGAAGTGGCCCTCGGGGATCACAGTGTTGAGCGGCATCAGCCGCCTGGCGGACATCCTGGCGGGTTATGATGTCGTGTTCACGCATTTCGGGGTCACGGCTTTCGAGGCTCTCGCCTCCGGCGTCCCGGTGATTCTTCTCAATCCCAGCGCGTACCACGCGCGGCTGGGACGGGAGAGCAGATTTCCTCAGATCGGGATTCTCACCCCGGATGTGCGTGCCCTCGGGCGGCTTCTCGCTGACGGAAGCGCTCTCAAGCGGGGTGTCGACAGCTTCAACAAGCGGATCGGCTCACGGGGCGCAGGTCAGCTCGCAGCGTCCCTGCAATCGATGCGTCCTCGGGGAGAGCCGCAGTGCCGCGTTTGCGGCCGCGACGGCAACATGGTCATCGCCAGATTCCCCGACCGCACGTATCGGACCTGCAATGCCTGCGGAGTCGTCTCCCTGGAAAGCTTCACCGATCGGTCGATGATCTATGGCCCGCAGTATTTCGGCGCTGAATACAAGGCCCACTATGGCCGCACCTACCTCGAAGATTTCCAGGCGATCAAGACGGCGTCGCGCGAGAGGCTGCGCATCCTTCGCTCCGTTGCTGAGGATCTCGACGGAGCGATCGTGGACGTCGGGTGCGCGTACGGTCCTTTTCTCTCCGCGGCGCGGGATGAGAGGCTGGAATGCTTCGGGATCGATGTCTCCGAGCCGGCGGTCAGGTACGTGGTGAAAAAGCTGCGCATTCCGGCCGTGTGCTCCTCCTTTGAGGACATCCAGCGGCGGCACCTCCCCAGAAGGATTTCTGCGATCACGTTCTGGTACGTCATCGAGCACTTTCTGGACATCGACCTCGTGCTGCGGAGAGTCTCCGAGCTGCTGCCTGTCGGAGGCGCGCTGGCTTTCTCGACTCCCAACGGGAGAGGGATCTCGGCCAGGAAGAATCTTCATGCCTTCCTTGGCGCAAGTCCCCCTGACCATTTCACCATTTTCTCGCCGACGCGGTTGGACAGGCTTCTGGCTGCCTACGGGTTCGAGCTGCGCCGCATTCGGGTCACTGGCCACCATCCCGAGAGATTTCCGGGCCGAGCCGGCACAATGGCCGGCCGCTCGGCAGTCGTCTCATGGCTGCTCGGCGCCGCAAGCACGCTCCTTGGACTGGGAGACACGTTCGAGGCGTACGCTGTCAAGGTGGACCAGTCGTGACCTCGATCATGATCCTCGGGGCGGGAATCATGCAGATTCCCGGGATTCGTCTTGCACGGCAGAGCGGATGGCGGGTGATCGTCGTTGACGGAAACCCTGAGGCGCCCGGGAAGGCTCTGGCAGATCTCTTCGAGGTCGTGGATCTCAAGGACCGGGAGGGGCTGCTTGCGATCGCGAGGCGCTGCAGGGAGACGTCCGGGCTGGATGGGGTGTTCACGGCAGGAACGGATTTCTCCTCGTCGGTGGCCTGGGTTGCAGAAAGGATGGGACTCCCCGGCATTCCCTTTGAGGCCGCGATGCGGGCCACCGACAAGTGCCTCATGAGGGAGGCATTCCGGAGAGCTGGGGTTCCGAGCCCTCGATTCGCCTGCTGGGCAGGGGACTCGGACCCGCGTCTCATTCTCGACAGCCTGCAGTTCCCTCTCGTGGTCAAGCCTGTCGACAACATGGGCGCTCGGGGGGTGCGCAGGGTCGACGACCCGGACGCGCTGATCGACGCCTGCCGAGCGGCCCTGCCCCTGTCCCGCTCGTCGCGCGTGATCGTCGAGGATTTCATGGACGGCCCTGAGCTGAGCCTGGACGCGGTCGTTTATCGGGGGAGCTCGACGGTCTGCGGAATTGCGGACAGGCACATCTGTTTTCCCCCCAGCTTCGTGGAGATGGGGCACACCATGCCCACAGCCCTGGATGCCCCGACGACGGCTCGCGTCGAGGAGGTCTTCAAGGCCGGCATCCACGCCATCGGCATCGACAACGGTGCGGCAAAGGGAGACATAAAGCTTACACGGAAGGGCCCGATGATCGGGGAAATCGCAGCCCGGCTGTCAGGAGGATACATGTCCGGCTGGACGTTCCCTCTCTCGTCGGGCGTGGAGGTCACCCAGGCCGCTCTCAATATTGCCGTCGGCCTTCCCCCGGGAGATTTGACAGCGCGGGTCTCGAAGGTGGTCGCCGAGAGGGCCTTCATTTCTATCCCCGGCTCTGTGCAGCAGGTCATTGGAGTTGACGAGGCGAAGGCGATGCCGCAGGTGGCCGAGCTGTTTGTGAGGGTGCGGCCGGGCGACACCGTGGTGTTTCCAAGAAACAACGTGGAGAAGTGCGGGAACGTCATAGCGGTCGCCGCAACCCGGCAGGCCGCGGAGCGCGCGGCGCGCGATGCGCTCGGGCGGATCTTGATCAATCTCCAACCTATGAGCGAGGTCACCACGCATTTCCTCTTTCACGGGTCTGTCGCGAACGCCTTTGAGGTCTCAGATCCGGAAATTCTTCGGCAGCTCGAGGCAATGGCTCCCTACTATGGAGATCCAAGGTCTTCGCTGCCCGCTCGTCCCCTGCAGGTGCTGAGACTTCCCGGCTTCGAGAACCTTTCCCTCGGCGACTGGCATGGTCTCATGCCGGCGGAGGCAGTGAGCGCCGCGCTCGACGGAACCGCGCGCCTCGTCGACAGGGCCTCCGCGGACGGCGGCCTGGTGCTCGGAAGGTTGTTCTGGAAAGCGATGGTGCGCGGTAGCGTGCAGGGAGGACGCTATCTCCTCGACAGCATCCGGGAAGCCATCCGCACCTGCACGCTTGATCGGTTTCTGGCTGGCCTATGAGACCGCTTCGCGCTCTGGCGGCAATCCTTCTCTCGGCGGTCTTTTCCGTCTCGGCGTTTTCGCAGGAGAGAGACCTGCTTTCGCTGGTCAGTGAGCTGGGAGCGGGGCTGGAGTGGGATCCGCTGCGCGACCGCGGAGTCATCTCGATCGGGGAAGACCGAATCGCACTCGGAGTCGGGCTGCCGCTGGCGATCATCAACTACCGCCAGACCGTTGCCATCCAGCCGCCGGCTCGCCGGGACGGCGCCGTATGGCTTGCCGCCGAAGCAGTGACGTCGATCAGCAAAGCGCTGGAGCAGGACCGGCTCGCCCGCGCGGCGGGCCATCTGCGGATCGCGGCCGTTCTCATCGACCCCGGCCATGGCGGCGAGGACCCGGGAGCCATAGGAACCTACGGGGATGGCAGAAAGGCGGTCGCGCTCAGGGAAAAAGATGTCGTACTGAAGATCGGGCTCATGCTGTCCGCGATGCTGAAGAAGACACTGCGAGACAAGGAAGTCCTCCTGACGCGATCCACTGACACCTATGTCACCCTGGAAAGGCGGGCCGACATGGCAAACGACCTGCTGGCGAAGACCAACGACACCGTGTTGTACATCTCCCTGCACGCCAACTCGACTTTCAACAAGCTGAGCAAAGCGAAGGGGTTTGAGGTCTGGTACCTGCCGCCCGAGTACAAGCGGACTCTCCTGGAGGGGAAGGATCCCTCCACCAGCGATATCATCCCCATCCTGAACAGCATGCTGGAGGAGGAAATCTCCGTGGAGAGTATTGTCCTCGCGCGAGAGATTCTCTCCGGTCTGGACGCCTCGATCGGTGGAATGACCGACAACAGGGGGATGCGGCAGGAGCCGTGGTACGTTGTCCGCAATGCAAAGATGCCGGCCGTGCTCGTCGAGGTCGGGTTCATGTCCAGCCCCGAAGAGGCGGAGCGCCTTGGCGATGAGGCGTACTTGAAAGGCATCGCGGATGGATTGTACAGTGGCATCTGCTCGTTCATCGCTCGATTCGAGCAGCACGGGAGCCCCAGTGTTCAGTAGAATGGATTTCCTCCTCACCATGCGCCTGAAGGGCCGGGCCGCGATCGCGGGATCCGTCCTCCTCGGCGCGCTTGTCATCTCTGTCGTGCTTTTTTTCCTTGTTGGCAACGGCAGGGTGGAGCGCATTCTCTACTTTCCCCGTGAGCACGGGAGAGGGGTTGTCGCAGAGCCGCGCTTCCTTACGCGGCGCGCAAGCCTCGAGGGCAACGTCACGGAGCTGGTGAACGGAGTCCTTCTCGGTCCCGCTCGTCACGACGCGGCCCGCGCGTTTGCCCGAGGAGGCACGGTTCGAGCGGCGATGATTCGCGGGCATACCCTGTACCTCGATCTCACGGCGCGCGTGCTGGCTGGGGATCCCGACGTTCCCCTCGGCGCCGCGGAAGCGCTCGAGATCCTCAGTCGATCGATTCGCTTCAACTTTCCCCGCGTGCGCGAGATCGTGCTGTACCTGGACGGACAGCTCCCGACCTTCTCTGAAAAGAAAAATATTTGACAAAGCATTTCCCGTTACTATAATTGTGCATGTGACTCCGCAACGATCTAGCTGCGAAAGGAGCAATGCATGAAACGGCTGTTCATTTTTGTTGTCGTTGGGCTCATTCTCGGCGGAACAGCGCTGTTTGCCGACACCTCAGTGCTCATCGACTTCACAAAGCTGGCTGCAGACACGACCCTCGGGACCTCAACGACCCCCTCCGAGAACGGGGCAACCCTGATCGACTACAGCAACGTGGCCGGCGCGTCCTTCAGCGACGCGGAAAAATCGATGATGAAGTCGTCTCTTTCGCTCGGGAACTGGGGCGTCGTGCTGGCTTCTTCCGCCCGGTCCGTCGCCAACCAGAGCGTGAGCTTCACAAAGGAGGCCGCGGTCTCGGCGACGGCGAAACCGTTCAACGGGGAAGACATCGCGGGCAAGAAGGTGCTCGGCGTCCGCGTGCATTTCCCCATTGATCCGTACAACTCGTGGGCCATGGTCATGCCACCCTTCGACATCCCGGCATACGCGGACAAGACCGGGACTGACGCCGTGACCGTTGCCCCCGCGGACAAAGGGATGGGCGCCAAGTTCGAGGGCGGCTTCGGGGTGGTGAAGAACGTCGGAGTGCTCAAGAGCCTTACCATCACCGTCTATGGGGCGAACTTCCCTAACGGCCTGGGCGTGGTTGTGGGCGACCAGGACGGCAACCAGCATACCCTGTTCATGGACTACCTGCAGTTCGACGGGTGGCGGAGCCTGACCTGGAACAACCCCAACTACGTCACGGATGTCCGCAACCGGGAGCTCCGAAGGTATCCCCTGTACCCCGCCGGGATGCCGTACATGAAGCTGATCGGCCTCGTCCTGTACCGGGACGCTGCGCAGCCGGGCGGTGACATTGTGACGTATTTCAAGGACATCTCGATCACGTACGACAAGGCCCTCATCTCGACGCAGAGAGACATCAACGACGAGGCGGTGTGGGGCATCCTGCAGCAGCGCCAGGAGGCGCGCAGGCTGGCCGAGGTCAAGCGCCTCGGAAATATCCAGGTCCTTCGCTTCCTCGAGCAGGAGAAGATGGACAAGGGACAGCCAGCGGCACAGCCGACGAAATAGAACTTCATCCACGAACAGATCAGGAAATGAAAGCAAGGGGCCTTCCGAAAGGAAGGCCCCTTCAGGTGTGCCGGGCGTTGATCGACAGCCTGGGGGTGAAAGTCCCCTGGCCAAGGATTCGTAGCAAGCTCTCCCCACAGCCCCAGCGCAGGCAGCCGCGCGGTGGCGACGGCTCCCTCTAAAGCGTCGCTTCGATCCCGATGAAGGCAGTGAAGAAATCGGCCGAGTCAAAGGGGAAAAACTTGAAGTTCGTTCTCACCGTCCACACGACTCCGGCGGTGGCAAACGACACATACGGTGAGGTGCTGGTTTGCAGGATGCCGGGGGACGTCATCGAGGATGACTGAAACTTGAAATTGCCTTCGATGCCGCCGCGGATGGATGTCTTCACGAGGTCTCCGAAGTACACATTCACGTTCACGTCGAAATTGCCGACCTCGGACGGGTTCGAGAACTGCTGGTAGTATGCCGGATGCCAGAAGAAGGTCGGAACAACCGAGAACTGACCGAGATGGAGGCGCGGCTCGAACAGCAGATAGAAGAGATTGATCGAGAATGCAGAGCTGGGGTCCCACTCGGGAACGCCGACCTGCGCAAAAAACTCGACGTCTTTGTTCGTTGCGTACAGCATGAGACCGCCCCGGTAGTAGCCGAACAAGGAGGCGGACGCATACGTGCCGCCGAGAAATCCCTCGAGCTTGACGACATCCATATTGAAGAGGGCCCTGACATCCACGGAGTAAGCGCCGAGCGCCGGGAGGGTAGATATCGACGTTGGGATGTACGCGCTCAGCAAGTCGTTCGCATGGGTGTCCTCGTAGGCATACACGCTGAACCGCAGGCTCTCAATGACCGGCGTGATGTCGATTCGCACTCCGGTTCCGTCTACCTGATAGACGCCCTGGTACAGCGGGCCGGCGGGAAAATACATGAATCCCGCGTAGCTCGTTGCGAAAGTCGTCGCTCCGAAGTAGGAGAACCCGTCGCCCCGGCAGAAGTAATCGTTCTGCCCCACGAAATACGATATGTCGATCGAGCTTCCGAAGACGTCCCTCATGATCACGCTTGCGCCGTAGATTCCAAGCGAGTTGGCCGGGTACTGCTCGAGGGAGAACGTTGGATTGATGCTGCTCAGGAAGTTCAAGTCGATCTGCGCCCCGAACTTGTATCCGCCTTCGACTTGGATCACCACGTTTCCGTAGGTCTGAAGGGCGTAGACCCCAGCGATCGGTGACGCGTGCGTAATGAGCTCGAACGTCGGGACCGTGATGTTGGCCGGGAACACGAGCGCCGGGTAGAACAGGAGAACGCCTATGATCGCTCCCCGAAACCCGAGGGGACTTTTGGTCATTCAAGCCTCCTTTGTCAGGATGAAATTCGCTTGAAAATGTACCTCTCAAGGGCCTGCGTGTCCGCGGCGCTCATGGTTTCGAATTTGACCGCGAGCACGCGGGACCTGCAGATCACGACACTGCCCGAGGGCGAAAGCGCCTTTCCGGCCAGCGCGAAGTCGAGCCGAGCGATGGGGATTCCCAGCGTGAACAGGGAGTCTGCAGGCGGGTTGAAAAGCTCGATAGCCATGCCTCCGAGGCTGATATCGACGATTCGACCCGACATCAGCTGGGAAAGGCCGCGCAGACGGAAGGACACGCGAGTGAGCTCGTCCGGATCAGGTGTCACGCGGATGTGCTTCCTGTTCGCGTTATGAGTGGAAAGCTTCAGAAGGATTGATTCGAGCTTGGCTTTCGCGGTCTCGGGGCTGAACGGCTTCAGCAGGTACCCGGCCACCCCGATTTCCACCATCTTCCGCACGAAATCCTTGCGCGTCTGGATGGTGTGAACGATCACCGCAATGCGCCGTGTGTCCTCACCGGCCTTGAGGTCGTCGATCAGCTTGACCCCGTCGACGTCCCGATTGTCGATGTCGACGATCGCTCCCTCGATTGCGGGCTGAGCCTGGAGTGTCGCAAGGGCCTCGGCGCGCGATGAGACAGGAATGCCCTTGATCCCGAATGACAGAAGAGCAAAACACAGGGCGTCTCTGACCGTCTGCGTGCTCTCGACGACGAGAAAGATAGACGAAATGCGCGGGGCTCCGCGCGCCACCGATGCCTCCTTGTGTTACGGCATACTACACGGGTGAGATTGGACCGTCAATCGAGTGCATGGTCCGGGGGCTGTTTGATGGCGTCGTGCAAGCGGGAATCTCAGCGAGAAGTATTGACAGGACGCTCGGCTCCGTCTATGTTCAGCACGTTGCGGGCGGGAAGGGCACCAGGTCTCGCACGGGCGGCTAGCTCAGTCTGGTTAGAGCACCAGCTCGACACGCTGGGGGTCACAAGTTCAACTCTTGTGCCGCCCAAAGGCCAATTCTTCACAAAGGGTGCACACGAAGCCTTCCTCGAGGTCAGTAGCCAGTCATGTAGTCATATGAACGGGATGTGAAGCGTCTCAAAACTGGCCTTCATGAAAGGGTACAGCGAGCCCGTCGATATTTATCGCCTGACTGAGATCAGGTTTTCGAAAAACCACCCCAACCCCTCGGACAGCGTTGTTTTTGCGCCCTCGCTCGAGCCCCACCAGCGTTGGGCGTCATAGTCTCGCGAAATGACACTGAGTATGCCAACGCTTGTCCCTTTGCCGAAAACCTTGCGGTACACCAGGCGTGTGCGTCGGGCGTGGGGCCCTTCGGAGACGACATTGAGACCTCGGACCGAGATGCCCAATTCGCGCAATCTCGTTTTGACGGCTTTCGCGCTTTCGAATGTTCGATTTCGATAGGTCATGGCCCCGGGAGCTTCGATCAGCCTGTCTTTCGGGATGTGAAGCTTCTGCAGTGTTGCGCCCGCGATGCTAGCAAATGTAGTGTACCCGGAGACAAGCTGCCCGAGGGGCATCGGTCCGCCGGCCGCAACGATATACTCGTATCCTTTCTCGTTGAACTCCTGGACAGCCTCTTTCATCGCGTAGTCCGGCAGCCACCCTTCCACCACAATGACATTCGCTTCGACCGGGGCATTGACCGACAGGAACACATGAGCGAAAGTGAAGAAGCAGACTGCCATGCCAAAAAGCACAGCGAGCGCGAATGCCCACCCAAGCCAGGTGAGGACCCAAACCTCTTTCCGTTTGAAAAAACGCACGATTTCCTGATTGTAGGTTTTGCGGCTCGCGGCGTCAAATTCCATCCCAATTCGGTGCGGGCGCGAAAAGGCGTCACCGTGATGCCGCCGTGATGCGTCAGACTTTTGTATGAGACTAGGAGCGTCGCACACATGCTATTTTTTCGACGCATTGTGCTGGTTGTTCCCGCCGAACAAGGGATGATGTGGATGAACGCCAACTACAGCTATCCACTTCTGGCGTCAGAAGGAGAGAAGCTGGTGAACCTTGTTCAGACAGCAGCCAGGAAGATCGATGTCGCCGTTTTCAACAAGACCGCGATGTCTTACCTGCAAGAGATTGGACAGTTGTATGCTGAAAATGGGGCGCTCGCTACTGTCTCCTTCAAGACCGATGGCAACAGATCATCCTGTGCAGCAGTACGGGTCATGGGTTTCGGGTGCAGAGACATTCTCTTGCTCAACAAGAAGGACGCTGAGGATTTCATCAGCCTCCTGCGCAACGCGAACAGTTGTCTCTACGATTACCACAGGCAGGCAGCTCTGTTCAGGTAGACCCTGGGGGTCGTTGACCGGACCCATCCAGCCACGAGAGCGCAAAGAATCCGCGGGCCGGCGCGGAGGCCGTCAGCGGAGCATTTCACTCTGGATCGTCCACCGTCTTCGACGGCTGGTCGTCGTCACTGAGCGCGCCGATGGCAAGCGTGATCAGAAAGCCGAGACCCCGGGCTCCCCGGACGGAAAGCGGAACGCGGCGGCGCTCCAGCATGTCGCCTATGACCTTGAGCGCGCGCAGCATGTCAATTCGATTCTGGCAGGATTTGAAGGCAGACTTCTCCTGTGAACCCTGTGCCGTGGCCATAGCTCACCTCCTCAGAACCATGATCACACCGTCGCTGGCGAAATCGTGTAACGCCTGTCAAACGCCACTGCCATTCCACGCGTTGTGGAACGGACAACATGCCCTTTCGTCGTGATCTGTGCCCTGCGAGGGAAGTCGGAGATCTGTTCGAGTGGGGAGATCGAAAGATAGAGAGTGATTCTCACTTTTTCACCGGTCGGTAGAGGCAACTCCATGGGAAAAAAAGCTCCTCCCGAAGAGATGTCCTGCGTCGCCAACTCGAACACTCTCTCGGCGCCCGGTGACAGGGTCTGAACAACCGCAGTGGCCTTCAGCGAAAAGCGCTGCACACGCCTTCTCTCGGATCCGATTTTGTCTTCCATGTGCCCCACCTCTTTGGCTCAAAGAAGCAAAAGGCGTGCCATCGAAATCAGGCTGTGTTCATAGCTTAATTCTTATTCCAGAAAAGAAATAGGAACTGTGTTACGGGATTCAGGCAACTTCCCGTTCCAACTCAATTACAGAAGTGATATTCGATGCGGTCTGAGGCAACGCGCAGAGTGTGCCGTCTGAGGCCGTCAGGCTCGCGAGGAGCCGGCGCGCCGCTGAGTTTCCTCTTCGGCAGCGAGATCCTGTGTGTTCGTTGCCATGCTTGTTTGACGCAGAAGATCCTGGAACTCTGCTGAGCTCAGACGTCGTGTCGAATCGGTAGGGCGGGCTCGCGTCATTCGGTTTCTCCCGAGAGCGGACTCGATTGCGCTGAAAAATGAGTCCAGTCTCGTAAGGGTTTTCGCTCGCGGCTCGAGTCCGGTCCGGTGGTGGTATTCTGAATGACACATTTCTGGCACCTCCGTGGAAGTTCCTTGGCACGATTTCGAATCCCCTCCCGCCGGCGATGCGCAGCGGAATTCTAACGTTCCATCAGCCCCGTCGTCAAGGATTATCTCGAGGGTCCGTTCCGTCGGTCTGCGATATCAGACGGTTCGGGACATGTCATCACGGCTGGACCTTGGGCCTCATACGAGCTGCGAAGCGCAGCCGCGAGGTCGTCGAGCTGGTCTGGTCGTCACGATCGGGTCCGGAGCACCGTACGTCCGCGTGGTTTTTCGGCGACTACTCCCGATTCCTCAGTCAGTGGTCACGACGTTCCAGAGTGAGAGGCGTGTGGACATCGCGCGTGACGCAGAATACACTCGTCTCCGTGATGAAAGAAAGACTCGACCGCGCTGGCGGACCGGGGGCCAGTCGATGAAGGCCTACACCGGCGGTGGTGACGGAGGAATGACGAGCCTCCTGAGCGGAGAGCGAGTCGCGAAGACTCACTGCCGGGTGGAAGCATGCGGTGAGGTCGACGAGCTGAGTTGCGTGGTGGGCGCCCTTATCGCCTCACTGCCGAAGGAGGATCGGGGCCTGAGGGACGAGCTTCTGGAGACGCAGGGCGAGCTCTTTCGTCTTGGAGCAATCCTGGCGGCCACGCGAGGCTCACACGCATCCGGCATGTTCCCGAAGTTTGGCCCGGAGCCTACTCGCCGCCTCGAGGAGCTCACGGACCGGCTGGAGGAGCAGCTGCCGCCTCTGCAGGGTTTTGTTTTTCCGGGCGGCCATCCCACGGCTGCCTGGGCGCATCTTGCCAGAGCCGTCGCTCGACGGGCTGAGCGGCGTGTCGTCCAGTGCTTCCAGGAGTCGGCTGAGGGCCGGCCGGACGCCGCGTTCGGCGACATGATCCCGTACCTCAACAGGCTTTCCAGCTTTCTTTTCGCCGTGGCTCGATTCTGCAACAGCATTCTCGGCGTTCCCGAGAGAACGTGGCCGGGGTGACAGGAGGCGGGAGGTTTACCTCCAGGCTCCTCGCACGGACATGGCTTTCCGGCGACACGTTCGAGATAGAGCTCGAGCGGCCCGCAGGTTTTCGCTTTGTTCCAGGACAGGGAATACGGGTGTCCCGCGGCGCTTTGGAGCGCGAGTACACCCTGGTGAGCGGTCCGGATGATGAGCGACTCTCGCTGTGCGTTCAGCGCCTCCCGCGAGGCGTGCTTTCGTCGGCGCTCGCTGAATTGCACATCGGCACCGGCCTCTCTCTCAGTGGCCCCCACGGGTATTTCCTGTTCCAGCCCACACAGGCGCCGCCGCTTTTCATAGCGACCGGAACCGGGATCGCGCCCTTTGTCTCTATGGTCCGTGCGGGCGCTCGAGGCTTCTCCCTTCTGCACGGAGCTGCGACCCAGGCGGACTTGCACTACCGAACACGAGTTCAGGCCGCGGCAGATCTGTATGTGGGCTGTCTCTCCCGGGAGAGACCTGGCGAACCAGGACAACCGTGGAAGTTTTCCGGCCGCGTGACACATTACCTGAGAGACAGGCTCTCCCCCGGGACTTTCGATTTCTACCTCTGCGGAAGGCGCGCAATGGTTCGAGACGTGGTGAGCATCGTCGATGAACGTTTTCCGGGCTCGCGCGTGTTCTTCGAAATCTTTTTCTAGCCATGGACGGCGGAAGGGCGCCGAAGCACAGGGATGTGCCAGAGGCGCCCTCTAGCCTCTAGCCCTTCCATTCCCTGTTGAGGTCCTTCCATGGGCCGCCACCGGCGAACATCTCAGGATGCAGGGCTTTCAACCGTGGATCCTCAACTGTATCGTGCTGCAGAACCATCCACCGGGGGTAAGGGACCCCGGGGTCGGACACCTCGTCCAGGAGCGACATATCCTCAGCGCCCAGCTCGAGGTCAACGCTGGCGATATTATCGTCAAGGTGCTCGAGTGTCCGCGCCGCGACGATCACGCTCGAAATCGCAGGGCGCGCCAGGAGCCATGCCAGTGCCACACGCGCCGGGGTGACTCCGTGCCGCGCAGCGACCTGCTTCAGGGCATCGATGACCCTGTAGGCCTGGTCGTGCTCGATCGGGAGGAATGCCCCCGCCTCGGCGAACCGCGTGCCCGGGGCCGCCGGCTTGCCGCGTGCGTACTTGCCCGAGAGGAAGCCGCCGGCCAGCGGGCTCCAGACGAGAATCCCGATGTCATAGTGCTGGGCAAATGACAGGAACTCGTGCTCCAGCCCCCGCCCGACCAGGCTGTAGTACATCTGGGCGGTCACGAACTTTTCCAGGCCGAGCTTTTCCTGCCTGTCGATGGCGGCCGCCGCCTGCCACGCCATGTAGTTGCTGAACCCGACATGGCGCACCTTGCCCTGTCGGACCAGGTCGTCGAGCGTGCGCAGCGTTTCTTCAAGGGGCGTGCTCGAGTCCCAGCTGTGAATCTGGTAGAGATCGACGAAATCGGTCTGGAGTCTCTGCAGGCTGGATTCGATTCCCCGCATGATGTTCACCCGTGTCGCGCCGCTCCTGATGATGTTCTGGCTCATGGGAAGTCGCACTTTCGTCGCCAGCACGATCTCGTCCCGCAGGCCTTTCAACGCGTTGCCGAGGAAGGTTTCGCTTTCTCCTTTGCTGTAGATGTCCGCGGTGTCGATGAGGTTGATTCCCTTGTCGATGGCATGTTTGACCATCACCGTCGTCGCTTTTTGATCGAGGTTCCCAACCTTGTTTGTTCCGAATTGCATGGTGCCCAGAGATACGGCGCTCACCACGAGCCCGGTCTTTCCCATCGTCCTGTACTTCATCCTGACGCCTCCTCTCCTACCATACCCCTGCTTCGCGGAGAATTGCCGTGGTCTGTCCCGCCCAGTCCCTGTTGGCGAGCGGGTTTGCCGGGCTCGGATGGGGAACTCCGAGTATTGCGATCTCATGCCTGCCCCGACGGGGACGCAGCGCGCTCAACCGGCCTTCAGCGAACTTTCCGACTCCCACGAGCCAATCCGGTTCCAGGATCTCGACGACCTGGGACAGATGCCTGTCGCAGATCGGCATCAGTGATTCCCGGTCGCGACGGTCGAGCTTGTCGGGAGTGATGTTTTTCCCGGACGCATCCAGGAACAGGAGCGGGCAGTAATTTGCGACGAAGTGGTCGCGGAAAAACGCTTCAGCGGAGCCGAAGCGTTCCCGCATCAGGCCCCAGAGACGGTTGCCGCTCACCTCGCTGCGGTGGCATTCGAATCCGCTGATCCTTACCCGCGGATGCTCGGCCTTCGGCCGGACAACCGGTTCGCTGATCCCCATCCAGTCGCGTACCGCGGCGACCTCCCCGAATGGAACGCCGGTCTGCGCCATTCCCCACGGGCCGGGGTTCATTCCGAGGAAAATCACGCGCTTCGCGGATCCTCCGGGCTTTCGCAGGTACTCTTCGTGTCCTCTGCGGGCATAGACGAGTGGATGATACACAAAGCGCACCGGTGCATGGAAACGGAGGCTCGCGCATGCCCGGGCAAGGCGTCGTGAAGCGCGCACCAGCTCATCGCTTCGCGTCGTCACGGCAAGGTATCTCTCGGCGGGGTCAGCTGATGCGGTAGCGATAGATGTCGCCACGCGCGGTCTCAGGCGGAAGTGTCGGGAACCGCCAGTAATGTGAGACGACCCGGGCGCCCGCCGGAAGCTCCCGCTTCAACTTTGTCTCCAGTCGGCCCATCACGAAGCTCACCTGGAACACCGTGATGACATCGAAAGAGGACAGGTCCGCGCGCCAGAAGCTGCGCCAGTGGACGAAGGCATGTGCCTCCATTCCCGCTCGGCGGATGTTCCTTCGAGAGATCAGGACAAGAACGGGATTCACTTCGAATCCGTGTGCTTCCGCGCCCCGACGCGCAAGGGCGATGACGACGCGACCGTCTCCGGAACCGAGATCCGCCGCTTTTTCCCCGCTTGATACCGCGGCTACCTCGGCCATTGTGAACGTCTCTTCATGCGTGCTGGGATCATAAATTGCTCCGCGCCCGAGGGGAAAAAAAACGTAGAACACGAGATAGAACGCGACGCAGACGATCAACACGGTGAGAATTGCGCCTACCACGGCCGGATCATACCGCTTCACAGCTCGGATTGTCGAGCGCCCCGGGGTCTGCTACCATGGCGCCGTGCTCCTGCCATCGTCGCTGGCCGTGTTTGTCAGAACCTCCTTTGCTCTTGCTTTTGATTTTCGTTCATACCGGGCGGGGTGGAGGGCCCTGCGCGCGCCTTCCCTCGTCATAGCCGCGGTCTCCTGCGCGCTGGGAGTCGCTCTTGCATACCGGGCGGGCAAGGGGGACTGGATCAATGCCGCCGCGGTCATGATCACGGGCCTTGCGCTCCAGGCGGGAGTCAACCTGGTGAACGATTTCTTCGAGTTCATGCAAGGAAGAGTCGACGACAAGGTGGAGAATCTCCATTTCTCCCGGTCCGACCGCATCATCCTCGAATGGCTGATCTTCCTCGTCGGGCTCGCGTTCTTCGGCGTGGCCGGGCTGGTCGGGCTCTTCATCGCCTGGCGGACGGGATGGCCTGTCCTGGCTCTCGGGGTGGTGGGCTTCCTGGGCGGCTTCTTCTACACCGGGGAGCCGCTCAACTACAAGCGCCGCGGCCTTGCCGTGCCGCTTGTTTTCTTCCTGATGGGCGTCATCATGATTTCGGGATCCTATTACGCCGTTGCCCGGGACTTCTCCTGGGATGTCGTGGCAATCTCGGTTCCCGTGAGCTTCCTCGTCTCGCTCATCCTTCTCACGAATGAAATGCGCGATTTCGAGGCGGACACCCGCCACAAGATACGAACGCTCACCGTCCGCATCGGTTATCCGGGATCCGTCCTCGTCTACTGCGCGCTCCTGCTGCTTGCCTACGGAAGTCCCGCCCTCCTGGCCGCTGGCCGGCTGTTTCCGCGTGTCTGGTACCTTGCTATGGCTCTGCCTTTCACGGTTCCCCCGTTTCTGCTGATGGGAAGGTCCGCGGTCCAGCGAAAGCCGATCATCCCGGCCGTCATGCTGCACCACCTCGCGTACGGGGCCTTCTTTTGCTTCTCCTTTTTCGCGCCGGGCAGGAGATGAGGGCAAGTCCTCTGTTGACACTTTTCGGCGCCTCGATACCATGGACCAATCCCCGGAAGGAGATATATGACTGACACGACGCGCATCGTTGTCCTCGGCGGAGGATACGGCGGCGTGCAAGCTGCCAAGCTGCTGAACCGCAGGTTGGGCAGGCGGCGCGACATCGAGATCACGCTCATCGACAGGAACCCGTTCCTGACTCTCATGACGGAGCTCCACGAGGTCGCCTGCGGCCGCGTTGAGCCCGAGTCCGTCGTCATCAGCTATCGCAAGATTTTCGGCACGACGCGCGTGGCGGTTGTCACTGACAGGATCCGGACCGTCGACTTCGAGACGAGAAAAGTCATCTCCGATTCGGCCAGCTATGACTATGACTACCTGCTCATCGGGGTCGGAGCCGAGCCCGAGGACTTCGGTCTGCCGGGCGTGAAAGAGCATGCGTTCATGCTCTGGTCTTTCGAGGACGCGCTCACGCTGCGCAGCCACATCGAGGAAGTCTTCCGACAGGCGGCATCGGAGCGGGATCCCGCAAAAAGATCCGAGCTGCTCACCTTCGTCGTTGCCGGAGCCGGCTTCACAGGGATCGAGGTCGCCGGCGAGCTCAAGGATGATCGGAGGGTGATGTGCCGCGCGTATTACATCGATGAGAGCGAGGTGCGCATCATTGTCGTGGAGGCACTCGGCTGGATTCTGCCGAACCTCCCGGCGAAGCTGCAGAAGAAGGCCCAGAGTTACCTCGAGAAAAGGGGTGTGGAGATCATGCTCCGCTCTCCGATCCTTGGGGCCGCAGAGGGAAAGGTCATTCTCGCCGGCGACGCTTCCATTGCCACCAGGACATTCATCTGGACATGCGGCATCCAGGGACGCGAGTTCGCGGGCAACCTCGCTCTCACGAAGGGAAGATGCGTGAATCGCGCGTGCCGCTTCTCGACAACGCAGAGCACATGCGGGGTGAAGAATTGCATATTCTCCCCGCATCAGTACCTCGCGGGCAAGCGGGGAAGGCTGCTCGTCAACGAGTACATGCAATCCGTCGACTACTCCAACGTGTACGTCGTGGGCGATGTCGCGTGGTACATGGAGCGCGGCAAAGTCCTTCCTCAGATCGTGGAGACCGCGCTGCAGACCGCCGAGACCGCGGCGCACAACATCGCGGCCGACATCGAGCAGGGCGAAATGAAGGCCTTTCGGTCGAATTACCGCGGGATCATGGTTTCCCTCGGCGCTTTTTCAGGCGTGGCAAACGGCATGGGAGTCTCGCTCAGCGGAATCTTTGCAATCGCCGTCAAGCACCTGGTCAACATCATCTACCTTTTCTCGGTGGCCGGCGTCAACCAGGTCTGGGAGTATCTCAAGCACG
>DATKLB010000059.1:0-5781 GCA_035542615.1 Spirochaetia bacterium | reverse complement strand
GCCCGAAATGGCCATGTTCGCGACGGTGAGAAAGTGCAGGTGAGCAACCCGGTAGGGAAGATACAGCGCCCAGCTCATGAGAATGTTTACGGCGGTGATTGAGAGGTAGTAGTAGAGCGGAAGCGGCACCCCGACCTCCCTAAAGCTTCGATCCGAAGAGCCCTCGCGGCCTGGCGAGGATCACAATGAGCAGAATAACGAATGCGATGGCATTCGACCACGTGCCGGAAATGTAGCCCTGGACGATCGCCTCCAGAACGCCGAGGGCAAGCCCGACCACGAGTCCCCCCGCGAGGTTGCCCAGCCCGGCAATGATGGAAACAGCGAGAACCTTGTGAGCGACCTGCTCCCCGAGCCCCGGTGAGGCCGAGCCGAGAACCATGGCGAGCAGCACCGCCGTGACGCCGCCGAGGACTCCCGAAAGGGCATAACTGGCCAGTCCCGTGCGCAGGATGGGTATTCCAACCAGGCGGGCGCCATTGGGATCTTCAGCGATGGCGCGAAAGGCGCGCCCGGGCCGAGTCCTGTACAGGATGAGAAAGATCGCCGACACCGCGACGAACCCCACGCCGAGTGACCATACCTGCCCGACCTGGACGCTGATGAGCCCGACCCGAAGCAGAGGGGTGACGCTGGCAAGCTGATCGGGGAACGCAACAGGGAGCCCCTTGTTGAACGTGTGGGACAGCACGTCTGTGATGATCATGCCGATTCCCAGCGAGAGGACCATCGTGCTGTTGATGTCGACCTCTCCGCGTTTCCGCATGACTTTCTGGAACAGCGGCGCGGAGAGCAGATTCAGGCAGATCGAAGAAACCACTCCCGCTGCTATTCCGAGAAAGAGATTGTTCCCCGTGAGCTGGAGCACCACCCAGATGATGTACATCGAGAAAACCACGACCTGGGGGTAGGAGAAATGGATGATCATTGCGACGAGAAGGAGGAGATTGAACCCTGTCACGAGAAGGACATAGATACTTCCCAGGGAAAGACCGTTGATCAGCTGGGCAACGAATACCTGCACGCCTTACGCTCCGAGATACGCTTCCCGGACGCCAGGATCGGTGAGAAGCCTCTCCGCAGAGCCCGACAGCGCCACCGAGCCCGTTTCCAGGACGTACCCGCGATGTGCGCACTTCAGCGCCTTGTTCGCGTTCTGCTCGGACAGGAGGATCGTGTACCCCTCGCTGTTCAGCTTTTTCAAAATTGCAAGAATGTCGTTGACCACGATCGGGGCAAGGCCGAGGGACGGCTCATCGACCATGATGAGCCGGGGAGCGGACATCAAGGCCCTCCCGATCGCGAGCATCTGGCGCTCTCCCCCGCTCAGGGTCCGGGCGATCTGCTTCCTGCGCTTCTGGAGTATCGGGAACCACTCGAACACCCGACGCAGGCTGGACTGGACGTTCCGCATGTTGTTGTGCGCCCCGAGAAGGAGGTTGTCCAGGACGTTCATTGACGCGAATACGCCGCGGCCCTCGGGCACCAGGCAGAGCCCGGCCCGAACGTTGTGGTCGGCGGCCACGCCCCCGATCTGCCTTCCGGCAAAAACGATGCTTCCCGACCTCGGCGCGTTGATGCCGAGCACGCTTTCCAGGAGCGTGGTCTTGCCAGCGCCGTTTGCGCCGATGAGCACAACGATTTCTCCGGGGAAGACCTCGAGGCTGACGTCTTTGACGGCGTTCACATGCCCGTAGGACACGGAGAGGTGATCGACTGAGAGCAGAGCCTCGCGCGCATCACTCGGCACCGAGGTAGGCCTCCAGCACCCGGGGATCCTTCTGGATCTCGGACGGCGACCCCTCGGCGATCTTCTGTCCGAAATTGAGGACGGTCACGCGGTCCGAGAGATTCATCATCATTTTCACATCATGGCTGACCACGACGACCGTCACGCCGGAATCCCTGACCTTCCTGATGATCTCTTCGACCTTCTCCGTCTCCCGCACCCCCATTCCGGACGCGGGCTCATCGAGGAGGAGGAGCTTCGGCCCCGCCGCCAGGGCGCGCGCGATCTGCACCAGCTGTCGTTCGGTCCAGACCAGGTCACCCGCCCATCGGTCCGCTGTTTCCTCGATGCCGGCGAGCTCCATAACGCGCCACGCGCCACGCGCGATCTCGGTCTCCCGCCGCGACCTGCGAAACGGCGGGCGGAACATGACATCCCGCGCCGAAGCGCCGACACCGTCGTTGATGCCGGCCATGACGTTCTCCAGCACGGTCATGCCGGCGACGATCTTGCCCGCCTGGAAAGTGCGCCGGATCCCGAGGTTCGCAATCACGTCGGGTCGCTGCCCCGTGATGTCGAGGTTCCCGAAGCACACAGAGCCGTTATCAGGCTTGAGAAGCCCCGTCACGCAGTTGAAGAGGGTCGTCTTGCCCGAGCCGTTCGGGCCGATGATTCCATGGATCTGACCCGTCGCGACAACAATGTCGACCCGGTCGAGGGCAGTGATTGCTCCAAAAGACTTGCTGAGCGCCGAGACGCGAAGGATGTCGTTCATATCTGAAGGGCGCGGGAAGTGTAGGAGAAAGGCTTTCGGCTGTCAACGCGCGGCGCCTCTCGTGTCGGCGCCTCTTGGAGAAACACTCACTCGCCCTTGGAACTGCCGGCGCGCAGGAATCGCAAGGAGGATAGTGCATAGACGCGGGCGCACTCCCAGAGCTGGTCGAGCTCGACGTACTCGTCGACCTGGTGAGGGATATGTCGCGGCCCGGGTCCGTTCACGAGGCAGGGGATCTTTCTCCACGCCCTGAGGAACGTCCCGTCCGTGGCGCCGGGCACACCGTTCCACACCGGTTCGCGCCCCGTGACGTCCTGGAATGCCTCGGCCGAGATCCTGGCAATCGGCTCATCGCGCCGGATGCCGACCACGGGCCTGTCCTCGATGAACTCGATGTCCGCTCGGAAGTCGCGGTCGACTGTCCCGAGCTCGCGCAGGATGCCGCGCAGCCGCTCGCGCAGCTCATCGTGGGACTGAGCGAGGGTCGTGCGGATGTCCACGTAGGCGACCGCCTCTGCGGGCATCACGTTGAGCTGGGCTGGGCTGCCGGGAGGCGGGGACCGCAGGACCGTAAATGTGATCGAGGGCAGGCCGATGAGGGGATCAACGCCGCAGCGTTTCTTCTCCTCAGCCTCGAAGCTCTCGAACGCGAGAATGATCCGGGCAAGGCGCGTGTTCGGGTTGACCCCCGACAACGGCATGGCCCCGTGCGCCATCCTGCCGTGGACGCGAACGATTGCGCGAATCGCTCCTTTCATCGTGATGCAGAGATTGTTCTCCTCGGGCTCGGGCACGAGGCAGGCGGCCACATCATCGGCGTGGCCGCTGCGGATGAAATGCTTGATGCCGATCATCATGCCTTCCTCGTCACAGACAAACCCGAGCCGCATCTTGCCCGCCCAGCGTTTCGACCTGGCGAGGACCCTGGCGCAGATCAGCGCCACAGCGATTCCGGCCTTCATGTCGCAGGAGCCGCGGCCGTAGATCCTGCCGCCGGAGATCTCCCCGCCGAACGGATCGTGGGACCATGCCTCCCTGCTGCCCTCGCTCACCACGTCGGTGTGGCCCTCGAGCATCAGGCAGAGTCCCGGCTTTCCCGAGTCGAGGGTAGCGATGATGTTTGCCCTCCCCTCCTCCACTTCCTCAACGAGGGGATCGATCCCGATCTCTCTGCGGATCCAGCCCGCGATGAAGTTGACCACGTTCCGTTCCGTGCCGCCCGACTCCGGTCGGATCACGCTGTCGATGCGAACGAGGGCCTGCGTCAGGCTGGCCAGCTCCTTCTCGTCCAAGCTTTCCAGCACTTCCCTTTCCGATGCTTCGATCATGACGCCGATTCCTGCGTATGGATCCGGTCAAGGGTCTTCACGAGCCGGGTCACCGTGGCATTCACGGGAACCGGTATGCCGAGCTCCTCCGCTTCCCTCGCGATTGCCCCGTTCATGAAATCGATCTCTGACTCCCTGTGCTTGTCGAAGTCCTGGAGCATCGAAGAGCGGTTGGCCCCCGTTTTCTTCGCCACCTCGTACACCGTTGCCAGGGGATCATCGAAAGCAAGATGCACCCCTCGCGCACGTGCCACCGCGACAGCTTCGGACACGAGGTCCGCCATGATGGCCTTCGTCTCCTCGTGGCGAAGCAGCGCCCCGTTGGTCTGGCCGATGAGGGCGGTCAGCGCGTTGATTCCCACGTTGATCACGAGCTTGCTCCAGACGAGACTTGCCACGTCTTTCTCCACGTGCGTTTCGAATCCCGCCGCGCGCAAGGCTTCCGCAAACGGGCGAAGCTTCCCCGTCTCTCCGTCGGCCATCGCGATGTGCGTGGGGCCTTTCCCGGCATGGCGGATCCTGCCCGGTCCCAGAAATGTGGCGCCATGCGAGGTCACTCCCGCCGCCGTGCGCGCAGGACCGAAATGCCTCCGAATGATTGCCTCGTTGCCAAGACCATTCTGAAGAGTGACGGCGATGGCCCGCGGTCCAACACGGCTCTCGAACTGCGATGCCACCTGCTCGGTTGCGGTCGACTTCACGAAGACGATGAGAACATCGGATCCCTCCACCGCCTGCGGCTCCGTGCTTGCCACCGGTCGGGCAACGAGCGAGCCCCCCGTTGCTGCATCCTCGATGACAAGGCCGTCTCTGCGGACCGTCTCCACGTGCTCGCGGTACACGTCGAAAAGGACGACGTCGTATCCTGCGAGCGACAGCTTGCCGCCGTACAGGGAGCCCATGGCTCCGGATCCGATAATCGAGATTTTCATGGCTGCCAGAGTAGTGGCTCCCGGCGGTAGAGTCCAGTATTCCCGACCCCCGCACGTCCTTCGGCCGTGCTAGTCCTCGAACGGCATTTCGATGTGCTGCAGGTCCCGTGTGAGGAAGGAGGCCGGAAAGATCTCGCGAGCCTCCTGCAGGAGTTTCTTCAGCTCCCGTTCGGAGTAGCGGGGACTGTAGTGAATCAGGCCCATCTCCTTGACGCCGCCATCCCGCGCTATTCGGGCCGCCTGGGCCGCCGTGAGATGCTTCTTTTCCGCGGCCGTTTCCGCCAGCTCGTCGGAAAACATGCCCTCGCAGATGAGGAGGTCTGCCCCGCTCACGAAACCGGCAAGACCGGATGCGGCAACCGTGTCGGTGACAAAGCAGAACTTGCGGCCTTTTCTTTCCTCTCCCATGACCTGGGCAGGAGAAATCTTCGTTCCGTCAGGCAGTCCGACCGTTTCCCCGCCCTGCAGCCGGGACCACAGGGGGCCCCGCGGAACTCCCAGCGTGAGCGCCTTTTCGGGGAAGAAAACTCCTGGACGGTTTTTTTCCTCGATGCAGTACGCAAGGCACTGCTTGGTGTGCTGCAGCGGGAATGAGCGGATCCCGTACTCCTCTGCCTCGAATACCGTGCACTTTCCTTCGATCTCTTTCACGACGATCTCGTAATTGATGTACATGTCGAGCGTCCGCCGCATGGCCTCGACGAACTCGCGGATCTTCGGCGGGCCGTAAATGTACAGGGGGTCGTCCCGGTCCACCTGGGACGACAGCATGAGGATGCCCGGAAGCCCCGTCACGTGATCGGCATGGGTGTGGGAGATGAAAATGCTGGTGATTTTCTTCCAGCGCAGGTTGAGCCGCCGCAGCCCGACCTGCGTGCCCTCCCCGCAGTCGAAGAGGAACAGCTCCCCTTCCCGCCGCACCAGGACCGACGTCAGGCCCCTCCCCGGAAGGGGCATCATTCCGCCCGTTCCCAGAACGAAAACTTCGAGGTTCATTCCCGCGGTGCCCTATTCCGG
>DATKLB010000058.1:0-13471 GCA_035542615.1 Spirochaetia bacterium | reverse complement strand
CGGAGGAATCCGGGAGCTGCTTCCGGATCTCATCGACGCGGGTCTCGATACGGTGAACCCGGTTCAGATCTCATGCGCCGGCATGGATGCCGCCGGGCTCAAGAAGGACTTCGGCAGGGACATCGTCTTCTGGGGCGGTGGGTGTGACACGCGGGACATGCTTCCCCACGGGACGCCGGCAGCCATTCGCGATCACGTGCGACGCCAGGTCGACATCCTGGCGAAGGACGGGGGCTTCGTGTTCCAGCAGGTTCACAACATTCTCGCGAACGTCCCCCCCGAGAACGTCGTGGCGATGTTCGACGCGGTTCGTACGTAGATGCGGCGGGACGCAGGCCTCTACCAGTGATCGCGTGAGGAGATCTGCTTTAGAGTCTTGCGAGGGGTCTGCTCCGGCTCCCCCGCAGAGTAGCCGATCAGTATCAGCAGGATGACCCGCATGGAAAAAGGCACGGTCAGCAGATCGCGTACCTCCTCCTCGTCGAACGTCGTGATGCAGCAGGTGCCGAGCCCTTCGTGCACGGCCTGCAGCACGACATGAGCCGAGGCGAAGGCGAGGTCGATGGGGTATGACAGCTGCCCGTTGGGCATGCGGTAGTCGATATTGGTGGTGCAGACGGCGATGATCGCGGGCGCCTGCCCCACGTACTCCTGGTTGAAGGAAGCTTCCATGATCTTCTGGCGGGTTTCCTTCTTCTGGATGACGACGAAGCGCCACTCCTGCCGGTTCTTGGCCGATGGTGCAAGGCGAGCGGCCTCGAGGATTCGCTCGATCTGTTCTTTTTCGACCGGCTGGGAGGTGAAAGACCTCACGCTGCGTCGGTTGAGGATCTCGGGCATGACGTCCATGTGGTGCGGGTACAGTACACCGAAGGCCGGTCAGCAGGCAAGGCGGGAGGTGGGACGCTGGTGCCGGGATCGCTCCGCGCGCATCAAGGCCTTCGATTGACCTTGGCACTGCCATCTCCTATGCTCGCTGTGGCATGAGGAGCCTGCCCCTGGTGTCGATCGTCTTCGCCGTGAGCGTGCACGCGCTTTTTTCCCAGGCGCTTGCCGCCGATCTGACAGCCGTGGAATCCTTCTCTCCGCGCCTGGAGGGCTCCGCAAATGAAAAACGAACAGTCGCCTACATTGAATCGCGCCTGGCGTCGCTCGGCGTTCCGTACGCTCCGTTCGATTTCAGCGGCTCGGATTTCGAGCACTCGTTCTCCACCTGCCTGCGTGTGGACATCGCCGGAAAGCGGGCCGATACGCTGATTCTTGCCGTCCCCCTGGACCAGCCTCCGGACGCTCAAAAAGGAGAAGACGGAGCGATCAATGTTGCGCTTGCCCTGGATTTCATTGACAGAACGAGGGGCGCGCCTCCCCCGGTTTCCGTTGCCGTCCTGTTCCTCGGAGCCGAGTTCGGAGACACCGAGGCGTACCCCATGGGAAGCGCCCTGTTCCTCCGCGATTTCCAGCCGGAATATCGCGTGGCGGTGCTCTATCTGAATCTCAAGCAAGTGCCTGCGCGCATCCTTGTGCGCGGCGGGGGAAGAGGAATCGTCACTCCCTACTGGCTTATGAAACGCAGCGTTGCGGCGCTGCGAGAAGCCGGAGTCCCATACGTGCTCCGAGGAAATGAGAGCCAGATCTTCCGATTGAAGTCAGGGAGCGAGCAGACCCTGATCGAGCCGTACCTGAAGGCCGGCTACCCCTCTGTCGAGCTGGACGGCGAATACGGGCCCGGCGAACCTGGCCAGGCCGCGGATTGGATGGTCGCGTTTCCGGCGTTCCTCTCCGGGCTCCTGCTGCATGTTGCATCAGGAGTCCCCGAAGACTGGGACCGGCACTACCTTCTGTTCCAGGCTGGCGAGTTTTCCCTGATCGTGACGGAGAAGGCGTACGTCATCGTCCTCATCGTCGCTCTCTCGGCCATGCTGCTCTATTCGCTTGCTTTTCGAGAAGGGATACGACGGTACGCCCGGTCGCTGGCCAGAAACTTCCCCGCGCTTCTGCCGATCATGGGAATCTCCTTTCTTTTCCTTTTCGCCGGCACGCTGGTGCTTGACGGGATCCAGACTATCCGGGGGTTTTCCGCCCTGTGGTCGTACACACCGGTGAACTTTCTGCTGCTCAAGGCCTGCGTGGCCCTTTTTCTTTACGCAGCCTTGTACAATGTCGCGCGCCGGCTCCCGTTTCCCCGCAACGGAACCTTCTACTCGGCGGCGGCGCTCTTCATTCTCCTGGCTGACATCGTCGCAGTTGCATTGGTCAACATCTCTTTCACGTATTACCTTCTCTGGGCGTTTCTCTTCGTTTTTCTGTCGGCTCTCGTCCGGCCGCGCTATGCCAAGGTGCTGCTGTTTCTTCCCGCGCCGTTCTGGGGAATCCACGGGCTCATCGGCGTCTTCACCCTGCCCGCGCTGCCTTTCTGTCATTTTCTCCTGCTCTCGCCGATCCGGGGGAACCTCTTCATCGCTGCCGCGTGCCTGCCCTTCATTCTCGTTGTGCTGAGGCTCGGCCTGGTATTTCCCGGCCGGGGGATCCTGCGGCGCCATACGCGCGAGTATGCTCTTGCGGGCGTGCTTTTCGCGGGGACGACTGCCCTGGGCGTCCACCTCATGCTCTATTCCCCCTTCTCGCCCGTAAACCCTCAGCCAGTGACCGTGACCCAGGCCTTCGACATCGGGGCGCGGGATGAGGTTACGCGGGACACATTGAACGTCACCAGCCCGGCGCCGGTGGGCACGATTCTCGTGAACAGCGGCGGTACAACGCGCGCGCTCACCGCAAGGGGAACCAGTGTGAGTCTCCCGCTTCCTCTTCCCGAATCGTCTCCCGTGAAGATCTCGCAGGATTCCAGCTCGTTCTTCAGCCAGCGCACCGTCTCCCTGGCGATGTCGATGCCGTCAAGCCCCCGGTCGATTGCCGCGATCCTCTCCTCGACCCAGGATTTCATTCTCTATGACTGCTCGCTTCCGAGTGTCCGTGAGAGATCCAATCGCTATCGCATCCTCATCGGGTCTTTTGCGCCAAACCCGCTGTCATTGCAGCTTACATTGCCCGCGGGAGGCGTGTTCTCCCTCAGCCTGGACATGGAGTTCGACCAGCCTCTGATCGGCGTCCAGGTCGGCGCGCAAGGTGATACCCGTACGTCGACCCGCGTCCGGGTCCGCAAGAACGTCGAGGTGAAGACGTGAGCGTCGTGTTCCACGTCGACCTCGATGCGTTCTATGCCTCCGTGGAGCAGCTCGACAATCCGTCCCTGGTCGGCAAGCCGGTCATCGTGGGCGCTGCTCCCGGTCGCCGGGGCGTCGTCTCCGCCTGCTCCTACGAGGCGAGGCGCTTCGGCGTCCGGTCCGCCATGCCGATCTCTCAGGCCTACCGGCGCTGCCCGCAGGGGGTTTACCTCCCCGTGCGCATGGATCGATACATGGAGGTCTCCCGGCAGGTCATGATGCTCCTCGAGACGTACACGCCGCACCTGCAGCAGATCTCAGTGGATGAGGCTTTTCTCGATCTCACGGGGACGGAGAGGCTCTTTGGTCCGCCTCTCGGCACCGCGCGGCGGTTGAAGGAGGAGGTGCGGAACAAGACGGGGCTGGTGATCTCGGTCGGGATCGGACCCAACAAGTACGTGGCAAAGCTCGCGACGAATGCCGGAAAGCCGGATGGCCTTCTCCAGGTGGACCAGGACGGCGTGGAGGAGTTTCTGGACGGCATCCCGCTTTCCCAGCTCTGGGGCATCGGTGAGAAAACTCTTCGCCGGCTGACCGAGCTCAACATTACGTCAGTGCCACAGTTGCGGGGGTTTGCCGAAGGCGAGATGGGGCGGCTGTTCGGCCAGGGAGCGGCGGGGTTTCTCAGCGCCGCCGTGAGGGGCAGGGACCCGGGAATCTTCCTGGACGAGCCCCGCAGCCGATCTTTGTCCAGTGAAACGACTTTCGAGCGGGACAGGAAGGATCGGGCGGGCATCGAGCGGGTCCTGCTCGAGTTGTGCCATCAGGTGACTTTCCGCATGATCGAGGAGGGCTGGAAATCGAAAACAGTGGTCCTGAAGGTCCGCTTCCAGGACTTCACAACGATCAGCGCCCAGAAGACCCTCAAGCACTGGATCTCTTCTGCGGAGGAGCTCGCCGCCGCCGCCCGCGAGCTGCTCGCTTCCCGGTGGAATGGCAGCACTCCCCTGCGCCTGGTGGGGATCGGGTACTCCAATCTGAGCCGGGTCGACGCCCAGGATCAGTTGGAACTGTTCGCCGACGAGTTCTCGAAAAAAAAGAGAGTCGAGGAAGCGGTGTTCAGGATCCGCCGCAAGATGGGCGACATCCCGCTGACGAAGGCGAGCCTCATGGGCGCCGAGGCGCGGGCGCGAAGGGGCGGCAGGAGCCCGGGGCGCACCCCGGACGATCAGGCTCCTACCACCCCTTGAGGATGTCTTTCGCTTTCTGGTAGTCCTTCTCCTGGCTCTTCGTGAAGCTGGGGAGCTTTTCCATCGCCGCCACGACGTCCTGGACGATCTCCTTCGCCTCCTCCGCATCGGAGGCGTTTTTCAAGGTCATCGCGGCTTCGTACTGGCACCCCTTGTCGAATGCCGTCTTCGCTTCGTCGTACTTTGCTTCCTTTTTTTTCTGCTCCGAGAGACGCGTTGCGGCAGACCAGCCTCGCTGGTGCAGCGTTTTTGCAAGCTCAGTGGAAAAATCGAAGCTGGTGTCCTTCTCCTTGCCGGAGGCCACCTGCTCGGCGTTCAGGTCAACGGCCCTGCGACCCAGGGAGACCGCCCAGTCGATGTTGCCGAACGATATGGGCCAGCCCGGAAGCTCCCGGTACAGCTGGCCGAGGACAAAATAGGCGTCCGATCGCTCAGGATTGATGGACAGGACCTTCAGAAGAAGATCCCTGATGGGCGCAGCCTTGGACAGGGCGTTGAAAACACCCTTGACCTGTCCCCATCGGCCGATGTTCGCGGATTTCCAGAAATACCCGAGGTCGTTGTACGGGTCGGCCTCGATCGCCTTGTCGGAATAGCCCTCTCCTTCCACGAAATATCCCAGGACCACCTCCGACGGCTTCTTCGCCTTGTCGGCCAGGTCCCCGATCTCCAGGGTCTCCCGTGCGGCCCGCCAGTACAGCTCGGCCTTGTCTTTTCCATTGTCGGCGGCCGCTGCGGCATCGAGCAGCATCGACCTGGCATCGGCGTATTTTCCCTGGTCGTGCAGCGCATCCGCCTGCTTCGCAATATCACCGACATCGGCGCGAAGAGCGAAGGCCGGAAAAACAAGCAGGAGAACAAGCATGGGAAGTATGCGCATCTGTGGTATCTCCTGGTCTGCCGCCGGCGCCTAATATGCGCGGGCCTTCATCGCTCGAACCTTCACATCCATCCCCAGCTCCAGCACATAGCTGGTGCCTGGCATGATGTCCATGTCTGCAAGCTGCACGCTGAACGCCCCAGAGGCGATCCGTATCCGGTGGCGTCCCGGCTGTATGGGAATGCGATCCATCTCCCGGCGGGGGTTCACCAGCCTCCCGTCAATGAAAATGCGCACCTGCGACTGGGGATCCCCGGGGCGCATGTCAGGATCCAGGAAGGGCTGGGGAACGACGAAACTGATGGTCGACGGAAGGGCGACCGGCTGCAAAGACGCATCGATGACGAGCGGCCTGTCGAGCGAGACGGTTGCAACATAATCCACGAAACCGCGTGCCGATACCCGCACCGTATATGTGTCGGGCGGCAGGTACTCGGAGTACGGGACCCTCCCCTTCGCGATGTCGTTCACGACAACCATAGCGTTGGGCACATTGGAGTTCACCGTGAGCTGGTAGGAAATGGGATTCAACACGACATCAAGCGCGATCGGTCCGGTGACATTCACCGAGACCGAATAATCCTGATAACCGTCCGCGGAGACCTGAATGGAGTGCTGTCCCGGGACGACAATGGGAGTCCCTTGCACCTGGACTCCATCGACAAACACCACGGCGTCGGGAACGTTGACATTGACCGACACGGGGAACCCCATGGGCTGGAGACGCGGCGCAGGCTGGAGGTTGACGGAGAAAGTCTGGTCGCCGGTCACGACAACGGGCCGGTTGAAAGCGAGATATCCGTCAGCGATCACCTTGAGGTTGTGGGGGCCGCCGGTGACCTTTGTCTGGTTGCCGGGCACCTGCTGGTTGTCCACGTAGATGACGGCTCCGGGCACGTTTACGACCACCGTCAGCGTCCATATTCTCTTGGGCATGAACTGGGCGTATGTGGTTCCCACGGCAAGGAGCGCAAACAGCGCGAACGTGAGAACTTTCAGCGATCTGCTCATTCCGGCCCTCCTTCCCACGCCGTGGAGTATATCCCCGGGGAGTGCATTTTCATAGAGCGCGCGCTTTTTCAGCACGCAGACTCTTGACAGGTATTTGAAAATCGGCTTGTCTACGTGAGATCTCGATGCCGAAAAGCGCACAGCTGTCGACAATCGTCGTGCATGTCTCGATAATCGATGTGAAAGGAACCCCGTTCCAATGAAACACCTTCGCGTCGTTCTCCTCGTGGCGGCCGCATGCGGCCTCGCCGCCTGCGCCAAGCCCCCCCAGGCAGCGATCGATGCAGCCCTTGCCGCCGTCAAGAGCGCCGCGGAGAATCCCGATGTCCTGACCTACGCGCCGGACTCGCTTCGCGCCGCGCAGCAAAAAATGGACGAGCTGAACAACGAGCTTGCTGCCCAGGGGAAGCGCTCTGCGTTCTCGCGCAGCTACGAGGTGACGCGGAACCTCGCACGTGATGTGGTCGCGGCCGCTGACAGGGCACGGGCTGACGCCGACGCGAGCAAGCAGCAGATCGCAAAAGATGCCGCGTCGCTTATCGAAAAAATCGGCGCCGAGATCCCTGATTTCGAGGCCAAGGTGTGGACCGCCAAGAGAGTCCGGGGGATCAGGCTCGATGCCATCACCCCGCTGGGCCTCGTGGCGGACCAGGCTCGCCTGGCTCTTGACGGCGCCCGCAAGGACCTCGACGCCGGCTCTTTCGCAGCGGCAAAGGCAAAGGCCATGGCCGTTGAAGACTGGCTGTCGCAGGGCGAAGAGACGATCACCGAACAGACAAGGATCGCCCGAAACAGGTAGCTCTACTGTCGGGTCTCCTGAGTCTCTGCTGTTATGGCCCCCGGGGGGGACGCAGCCTCCTGACCGCGGAGAAGATTCGCAATCCGCTCCCGCCTCGACTCGAAGTACGTCCTCCACGGTGAGGAACCCGTCTTCTTTCCGTTCGCAAGCTCATCCAGCCTCATCACCACCAGCTCTCCCTTGTCATTCCAGGAGTCAGCAATGGGAACCGGCTCCGCGCGCGACACGGTTCCGCCGGCGCTGTCCACGGTCAGCTCGACCTGGAGCATGATCGAATCGCTGATCAGCGCGCTCAGGCTGTCAGGATCGGGGGGGCTTTCCCTCCAGGCCATCCCCGAAATGAAATTGCCCATCGAATACATGATGAGTCGTTGCGTGCCCCCCACGCGCTCCAGCTCGTACTGCTGGAGGACGTGTGGGTGATGTGCGAAAACGATTGTGGCGCCATTCTCCACGAGCCGGTGGAAAAACGCCCGCTTTGCGGGGTCGGGCTCCTGAACGTATTCGCGATCGCCATGATAGGAAACGATGAAAGCGTCGTAGAAGGCGCTCGTTTCCTTGACGAACCCGACGAACTCATCCGCCTGCCCATGGTCCGCATAGTCGACGACATGGACGTAGCGGCCTCCACCCCATTGATTGACGAATTGCGTCACCGCGATGAAACCGATGCGCGCGCCGTTGACGAGAATCGTCGCGGGAGCGAAGGGCCTGCTCGGGTTGCCTCGCATGCCGGAGAAAAAAAGTCCGCGGGGCGACTGGCCGCCGAGCGACGTCAGCGCGCGTACTGTCTGCAGCACCCCCTCTTCGCCGCCGTCGAAAGCGTGATTGTTCGCCGCGGAGAGCACGTTGATTCCCGCCTCGAGGGCTGCGCGCACGTAGTCGGGATGACCGTTGAACAGGGGGTAGCCCGAGACCGGCCGCGTGGAATCGACGGGAAACTCGAGGTTCGCGAATACGAGGTCGCTGGCATCCAGCACATCGGCGATGCCCCGGTAGATCTCTCCGTAGTCGGGCGTTGCGAACAGGACCGGGTGAGCCATGAGGTCACCAACGAACGTCAGGTGCAGTACTCTCGGGGAATCCGCGTGGGCGCACGAGGCTGTCATCAGGGACAAGACCATCCCGAGAACCGGCCCGCTGCCCCGGAAGCGACCGCGCCGTGGTGTTCGCATGGCCTTCCTGGTCCGGAGACTATATGCCCCGGCAACCCTGTCGTCCAGAGCCGGGACGCCGTGCTATCGTTGAACGCGTCCGGTCCCTGATCCCTCCATCAGTGCTCGTACTTCAACGGCACTCAAGAGCGGAAAGTCGCCGGGGATGGAATGTTTCAGGCACGAAGCAGCTGCCGCGAACTCCAGCGCTTCCTGAGGGGATGGCAGGTTCCCGAGCCCGTAGATCAGCCCCGCGGCGAAAGTGTCCCCCGTTCCGACCCTGTCCACGATATCCGTGATCTCGTACCTCCGCGAGACCAGGACCTCCTTTCGCGTTGCCATGACGGCCGACCAGCCGTTCACGTCGGCGGAGCGGCTCTCTCGAAGAGTGATTGCCACGTGGGTCAGACTGGGAAAGCGGTCGAGGACTTTTCCGGCAAGGGCCTTGTAGGCGCCGGTGTCGAGCTTTCCGGACTCCGTGTCCGCGTCGGCGCTGATGCCAAGCGCATTTTGGCAGTCCTCCTCGTTCGCCATGGCGACATCGACCGACTTCATGATCTCACCCATGATCTCGGGGGCGCTTTTGCCGTATTTCCACAGGTTCCTGCGGAAGTTCAAGTCGCAGGAAACCGTCAGCCCCATCCGGCGGGCCGTCCCGACCGCTTCCAGTGACAGCTCCGCGGCCGACAGTGATATGGCGGGGGTGATTCCGGTGATATGGAACCACGCGGCGCCGGCAAGACTGCGCTCCCAGTCGATATCACCCGTCTTCGCTTCCGCGATCGCCGAGCCCGCCCTGTCGTACGTGACGACCGAGGGCCGATGATTCGCGCCGGCCTCCAGGAAATAGATCCCCAGGCGCGTCCCCGTGCGGACGATGAGCGACGTATCAACGCCGTGGCGGCGAAGCTCGGCCACGCAGGCGTTCCCGACCGGGTTGGCCGGGATCACCGACAGGTACGCCACGCGGCACCCGAAGCCCGCGAGGGCCACGGCGACGTTCGCCTCCCCGCCGCCGAAGCTGGCTTCCAGCAGGGGGCTTTGGAACAGCCTCTGCGCTCCCGGCGGTTTCAGCCGCAGCATGATCTCCCCGAATGTCACGTAGCGGTCCATATCACCTCCTCACCGAGAACGCTTCCTCTCCCCGAATGGCGTTGACAGGGAGAGACTTCCCGTGTACTGTAAATGAAATAACGTTTCATTATTCTAATACCTGTCGATTCCCTGGTGCAAGAGGAGCGCTATGAAGGAAAGCGATTTCTCCCCCGCAGCCGCCCGCGATCGGGAGCGCTACGTCACTCGACCCCACGAGGCGGTGCCGATCACGGAGCTGGTGAAAGGCTCCACCAGCCACCTGGTTCGCGGCTCGAACGTCATGCTGAGCTTTATCACCATGAAGGCCGGCAGCATCTTCGAGCTGCACTCCCACCCGGAGGAACAGATCATGGTGGTCCTCGAAGGGTATTGCGACGAGATCATCGAGGACAAGGTCTACCGCGTCGGCCCGGGGGACGTGCTGCGCCTTCCCCCGAACGTCAGGCACGGGGCGTTCCTCCGAGACGTGGACTGCAAGGCGCTTGACATCTTTTCCCCCGTCCGGTCGGACTATTCCGCCAAGTTCCACGACCAGCATCCGGGCGTCGTGCTGCGCTTCCTGTGAGCTCGGGTGGGTCCATGAAGGCGCTGCGCATCCACGGGCCGCTGGACATGCGCATCGAGGAGGTCCCTGTGCCCCCGCTGGGGAGGGACCAGGTTCTCGTACGCGTCGCTGCGGTCGGCATCTGCGCGACCGATATCGAGCTTTTCGACGGCCGCATGCCCTATATCCGCCAGGGCCTGACACGGCTTCCCCTGACCCCCGGGCACGAATGGTCGGGCGTCGTGGAACAAGTCGGCGCGGGGGTGGAGAACCTCGAGATCGGGGAAAAGGTCGTCGGCGATATCAGCCTCGGATGCGGACAGTGTCACAGCTGTCTCAGCGGGGCTTACCACCTCTGCGAACGCCGCACCGAGCTGGGCGTCATTCACGAGGATGGCGCATTTGCGCAGTTCCTGAGAACGCGGGCCCGACACGTGTACCGTGTCCCGACCGGACTGTCGCTGGAGGAAGCTGCCTTTGCGGAGCCCGCCGCAACCTGCCTCAATGGCCTGCGGAGGACCAGGATAACGCCGGGAGACAGGGCCGCGGTCTTCGGCGACGGAGTCATCGGGTTCATCACTGCGCAGATGTGCAGGTGCATGGGGGCTGCCCAGGTCATCCTGATCGCGCCGACATCGGACCACCAAAAGGTGGCAGACGAGCTTGGCATCACTCTCCTCGACTCCTCGAGGGCCGACGCCCTGAAAGAGGTCCCGCGGATCCTGGGCGGCCCTCCGGAGGTCGTTTCCGAATGCAGCGGAAATCCCGAGGCGCTGAACACGGCAATCCACCTGACTGCGCCGGGCGGCCGCATGAACGTCCTGAGCATCACCGGCGCACCCACGGTCCCTGCTGACATCGATTCCCTGGTCACGCGGGACATCGTGATGGTTGGGTCCCTCGCCAGCCCGAACGCTTTCGTGCCGGCGCTGAGGCTGCTGGCATCGGGAGCCATCAAGGTACGGCCGCTCATATCGCGAACCTATCCCTTCGAGGAGGCAGTGGAAGCGTTCACCTTTGTGCGCCTTCGCACCCAGCCAAGGATCAAGGTTCTTGTCAGCTCACTCAAGGAGGAACATACCTGATGAAACCGGTCACATGGGGAGTGCTTTCCGTCGCAAGCCACTTCGTGGGCAAGATCAACACGAACGTCAGGAAATCACCGCTCAACACAATCCAGGCCATCGCCTCGCGGAACCTCGACAAAGCGAGAGCGGCCGCTGCCCGGCTAGGCATACCCCGTGCGTATGGGTCGTATGCCGATCTCCTGGCGGACAAGGAGATCGAGGCAGTCTACATTCCGCTTCCCGACCACCTCCATGCGGAATGGGTGAAGAAGGCCGCGGATGCCGGCAAGCATGTCCTGTGCGAGAAGCCTTTTGCAATGACCGCGGCCGAGGCGCAGGAAACGTTCGACTATGCGAAGCGCAAGGGCGTGCTGGTCATGGAATCCCTCATGTATCGCTTCCATCCGCAGTGGATCCGGGCCGGAGAAATCGTTCGAAGCGGAGAGCTGGGGGAAATCCACGCTGTCACGACCTTCTTTTCCTACACGATCACGGATCCCGCGAATATCAGGAACATCCTGGAAGTCGGCGGGGGCGGCATGCGGGACGTTGGCAGCTACGCCGTGTCGGCTGCGCGCTTCCTGATCGGAGCCGAGCCCACGCGCGTTGTGAGCCTCATGCATCGCGATCCGTCGCTGAAAACGGACACTCTCTCCACGGGTATGCTGGACTTCGGGAAGGCACGGTCCACGTTCACGGTCGCGACTCAGACGCAGGCGTGGCAACAGGTTGACGCCGTGGGCGCAGGGGGGCACCTGACCATCCACCTCCCCTTCAACGCGAACCCGGACACACCGGCCGAGATCACGGTGACCGCATGGAATGGGACCCGTAAGGTCTACACGCCCGTGTCAGACCAGTTCGTGGAGGTTTTCGACGCTTTCTCCCGCGCGGTTCGCGGCGGAGGCCCGGTTCCGCAGCCTCCCGAGGACACGGTAAACAACCAGAAGGCGCTGGACGCTCTTTTCAGATCCGAGAAATCCGGAACCTGGGAGCCGGTGCGGTAGGAGCCTGGCCCCGACTCTACTTCCTCCGCTCCTTTCGCGACTCGTTGAACGTGTCGAAAACTACGGCCAGAATCAGCATCAGGCCGGTCACCAGGTTCTGCCAGTAGACATCGACGCCCAGCAGGTTGAGCGAGTTGGCGAGCATCGCCATGAACAGCGCGCCAAGAAGGGCGCCGAGGACGGTGCCTTCTCCGCCGTTGAGGCTCGCTCCCCCGATGATCGCCGCCGTGATCACCCGCAGCTCTATGCCGGTCCCCACGGTGACCGAGGATGAGCCGAACCTGGCCGTGATCATGAGACCGGATATGCCCGAGATCACGGCGATCAGGCAGTAGTTGAAGATCTTGACGAAGTCGACGTTGATCCCTGACAGCCTCGCAGCCTGCTCCTTGCCTCCCACGTAGTAATTCTGCCGGAAGAAGCGGGTGTTGCGCAGGAGGAGATCTCCGATCACGGCCAGCGCGACGACGACGAGAATCGGATACTGGACGATTCCCCACAGCTTGCCCTGTCCTATGATGGTGAAAGAAGCAGGGAGGTTCAGCACCGCCCGTCCCTGGGCGATGACCAGGAGAAGACCGCGAATCGTGATCATCATCCCGAGGGTGATGATGAAGGGGTTCATCTTGAGCCTGGCGATGAGAAGCCCGTTCACCATTCCCACGGCGCCGGCGGCCAGGAGAGAAAAAACAATGGCTATGACAGTCGGAACACCGGACACAAGCGCAAGGCCGCACACGACGCCGGCGAACGCGAGCGTGGAGCCAACGGAAAGGTCCAGCCCGCCGGAGACCAGCAGGATTGCCATGCCAACGACGATCGTGCCTTCGACCGAGAGGCCCAGGAGGATCGCCTCGATGTTTGCCCATCGGAGGAAGACCGGGGAGGCAATCGCCATGGCGGCTCCGCCGACAACCAGGACGAGAATGAGGATGGATTCGCGGAAAGCGAATATCGCGCCCAGCCGCTCGCGAAACGGGTGCGTCCGCATTTCCTGCGTGTTACCCATGGCTTCTGTGTTCCTCCACGCTGCCTGACTGGAGACCCGTCGCATAGGAAAGAATCAATTCTTCCGAGAAATCCCTGCGCTCCACTTCCCCGACAATCCTTCCGTGGTGCATCACCAGGATCCTGTCGCATAGGCCGATGAGCTCCGGCAGGTCCGAAGAAATCAGAATGACGGCAACTCCCCTTTGCGCAAGCTCTTCAATCTTGATGTAAATGTCCGCCCGGGAGGCCACGTCCACCCCTCGCGTCGGCTCGTCGAGAAAAATAACCTTCGGATCAGTGCCTACCCAGGCTGCGACGAGGCACTTCTGCTGGTTTCCGCCGGAGAGCTTTCCCACCTTTTTGAACGCGGAGGGCGTTACGATGGAAAACTCCTGGACCTTCTGGACGGAAAAGTCGGTAATGGGCCTGTTCTGCATGAAGCCGAAACGGCTGGTGAACCTGCGAAGCGACGGGGCGACAAGATTGTCGCGGATGGCCATGTTCAGGTACAGG
>DATKLB010000057.1:0-10791 GCA_035542615.1 Spirochaetia bacterium | reverse complement strand
CGCCTGGGCCGATGGGCCGTTCCGCGCAGCGGCCGCCCTGCCGGACGGTGACGCGCAGATCGACGTGCCGTCCGACGGGACTTTCCGGGTTCCTGCCTGTCTGGTATGCGGAGGCGTGCTCAAGCCGGACGTCACCTTTTTCGGGGAGAATGTGCCGCGCCCACGGGTGGAGCAGGCTCTCGATATGCTGGGAGCATCCGATGTTTTGCTCGTGCTCGGTTCATCCCTTGCGGTTTATTCCGGGTATCGTTTCGTCGTGCATGCGTCGCAGAAATCGAAGCCTGTTGCCATTATCAACCGGGGACCATCCCGCGGGGATGCCTTGGCTTCGATCCGCATCGACGCGGCCTTGGGCGAAGCACTCCCTCTGCTCGTCGCGGCGCTTCTCGACGACTGAGGGCATCGCCGAACAGCCCTCCGCCGGTTGCCCCCGCGATACTCCACGCATATACTGTCAGCCGGGAGGAAGAGCCTGGATTTCAGAACGCGTCTGCTGCGAACCCTTCGGGCAATAGAGCCGATTCTTCACGAGAAGGGCGTGCTCGTTGCGGGCTCCGAGGTGCCGAACCTGCTCGAGCCGGGCGCCGGCGCCACTCTCGTCGTCTCCCAGGATGTCGACGTAGTCGTGCCCGTCGAGGTGCACGGGAAGATCAAGCAGCGTTTGCGTGAAATGCGTGGGTTGACGCGGTCAGCCGAAGAACCTTCCGTGTGGCTGCCGAGCTCCGCCGAGCTGCTGGAAGTCAACTTCATCGGTATGGACACGGCTGGCAAGCGCGCCGGTGAAACATACGTCCTCGAAGACAGCGAGTTGCCTCTCCTCGTATTCGCCAATCTTTCCCTTCTTCGCCCGGGCAAAGTGGTCACCCTCGAGGGAATGCCCGTTCCTCTTCCCCGTCCCGCAGGTCTGACCCTGGAAAAGCTCATCACCGACCGCAGCGGGGAGAAAGGAGACCGCGACCTCCTGGTTGCGCTCGCCTTGCTTCTGGTGTGCGAGCCGAGCGATCGGTACGAGCTCGTCGATCTGTACCGCACTCTGCAGCCTGAGCTTCGCTACGCTGCCCGTTCGGGGCTTGCGGCCCTGTCGCTGCTGGAACCGCGCGCGCAGATGCCCGACCCGACGCCACATCGAAGTCTCCTTGCAGGTTTGTTGAGCGATCTTGAAAAAGTGGAGAGCGAGCGGTGACCGAGCGTCTCCATGAACGAGCACAACGCATTCGGGAAAGGCTCCTGGTTCGCGCCTGGGAATATCGCCAGCGCAATTACGCCAAGGGCGTCTGGCACCGGTTGCGTCGCCTGCTCGTCGACGCGGCAGAGGTCTGGATCATCGACGATATCGGAGCCGCCAGGCTGGAGTCAGCGGGTCACGTGCCCAATCCCGTTGGGCTCGAGCTGGTCCCTGGAAAGCGCGTGTTTCTTGTCGATGGGATCGAGCTGAATGATATTCCCGGTCGGCGCCGGATCCCGGTCCGCATGAGCGCGGACCTTCTGCAGGCGCGAAATCTCGTGCTGGTGCCTCTTTCCAGAACCCGCCGTTCTTGACGGTCTCCGGACCCCTGGATACAGTAGCCGCACTTATGGAAAGACGTCTGATCACCTCCGCGCTGCCGTACGTGAACAACATCCCTCACCTCGGGAACCTGATCCAGGTGCTTTCTGCGGACGTGTTCGCGCGCTACTGCAGGCTTGCCGGCTACGACGCCCTGTACATCTGCGGCACGGACGAATATGGCACGGCGACAGAAACCAAGGCGCTGGAAGAAGGGATCACTCCTCGCGAGCTGTGCGACCGGTATTACGCCATACACCGGGACATCTACGCATGGTTCAATATCGGCTTCGACCACTTCGGGCGCACATCCGTGCCCGTGCACACGGAGATCACCCAGCACATTTTCCTGAAATTGTATGAAAACGGCTACATCACGCAGCACGTGGTCAAGCAGCTCTACTGCGAACATGACCAGCGATTTCTCGCGGACCGCTATGTGCTCGGCACCTGCCCGAACTGCGGCTATCCAGACGCCCGGGGCGATCAGTGCGAGAACTGCGGGAAGCTGCTCGAGCCGACGGAGCTGATCGATCCCCGGTGCAGCGTGTGCGGAAACCGCCCGGTGATCCGTGAGACAACGCACCTCTTCATCGACCTGCTTGCTCTCCTGCCCAAGCTGCGCAACTGGATCGAGTCAGCCGCGGAAAAAGGATTCTGGTCGCGCAACGCCGTGCAGATGACGTACGCGTGGATGCGGGACGGGCTGAAGGAGCGCGCCATCACCAGAGACCTGAAGTGGGGCATCCCCGTTCCGCTGGACGGTTTTCGCAACAAGGTGTTCTATGTCTGGTTCGATGCCTGCATCGGCTACATATCGATCACCGCGGAGCACACCCCCGAATGGAAAAGCTGGTGGTATGCTCCGGAGTCGGTCAAGCTGTTCCAGTTCATAGGCAAGGACAATATTCCTTTTCACACGGTGATATTCCCGTCCAGCCAGCTTGGAACCGGGGAGAGCTGGACGACCCTCTTCCACATGTCCGCGACCGAGTATCTCAATTACGAAGGCGGGAAGTTCTCCAAGAGCAAGGGAATCGGAGTCTTCGGAAGCGACGCCAAGGACACCGGCATTCCGCCAGACGTGTGGAGATTCTACATTTACTACAACAGGCCCGAGAGAGCAGACTCGCTTTTCACATGGAAGGATTTTCAGGAAAAAGTGAACGCCGAGCTGATCGGGAACCTGGGAAACCTGGTCAACCGCACGCTGCAGTTTGTTACGCGGTTCTACGGCGGCGCGGTGCCCTCGGGGACGCCCGATGTGAGCTTCTGGCAGGACGTGAAGAAGATGGAAAGCGAGATCGCCGGGCTCCTGGAGCGCGTGGAGCTGCGGGATGCATTTCGAAGGATGTTCGCCCTTTCGTCCCTTGGGAACAAGCGCTTCCAGGATGGCGAGCCGTGGAAAGGCGTCACGGAGAACCCTGAGGCAACGGCCAACCTCATCTGCAACCTCGTCTATCTCGTTCGAGATCTCGCAATTCTTGTCAGCCCCTATGTCCCTTCGACCGCCGAGCGCATCGCCGGCATGCTCGGCGTCGAGAAGCTCAGGTGGTCGGATCTCGGCGTGCTGAAAGGAGTCGAAAAGGTCAGGCGCCCCGAGCTTCTTTTCTCCCGGCTGGAAGACAAGCAGATCGAAGAGCTGCGGCTGAGGTTCTCAGGCACGCAGAAAGAGCGCGCCGCGGAGGCGGCCCCGCAGGTCGTGGAGGCAGCGCCGTTGTCACCTGCCGAGATTGCCCGCCAGTTCCGGCAGAAAGTCGATCTGCGTGCGGCGAAGATCGTGGCGATCCGACGGCATCCCGATGCGGAAAAGCTCTACATCGAAACTGTCGACCTGGGTTCGGAAAAAAGGACAATCGTCTCAGGCCTTGTGCCCTATTACACGGAGGACGAGCTGCTCGGTCATACGGTCGTCCTGGTCGCGAATCTCAAGCCAGCGATCCTCAGGGGCGTCGAGAGCAAGGGCATGCTGCTGGCAGCACAAGAGGGAAAGACCGTTGAGGTGCTGTTCGTCGATCACGCCCAGCCCGGCGAGCGTGTCACCCTGAAGGGTGGACCTTCCGAGCACGCTCCTGCTGAGATCGACATCGACACATTTTTCACCATGCCGATCGTGGCCGAGGGATCCCATGTGCTCGTGGGAGATGCCGAGCTGGAAGCCGCGGGCAGAGCGGTCGTCACGTCTCGGGTCGCGAAGGGAAGGGTGAAGTAATCGATATTTCCGTCAACCCGGTCTCCCTCACGGACCTCGATTCATCGGAGGAGCTTCTCCAGACTGGCTGGTGGGGCAGCTTCAAGCAATGCCACGGGTGGAAGGCGCACCCATTTCGCGTCGAGGTGAGGGGGAAGACGGCAGCCGACTTCGGTCTTCTCGTTCTGAGCCGCGCGCTTATCGGACAGTTCGTCATCGCATACGTGCCGTTCGGGCCGACCTTCGATACTTCGTGCTCGCGCGGGGAGTTTCTGTCATCTCTCGGCGGCGCGCTTCGCGCGCACCTTCCCGCGGGCACGGCGTTCATTCGTTTCGACCTGCCCTGGGAGAAAACGGGAGAAAAACCCGCCTGGAGCGGCACCGGCCCAAGGGTAGTAAAATGCCCCAGTGACATCCAGCCGCCGAACACCGTGGTTGTCGACATTTCGGGGCCGCTGGACGGGGTGCTCGGATCGATGAAGCCAAAAACGCGGTACAACATAAGGCTTGCGGAGAAAAAAGGCGTCACTGTGCGCGAAGGCGGGGAGGGCTGCTTCGATGCGTGGTACTCGATGTATCAGGGAACAAGCCGCCGTGACAGAATCGCCATACACTCTTCCTCGTATTATCGGGGACTGCTTGGAGCGGGCAGCGAGTACCCGGGAGCCTCGCCGACGGTCACGCTGTTCACCGCCTGGCACGAAGGAGACATGCTCGCCGGCAACATCTGCGTCTTCTGGAAGAAACGCGGTATCTACCTGACCGGTGCTTCGTCCAACGAGAAGCGCAATCTTATGCCGACGTATGCGCTCCAGTGGGAGGCCATTCGAAGGGCGAAAGAGGCGGGCTGCACCGAGTACGACCTCTATGGAATTCCCCGGGAGCCTGATCCCAGTCACCCGATGTTCGGGCTGTACCAGTTCAAGACCGGATTTTCGGACAGGACTATCGAGCGATGGGGCACGTGGGATGTCCCCTACATGCCGATGCTCTGCAGAGCATACCGCGTGGCCGAGGAGACTCGCCTTTTTTACTATCGCTCCGTGAAGAAACAGCTGCGCCGGCGGTAGAATTGCCGAGCCCTCTGATTGCCGTTCGGTCGCGCGAAATCGTACCTTCGTCTCCGTGGCTTCAAAGACGACCATGCGAGTGTTCCTGAGCGCCTGCGGCGTGTTGGGTGCCACTCTCTTTCCGTGGAATGCGGGCGCTCTCCCCGTTTCCGTCAGCGCGACATCCGGGGTCATGCTGGGCGGCGCAAAGGAGCTGGTCCTCGACAACGGATATACCCTGAGCGAGCTCGACTGGCCCCTCCTGCCGGCATTCTCCGCGGGCATAGCGATCGACCTGGGGGCAGACTCGGGGTTTCTCGCGTCGGTGGCGCTGCAGCTCGGGTTCCCTGCCTTCGCCGGGACCATGACAGATTCTGATTTCCTCAACGGCGACGGGGTCAAGACGCACTTCTCGGCTGCCGACGGCGACATGGAGAGCGCGGTCCTTGCCACTGGGCAGGCCGGCTGGGGAATCCCTTTTGAGATCCCCGGGGGGAGCACGGGGATGTTCGAGCCGTTCCTGGAATTCGAGCTCATTCGGCTCGAGTGGACCGCGCAGAACGGTTACCTCCAGTATCCCCCCGAAACGAGCCCTCCCTTCACTCCATGGTCGCCATCGACGCCGCAGACTCCCGTCTACGGAACGGGAATCATCTATACTCAGACCTACCTGATTCCCGCCGCCGGCCTGAAGGTGGCATTCCCTCTCTCGGACAGCCTGTCGATGACAGCCGCCTTCCTCTTCTCCCCCTACTTGTGGTGCCTCGACAAGGACAGTCATCTTTTTCGACAGATCGACTTCTATTCCACCATGCACGGCGGAATCCTGATCGAGCCGCGACTTTCGGCGACCTGTCGGATATCGGGCCAAACCGCCGTGACTCTCGACGTGCTCTACCGGCACATCACGCAGCTCGTCGGCGACTCATACGAGGTGGGAACAGGAGCCTCCGGCTACTCGCCCCCGTCGCAGCTTTCCCCCGGGCAGCAGTCCGCGACTTTCACGAACGGCGCCGGCGCCTCGCTGGATGTCGTGAACGTGTCTGTTTCACTCAAGGTCGGTCTTTAGGGCATCGGCGAGACGCGGCGGATCGTTTCGTTGTACGTATCACCGACGTAAAGGCTCGGCAGGCTGAAGACCAGCCGCATGGGATGGTTGAAAGTCGCGACATCCCCCGCGCCGTCCGCGCTTCCCGCGGTTTCCCCCTGACCGGCCAGAGTCGTGACTGCTCCTGAGCCGATCACGACCTGGCGGATCACGTTGTTGAGGGTGTCGGCAACGTACAGGTACATGTCAGTGCTGTCGATCGCAATGCCCTCCGGCCAGTTGAACTGTGCCGCAGCGCCTGGTCCATCGACATCCCCCCTGACCCCCGTCTGGCCCGCAAGAGTGGTCACTGCCTTGCTTGCGATGACGAGCCTGCGAATCGTGCCGTTCCCGGTGTCCGTGACGTAAAGGTTGGCGTTCCCTCCGTCGATGACAATGCCCTCCGGATAGGTGAATGTCGCCGCGGTCCCCGTCCCGTCGGAACTCCCGAACACTTCCGCCTGGCCGGCGACGGTGGAAGTCGAAGTGCCGTTCGTTGGCACTGCCCGTAGCGTTGAGTTTCCAGAATCGGTTACATAGAGAATCGAGTTCGCCGAGTCAAAGCAGATTCCCAGCGGATTATTGAAAAGCGCAGCGCTCCCTATCCCGTCGGCACTGCCGGGAAGCACGTTCGGGTTGCCAGCAATCGTGGTCACCGGACCACCCGGAAGGACAATCTTTCGGATCGCGTTGTTCCCCGAGTCGGCGACGTATAGGTTCGTTCCGTCGGTGGCAATCCCTTCGGGGTGGTTGAAGAATGCCGCAAGCGCGGCCGTGTTGTCGAACCAGCTTGCCACGCCGGGTACGCCCGCAATCGTCGTGGCTGCCCCGGTGCCAAGGTTGATCGCCCGGATCGTGGAATTGAAAGAATCGCAGACGTAGAGAACGGCGCCCGGACCGACGACGACTCCCGCGGGGAAACCGAGAGTCGCTGCTGTTCCTGTGCCATCCGCGCTTCCGATTGTTCCCGCCTGGCCGGCAAGGGTCGTGACTGTCTTTGACGCCAGCCCCGCCGGTCCCGTGGGCGTCGAGGAGAGGACGCAGCCGGCGCCGCACAGCGCCGCGCCGAGGAGAATTGCAGTTCTCGTGGGAGAACGCTTCATCGATAACAATTATGTCACGCTGAAGGGGTCGCCGCCAATGTTTTACCTCAGGGTGCCGGGGCGCGAGAAAACAGGCCGGCGCTTGTCCTGGTGCACGAGCGACGGCCGCCAGAGCTGACTTTCCGCTGTCGCATTTTTGTGCTTAGAATGCAGCGATGCTCGTAAACGTCGTCAGGGAGGGATTCCTGTGGTCACACTGCGCGTCCGCTGCGCATGCGTTGTCGTTTTCCTCGCAGTTGCCGCGGGCGCGTTTGCGCAGGCGGCTATTCCCGATGGGTTCTGGCAGTCGGTGCTCCAGATCAGGGAGGGCGTTTCGGATTTTGGCGGCAGGAGTGTCGGCAAACTCTTCAGGGATGTGAGGTTCCAGAACCTTGCTCTGCCCAGCGGGGCAAGCACCACCTTCTCGATCAAGCCCAAGAGCTTTGATGGTGTCGAGGTTGTGTTGGAATACTCGGTCCTGCGCAACGGCGCCGTCTCCGAATATTTCGACTTCCATTTCCGCTATAAGGGAAAGATCTCCGTTTTGTACAAGCTCTCCCGCGGGCAGGCCAAGCTCGAAGGCTACGAGCAGATGCGACGGATCATGAAGGAGTTTTACCTGCCCTCGCTTGTTTCTGACTGACAATCAGGGCGAATCGCTTCAGCACCCGGGCGCTGAAAGGAGCCTCGACGATCTCGTTTCCCGCGGGGAGGGTTTCCCCCGCCGCATACGCCCGCATGATGTGCGCATCGAACTCAGGGTGAAATTGCACCCCCCAGGCGCAGTCGTCAACGCGGAACGCCTGATTTGCGTCCCACGCGCTGGCTGCCAGCCGCACGGCCCCCTGTGGGAGTCGAAGCACGGACTGCGAATGACAGACGTGGGCCTTGAACGTGGGCGGCAATCCGCCGAGAAGCTCATCATTGAACGCCGGCTCCAGGAGCGAAATCTCGGTCGTCCCCATTTCCTGTCCGCGGGGGTTGTAGTCGACGCGGCCGCCGAGTGCATACGCGAGAAGCTGATGGCCGTAGCAGACTCCGAGTGTTGGAATGCCGCGCGACACCACCTGGAGGAGCCAACCCGCACCTCGTTCGCTCCAGTCCCGGTGGTCCGTCACCATATCATGGGATCCCGTGATCACGATGCCCGCTGCGCTCCCCGGCTCCGGCAGAGGCTGATCTGCCGCGATGTCTACGACCTCGGTCTCGGCGGCGGGGATCTCCATTCCGGCCAGTATCCAGTCCTCGAAATCCCCCCGCTGGTCCTTGAGCGACGGCATCGTGGCGCCTGTCTTGATGATGAAAAGCTTCGCCATGGCATTTCCGACAGCTCGGCCCAATATACTATGGCGCTCCTCCCCCGTTGTGGGTGCTTGGGGGCACCCTTGAAGTGCAGTCCTCCGTGACCGTTGGGGGGACCGAGAGAGTCTTTTCGATGTGGAACTTCAAGGGAATCTTCCTGGCGCGCGCGAGCCGGGCGTGCTTCTGTGTCGTTTTCGGCATCACGGCGCGCCGCGCCATTCCGCCGTCACGTTGCCGAGATATATTTCTTCGGATCCGCGTCGAAGTCCCGCGCGCATCCCTGCGCGCAGAAGTAGTACGTCTTGCCCTCGTATACCCGCGTTGCAGCGGCGGTCTTCGGATCGATCATCATTCCGCACACAGGGTCTTTCACCTTCGTTGCGCCAGCACTCATCTGTTCCTCCTCATCGCTCGAGATACTTCTCGAGGATCATCGTGATCTCGTCGACTTTCTCCGCGCCCTTGTTGGCCATGATGGCATCCTTGACGCACGTGTTCATGTGCTGCTTCAGGACGACCATGTTGGCCTTTTTCAGCAGTGCGATGGTGGCATGTACCTGCTTCGACACATCGATGCAGTACCGGTCCTCCTCCACCATCCGGAGGGTGGCGTCGATCTGGCCGCGCGCCGTCTTCAACAGATCTATTGCCTTCTGGCTGTCGTGACTTTCGTGGTGCATGGGCTCTCCTATCTCATCGTCGCGGCCGGCGAAGCAGCAGGTGTTCCGCCCCTCTCGAACCTGAACCATCGCAGCCGCAGCGCGTTGCTCACGACCGAGACAGAGCTCAGGGACATTGCCGCGGCGGCGAAGATCGGGTTCAGGAGCGGACCGCCGAACACGTGGAGCAGGCCTGCGGCTATTGGGATGCCCAGCACGTTGTAACAGAACGCCCAGAACAGGTTCTGCCGGATGTTCCGGATGGTCGCTCTGCTCAGCTGGATTGCCCTGGCAACATCCGTGAGGTCGCTCTTCATGAGCACGATGTCGGCGGACTCGATTGCCACATCCGTGCCGGTGCCGATGGCGATCCCGATGTCCGCCTGGGCGAGCGCGGCCGCGTCGTTGATTCCATCACCGACCATGGCAACCCGCACGCCTTCCTCCTGGATTTTCTTCACCGCGGCCGCTTTTTCCTGCGGCAGCACCTCCGCGAACACCCGGTCCACTCCAACCTGCCTTGCGATGGCCTGTGCGGTCGTTTCGTTGTCCCCGGTCAGCATGACCACCTCCAGACCCATGCCGCGAAGCCTGCTGATGGCTCGCGCGCTGGACTCCCTGGGCACATCGGCAACGGCGATGACTCCCGCTGGACTGCCGTCGACGGCGACGAACATCGTCGTCTTGCCGTCATCCGCAAGCCGGGCTGAGGCGGCTGCCATCGTCCCGAGTGCAACGCCTCTTTCCGTCATGAGCTTCTCGTTGCCCAGGAGAAGCGCCCTGCCGCCGACCCGGGCCTCGATCCCGCGGCCGGGAATCGCCTGGAACTCTTCGACGGCAACCAACGTGAGACCTCTCGCCTCCGCGCTCTGCACGATCGCATCCCCCAGGGGGTGCTCGGAGCCTTTCTCCGCTGATGCGGCAAGCTGGAGAAGGGTGCTTTCGCCAACGCCGTCAGCCAGCGCGACGTCGGTTACAATCGGCTTTCCTTCGGTGACGGTCCCCGTCTTGTCGAGCACGACCGTCTGGATGCCCTGAGCACCCTCCAGAGCGGCTCCGCCCTTGAACAGGATCCCGTTCTCCGCGCCCTTTCCCGTGCCGACCATGATCGCCGTCGGGGTTGCCAGGCCGAGGGCGCACGGGCAGGCGATCACCAGGACCGCGGTGAAGATGGTCATGCTGAAAGCGAAGCTCTGCCCCGAAATCAGCCATGCGGCGCCGGCTGCCAGCGCTATGAGAATAACGATGGGGACGAAATACCCGGAGACCACGTCAGCGAGCCGCGCGATCGGGGCCTTCGATCCCTGGGCCTGCTCCACCAGCTTGATTATCTGCGCCAGCGCCGTGTCACTTCCCACCCGTGTGGCACGGAAGGTGAAGGTGCCGTTCTTGTTGAGGCTTGCGCCGGTCACCCTGTCACCCGCCTTCTTTTCCACGGGAATGCTTTCCCCGGTGAGCATGGATTCGTCCACCGAGGTGTACCCGTCGATCACCTCTCCGTCGACCGGCACCTTCTCTCCCGGACGCACTCGCAGGATGTCCCCGACCTCGACCTCGGATATGGGGATCTCTGTCTCCCGGCCGCCCTGGATGACAGTTGCGGTCTTGGGGGCCAGGCCCATCAGCTTCTTGATTGCCTGCGAGGTCTTTCCCTTCGACACCGTCTCCAGGGTTTTTCCGAGCGTGATGAGCGTGAGGATGACGGCGGCCGTCTCGAAGTAGAGGTTTTTCACCGCCTCCACGTCACCGAGGGCTACACGAACCGTGCTGTAGATGCTGTACAGCACCGCGGCAGCCGTTCCGATTGCGATGAGCGAGTCCATGTTGGGGGCCCGGTGCCAGAGCGCCTTTGCGCCGACCCGGTAGAACCTGCTC